>DATDNK010000109.1:0-13414 GCA_036518275.1 Candidatus Acidiferrum sp.
GGCGGGGGCGTTCCCGTGGCGGCTTACGGTGGACGCGCCGAGTTGATGAATCATGTAGCGCCGCTGGGACCCGTGTATCAAGCGGGAACGCTGGCGGGGAATCCGCTGGCGATGTGCGCCGGAATCGCGGCCCTGAGGCAACTGACAAAACCGGGGCTGTACGAGGGGATGGAGCAGTTGGCCCGGCGCCTGGTTCTCGGGCTTCGCGCGGAATTGCAGGATGCCCGAATTCCGGCGCAGGTCAATGCCATTGGCTCCTTGGCCACCCTTTTCTTCACGGCAGAGCCCGTGAGGAACTACGCCGACGCAAAACGTTCGGAAACGAAGCGTTACGCGCGGTTCTTCGGGGAAATGCTGGCTCGCGGAATATTTTTGGCGCCCTCGCAGTTTGAGGCGGCGTTCCTCTCGGCGGCACACACGCCCGCGGATATCGATCGCACCTTAGCCGCCGCTCACGAAGCTTTACAGGCCATTGCAGCGGAACGCGCTGCCTGAATTTCACCCACAGGAGCGAACCCGAATGCCAGAAGGCATCGAACTTCCTGAAGCCCATCACGAACACGAGGACCATCCACTTGTTCTTCCCGTGTCGATCACGATGTCCATTATGGCCGTGCTTGTTGCCGCCGTATCCTTGTTAGGCCATCGAACGCACACAGAAGAATTGTTGCTGCAAAGTAAAGCAGCCAGCCGTTGGACACAATTCGACACAAAAAGCGTCAATCTGCGGGCGGCGGAGCAGGCGTCAGACATCATTCAGCTTGCAGCGACGCAGGACAAGGAATTGGGCGAGAGACTGCGGGAGAAATACGCCAAACAGCTTGAGCACTACCAAGAAGATAAGACGGATGTTCGTAAGGAGGCGACGGACTTGGAGGCCGAGCGTGATTTGGCGGGCCGGAAAGCGGACAGATTTGATGGAGGCGAAGTACTGCTCGAGATTGGATTGGTGATTTGTTCGATCACGCTGCTCACGAAGCGCAAAGGATTCTGGGTGGGAGGACTGCTGTTTGGAATTGCCGGCATCCTATTTGCCTCAACGGGCTTTTTCGTTCACTAAGCTAGGCTCTTGCGGGCGGCTGCGAGCCGCGCAGCAGCGCGATTTCCTGCGCCAGGCGGTCCATCTTGCCGAGCAATTCCTGGTGGCGGATGTCTTCCGTACCCGGCTTTTTCCCCAGGAAGGTCATGGTGCCTCCCGGCTCGAGGACGCACTGATTGACTTCCGACAGCGAGGAAAAACCTTGTTTGCGCGCTGCGGCTTCGAGTTGGGCCATGGTGATGAGTTCGGTTTTGAGGTGCTGCGTTCGGACCTTGCCGTTTTCGATCAGAATGTCGGCCCTTCCCTCGACCAACTGGTCGAGCTTGCGATGCCCATAGAGAAAGCGCACCACCAGGAAATTGGTGACAAGCAGGGAAGTAGCGCCGATGATTCCTCCCAACACGCTGTTGTCGTCGCCAATGATGGCGTTTTGCACGGTGTTGGACAGCGTCAGCAACACGACCAAATCGAAGGGATTGAGCTGCACCAATTCGCGCTTTCCCGACAGCCGCAGGCTGATGACGAGGAATGCATAGACCACAACAGGGCGCAAGATTTTCTCCAGCAGGGGAATCCCTAGCACGAACATATCTTTCCAAATGTCATGCATCGCGCAGTCGCCTCCTCAGGAAGTTCACGCAACAATATCTCATAGTCCCCGACTGCGGAGTTCGTAGGCACCAGCTCGGCGGGGGTGCCTGCTGCGAGATTTCGAGCGGATGAAGAAGCAAGTGGATCCGGTAGAGCGCGCGCATAGGGGAGATCTGCACAGGGAGAATAGGGCAGGGAAGCGGGAACACGCTGGAGACAGGGCCGCGAAGCTCGGAAGCCGGGCTATGCCGTCCTGGGCGTGCTCCCGCAAAGATTTGTGCAATTCTTGCGCTCGTTTCCGCTCAAAGCGGTCCGCACGTCACAAAAGGACAAACGAAGCGATATTCCTAGCTTGTTGCTTCACTGTTCTGCGGGAACGGTGAGGAACCCATGCGTGTGGCCGCTAGTATCCCGATATTGGCCAACGATGGCTCCGCCGGGATTGATTCCCATGGCTAGAGTGAGGACAGAGTTGAATGGAGGCGCACTCGGTACATCGAGCGTGATCGGCGCTGATCCGTCCGGTAGTTGTACAAAGCCGTGTTGCCTGCCGGCTTGGTCGATATAAGTCCCCACGGCTTCCTCGCCAGGGTTGATGTCCCAAACCACAGTGAACTTGCTGTCCGGCACGTCATAGGTCTGCAGGACTCCGTTTTGCAGAAAGTATCCGTGGGTATGGTTCGGGCTCGCCGCCATGTCTACGTAGAAGCCGGTCACAATGCTTCCGTTGGGTGTGGCACCGCCATGCATGGAGTTGGGAAAGGAGAGGCTCGGATCGGACAATGCGCCACCGTTGGCCGCGATGCTCGTATCGCCGAAGCGGGTCCACGCGGCGGAGAACATGGAGCCCATGGTGTCGAAATCATGGTAACAACCGTACATGCTGCCATCGGGCCCGATGCGCCCCGGAATCGCGCCCGGGTGGCCGGGAAATAACACGGCGGAGAACTGGCCCCGGCTGTACAGAAAGCCCTTGATGCAGGCTGTCGATCCAGCCGCTGGGCAGTAGGCTGGAGAATCGAAGCCGACGCTCGTGCTTACGGGAGGGTTGTAAGGAGCAGTGAACTGCCCAACAATGTCTCCCGAAGGGCCGATTCCCCTGGCAACCGTGGGCAAGCTTCCCGTCGCGCCGACCAGAGCACCGGGTACATCAATCGTCGTGAATTGTCCACGGCTCAACAGGAATCCATGTTGCTTGCCAACAGCGTCCGAATAGGTCCCGACAATGTCCCCGGCAGGGTTGATCCCTCCCAGAGCCGTTCGCCGCGCGATCCCACCGGGACAGGCACTGCAAGGAACGTCAATCGAAGTGAAATTAAACGACTGGGCTGCACTTCGCGTCGTGAACAGCAGCAGCCCGGCAAGCAATGTGAAAAGGAGCTTACGCATATTATCTTGCATCTGAGTCCTCCAGAGGACGAGCCTTTCCTTAGCGTTGCAGAACCACTATGGGATCGTCCGTGATTTTTGGCGAACATATGGGGAATCCGCGTAGGGTGCAATAGACAGGTGCGGCCACCTCCGGGATGACCGCATTTGACCGTTCTCGGTTAAACATCCGAGAGAAACACGATTGCCAAGCCTAACTTGCTGCGCTAAAATCCGCTCCACTGGCCCTGTCCCCACGGTTGCTCTATGCCCAGCGATATGCCCGACTTACGGGATACTCCTTTCGAGCGTCCCTCCCTTGACCGGCTCGATTCGTGGAAGGAAATTGCCGCCTACTTGAGGTGCAGCGAGCGCACCGTCCGGCGTTGGGAACTAGAAGGCCTGCCCGTCCATCGTCATCCTCACAAAAAGAAGGCCGGTATTTACGCCTATCGGGCCGAGATTGACGCTTGGTGGCGCAACGGCCATGAGCGCCTGAAGCAGATCGAAGAGGAGCGAGCGGCCGGTGGAGAGGAACGGCCAATAGTCACCCGTCTTTCGTGGTGGAGGAAGCCGTGGCCGATGGCAGGGCTTGCCCTTGCGACGGCGGTGATCGTCGTCGCTTGGCTCACGCTTGGCCGGCTCCGCGAAAGTATTCGTGGGGAAACTCGGGTAGTGGCGATTCACTCCATCGCTGTCTTGCCGCTGGAAAATCTTTCGCATGATCCTGAACAGGAATATTTTGCCGACGGGATGACCGATGAGCTGATTACGGATCTGGCAAAGATCCACGCTCTGCGCGTCATATCGCGAAATTCAGTCATGCAGTACAAAGGCAAGCACAAGCCGGTGGCGCAGATCGCGCGGGAATTGAATGTGGACGCGGTGGTCGAAGGAACGGTGGTGCGCTCCGGTGACCGGGTGAGAATTACGGCACAGTTGATTGCCGCGCCGCAGGACCGGCATCTGTGGGCGGAAATGTATGAAGGTGAACTGCGCAATGTGTTGGCATTACAAGACGAGGTCACAACCGCCATCGCGGAACAGATAAGCATTAAGCTGACCCCAGAGGAGCAAACTGAATTTGCCCGTGCGCGACCGGTTGACCCTGAGGGTCATCTAGCATACTTGCGCGGGTTATACGAAGTCCGCAACCACACCGTCGAAAGCAATGCGAAGGCTATTGAGCATTTTCAGCGTGCCATAGCCATTGATCCTAATGACGCTTTGGCCTACGAAGGCTTGGCCCTTGCGTATATGGCGTCGCCGGATCAGGCTCCCAAGACAGTGATGCCTGTGGCCAGGACTGCTGCGCTCAAAGCGATCGAACTCGATGACTCGCTGGCGGAGGCGCATTCTTCGCTCGGCTTCATAAAGCTGGTTTTTGACTGGGATTGGCCGGGCGCCGAACAGGAGCTGCGACGAGCCCTGGAGCTGAATCCAAACTCTCCCCTGGCCCATTTGGATTACGCGCGTTATCTCCTGCTGGTGCCGCACCGCGTGGATGAAGCAATTCAGAACTGCCGGCGAGCTTACGATCTTGATCCGGTGGTGCCTGCCGAGTTCGATGATTTGGTTGGATTCCTTTTCTTCGCGCGCGCGTATCAGGCGACCATCGATGAAGCCGGAAAAGAACTAGAAGACGATAGCCCATTTCTCGCCCTTGCGTACGCGGAGTTGGGGCGACAGAAAGAGGCGCTGGCCGTAGCAGAACGGGCAGCCGCATCCGCGAAGATGCCCAGCGATGTCGCGCAAACAGCAACCGCTTTCGCGTTGGCCGGAGATAAACAACGGGCTCGGGTACTGCTGAGGCAGCTCATAGCCCAAGCGAAGCAGCGCTATCTTTGCGGAATGAATGTGGGTGCGGTGTATTCTGTCCTCGGTGACAAAGATAACGCGATGGCTTGGCTGGAGAAAGGCTATCGCGATCGTTCAGTTTGACTACCTACTATCGGGGTGGATCCCCGATTCGACCCGCTGCGAGGTGATCCGCGCTTTGCCGATCTATTACGCCGCATGAATCTGGCACAGTAAGCGATCGCCGATCGCGCAGCGAAATCGACGCGAACCCTGTGCTTCTGTCCCAGATTCGCAGCCGTTCCCTTGCCTCAAAGGCGTGCGGTTCTGACTGGTGGTTCCCGTCGTCCCGTCATTCATTGGTGACAGCAAGCCAATCATCAACTCGCCACATTAGAGGAATCCCGTATCATAAAAAAGAGCTAGTCCCCTGCAATTTGCAATGATGGAACGTCGGACAAACATTCGGAGGACGAAGCGCACATTCCCGCCCGCGGTGTGACGGGTACGAACCGGTGTCGCGAGCGACAGCCCTATGGCCCTGCCCCCCACTTCTGATCAAGGCACGATCGTCAGCCTCGAGCAGTTTTCGGCCTTGCTGGATTCTGCGAATGCCTTCTCCTTATTTTTAGGCCTGGACGGAACTCTCCAGTTTGCCAGCCCCGGTGTCACCCGTCTTCTTGGCTACTCCGCCAAAGAGCTTAAGGGAAGATCCATCCTTTCGCTGTTGCACCCGAGCGATTCGAAGGGAATCGTGGACTGTCTGAGCGAGCTTTCCGCAAAGAGCCAGGAAGCAATCGAACGCCATTGCAGGCTTCAGGGCAAAGACGGCAGTTTCCGCTGGTTCGGTGCAACCGTCCAGGATTGCACAGGCAGACCAGGGATAGCCTCGATTTTTATTCATTTTCGGGATATCACCGATCTGCGCCGGATGGAGGCGGAGCGCCAGGTCATCTCCGAAGTGGTTCACGCGCTGAACGAAACCGCCAACCTGGATGAGTTACTTGCCGGCATTCATCGCGCGCTGAAAAAAGTTCTCCCTGCGGAGAATTGCTTCGTTGCCCTGCACGACAAGGTTTCGGACACGTTTAGCTTTCCATTCTTCGTCGACCAAGTGGACCCTGCACCGCCGCCGCCGCAGAAGGCGGGGCACAGCTGCTCTGCGTACGTTTTCCGCAAGGGCGTGCCGATGCTGATTCCGCAGCGTGAATTCGATCGGCTGGCGGCCGAAGGGGAAGTGGAACTGGTCGGCGCCCCGGCGCCGGCTTGGCTGGGTGTTCCGCTCAAGACCCCCACGGAACCCATCGGAGTGCTCGTCGTGCAACACTACGAAAGCGAGAATGCTTACGATCAGCGCGATCTTGAGTTTCTGAGTTCCGTCGGTGGCCACATCGCCTTGGCCATCGAACGACGCCGCTCGGAAGATGCTCTCCGCAAGAAAGAAGAAATGTTTCGGCTCCTCTTCAGCCACAATCCTCTTCCCACCTGGGTGATTGACCGTGAGACTCTGCGGTTTCTCGAAGTGAATGAAGCAGCCGTTCGCGTCTACGGGTATACCCCAGAAGAGTTCAAGAATATGAGCATTCTTGATTTTCGGCCCGACGAAGAAAGAATCAAGATGCTCAACTACTTAAAAGAAAACAGCGGCGACGGACTCTATCGCGGCCGCTGGAAACACCGCAAGAAGGATGGAAAGATCATCGAGGTGGAGACCACGGTTCATGAATTGGAGTATTCGGGAAAGAGAGTCCGCCTAATCGTCGCGCAGGATGTCAGCGAACGGCATATTCTCGAACAGCAGCTCCGACAATCTCAAAAAATGGAAGCCGTGGGCCGTTTGGCAGGCGGCGTGGCGCACGATTTCAACAACCTTTTGATGGTGATTAAAGGACATACCGAGCTGCTCCGCAACGTGCTGCCTCCAGCCGACGAGTATTCGCGAAAGATTGAGCAGATCGAGCGCGCTGCGGACCGCGCCTCCGGATTGACCCGCCAACTCCTGGCCTTCAGCCGCCTCCAAATGCTGCAACCCAAAGTCATGAATCTGAATGATGTCGTCGGCGACATGGGGCGGCTGCTGCCTCGGCTGATAGGTGAGGACATCGAATTAGTCATTCGAATATCTGACGGTTTGGGAGCGATTCGCGCGGATTCCAGCCAGATGGAACAAATCATCATGAACCTGGTGGTCAATGCGCGCGACGCAATGCCGGATGGCGGTAAGCTCATCATTGAGACATCCAACATCGAACTGGACAGTGTTTACAGCGACAAGCATCCCATTGTCCGGCCGGGGCGGTATGTGCTCTTGTGCGTCTCGGATACCGGCACAGGAATGAGCTTGGAAACGCAGGCCCACATTTTTGAGCCGTTCTTCACCACCAAAGCACAAGGCAAAGGAACGGGATTAGGGTTAGCCACCGTGTATGGCGTGGTTAAACAAAGCGGCGGATTTATCTGGGTCTACAGTGAGTTGGGACGTGGCACCACATTTAAGATCTATTTTCCGCGCGTCGACCAACCGGTGGACCGGCCAAGTCCGCCGTCGTCCACCTCGGACGTGCCGCACGGAACCGGTACCATTTTGCTTACTGAAGATGAGCGCGACGTGCGCGAAGTGGCGCGTGAATTTCTGGAGTCTGGCGGCTACAAGGTCATTGAGGCGCGCGACGGCATGGAAGCTCTCGGCATCGTTGAGAGATATGAAGGCGCCATCGACCTGCTGATTACCGATATGGTGATGCCGCGTATGACGGGTCA
Source organism: Candidatus Acidiferrum sp. (assembly GCA_036518275.1). Lineage (GTDB taxonomy): Bacteria > Acidobacteriota > Terriglobia > Acidiferrales > UBA7541 > Acidiferrum. Next base: position 7,556 of record DATDNK010000109.1, read on the forward strand.
GGAGTTGGCCGCGCGCTTGAAGGAACAACGTCCGAAGCTGCGCATGTTGTACATGTCGGGATACAGCGAAAGGGCCGCGGTGGAATCTTTGCGCACTGACCCCACGGTGCGATTGCTGGCAAAACCATTCAGCCGCAGCGCGCTTCTGCGCACCGTTCACGAACTCTTGAAGCAGAACTAACCTTAGGCTTGGCGTGACTAAATGCAGGAGTCACGGCGCTAGTGAATCCGCGGATGGCGTTTGTGCCAATCGGTGTGCAGTTGGAACGTGCGTGCCGCTTGAATCGCCGCGATGTCGTCTCCTGCGCCGGCCACGAATTGCAACCCGATCGGAAGACTCTTCTCCGTAAAACCGCAAGGAACCGACAGGGCCGGCAAGCCGCAAAGATTGCCGATAGCTCCTAAGGGATCCGGGAATGACAGCCCAGTTTCCAGATTCAGCGTGAGCGGGGTGGCGGGAACAGGCTGTGACGGCGCCACCAGCACGTCGAAGGTTTCAAAGATTCCGTCCATCTTCTTCTGGAGGATTTCGCGCACTTTGAGCGCTTGTTGGTAATCGGCGGCGGAGTATTGTTCGTTCAAATAGCCGGAGATCTGGCCAAGCGGATCTGTGAGTTCGCTGATTTTTCCCGAGCGAATGAGCAGGCGGAAGGAAGCCGCCGACTCCACCTGCACGATAAGAGAGGCGGCGTCTTCCCATGGACCGACGGGCAAGGCCACCTCTTTCATCCCACTGAAAATTTTCTTGAGCGAAGCTTTTGCCGCCGCGACTGGCTTGGCTGCTCCTCCCTCGAAGGATTTCCAGGCATTCGAAAGCCAAGCGACCCGAAGCTTGCGCACGGCGACGGAAGGCGAGTAGGTAAAAGCAGCTTTATCAATGGCAATTGTTCCGCGGTCTTTCTGGTCGTGCCCCGCAATCGCGGCGAAGATGCGCGCGCAATCTTCCGCACTGCGGGCCATCGGGCCAATTTTGTCCATTGACGGAGCGAGCGCCATAGCGCCATAGCGGCTGACGCGGCCATAGGTTGGCCGCAACCCGCTCACGCCGCAGAACGCGGAAGGACAAACAATGGAGCCCCAAGTTTCCGTGCCGATGGCAAAAGCGGCAAGTCCTGCCGCAACGATAGCGCCCGAGCCGGAAGAGGAGCCGCAAGTCCAGCAAGCGGGATCCCAGGGATTCTTGGCTTCGCCTTGCAAGGAAGCGGAAGCGAACCGGTAGCCCGAGCCACCCGCGAGTTCGATCATCGCGGCCTTACCGATCATCACCGCGCCCACGTTTTTGAGGTGATCGATCACGGTAGCGTTGTATTCAAATACCTGGTTGGCGTAAGGTTTCGCACCCCAGCTCGTGGGAATGCCTTTGACCGCGAGAAGATCTTTTGCCGCGTAGGGAATGCCGTGAAGCGGGCCGCGATAGTGGCCACGCTTGATTTCCTTTTCAGCCGCTTTAGCTTGCTCCAGCGCGATTTCGGGAGTCAGAGTTGCATAGGCATTGAAGCGCGGCCCGAGCTTTTGGCTGCGGTCAAGATAGATCTGCGTCAATTCGACAGGGGAGAGCTTTTTTGCTTCGACGCGTTTCGCGAGTTCCGTAACTGAGAGATAGTAAAGCTCTTCGCCGGGCATAGAGAGGCTCCTCAGGACTTCTTTGGTGCGCCAGTGGATTTCGCGGAGGCGGGCGCCGGCGAAGGCTTTTTCTCACGCTCCACCAGGGGTTTTAAATAGAGCGCAGGGCCGTCGGAGTTATCCGTGGGATAGGCACGCAGACGGTCCAGTGCGGCTTGGCCCTCGGCGGCGATTCTGCGTAAGTCCGATTTTTGCGCATCGCTGAGCCGCGAGCCGTATTGAGCGAAGACCGCCTGAAGACGCGACTCCATTTCAGCTTGGCTTTCGGGAGAGAGTTTTGGCCCGTTGGGCGTGGGGGCTTGCAAGGGAGCCGATTCAGCGCCTGCGGCCGCAGAATCGCGGGTGACAAGAGCGGCAGGCGAGAAAGAAGCGGCGGCAGAAACAAAGGCCGCGCGCCGCGCAAATTCACGTCGCGAGATGGTGGAGCCATTCTTGGCGCTCATCGAGATCCTCCCAGATTGAAGTGCTTTCGAACGGCTTTAAGTGAGGCTACAGAATCGGTCTTCCAGCGTCAACCAGCCTAGGTGACCAGGTTTTCCAACCAACAACCAGGTCCCGTGATTCGAATTCACAATGAATTTAAGACGGCGCCCGGTAACAACAAATCCGGTGAGAATCGGAGCGATTACCAGAGCTACGGGAAGCGCGGGGCGAACTACTCGCAACGCAAAGCGACCACGGGATCAACCTTCATGGCGCGCCGCGCCGGGATGTAGCTGGCCAACACTCCGACAGCAACGAGCGCAAGGGGAGCCAGCGCCAGTGTGACCGGGTCGTAAGGGGTCACGTTAAAAAGCAAATGGGTAATGAGGCGCGCGGTAGCGAGAGCGCAAGGTACGCCAACGGCAATGCCAATCACTGTGAGCGCCAGCGTCTCGCGCAGGATCATTATCAGAACGGAGCCAGGCTGCGCACCAAGCGCCATACGAATCCCCAGTTCATGCGTCCGGCGCCCAACGGAGTAAGAGATCACTCCAAAAATACCCACTGCGGCAAGGACTAAAGCAATTGCACCAAACAAACCGAGGAGCAGAGTCCGCAAGCGCGGTTGCGCCACAGATTCATTCAGGACATCGGGGAGCGCCGCGATATCTGTTACGGGCAGATTCTTATCTATGCCTTGCGTGACGGTGCGAATTGCGCCAACTACTGCTGAAGTGCTCAGCGTGCTCTTGACGACGACTTCGCCTCCATAGAGAGGCGCTTGCGCATATGGGACGTACAACATGGGCCCCGGTTCCTTGCCAAGTGAAACGTCATGTATGTCCCCAACGATACCGATGATTTCCCGTGAAACAATACCGTTGGCAGGAAAGCCGAAGGTGAGATGTCTGCCCAGCGGATCCTCGTTGGGGAAATAGCGTTTGGCCAAGGCTTCGCTGATCAACGCCACGGGTGATGAAGAAGAAGAGTCAGATTCACTGAACAAACGGCCACGAAGCAGTTGAATTCCCATCACCGAGAAATAGCGCGGGCTGGCGGGGACGTAATTGGCGGTGTCGGCTGCTCCCGCCTGCGGCCGCGGGTTGCCAACAATCTGAAAGGCGAGAGTGACGCAGCAATCCACGATAGGCAGCGGACCGGCGATAGCCGAATCCTGCATTCCGGGCTGGGCTTGAAGACGGGTCATCAGTTCTTCTGAAAAGGCGGCCCACTGTTTCGGCGTTGCGTATTGAAATTGAGGAAGGGAAACCATTGCCTTTACGACGTGATTCGGTTCGAAGCCTGGATTCACCGAAGTGAGCTGGGCAAAGCTGCGCATCAGCAATCCCGCTCCCGTAAGGAGAACCATCGCCAAAGCAATTTCCCCAACTACCAAAAGGGAGCGGGCACGACGCGGGCCTGCGGATTCTCCTGCGCGAGCGCCTTCGCCGAGTTCTTTATGCGGATCAGCTCCAGCCGCAGAAAGCACGGGAGCCAGTCCGAAAACGAGACTGGTGGTTAGTGAAAGCACGAAAGCGAAGACAAGGACCGATCCATCCAGGCGGATCGAATGAAACTTCGGCAGACCGGAAGGCAGGAGCGGCACGAGAGTGGCTACTCCCCAGTAAGCCACGAGCGTTCCGACAATGCCGCCAAGCAGCCCAAGGATGACGCATTCCGTGAGCAATTGGCGGGCGATGCGCTTTCTGCCAGCGCCCAACGCGATCCGAATAGCAATCTCCTTGGACCGCGAGGTCGCGCGACTCAAAAGCAGATTCGCTATGTTCGCGCAGGCAATCAAGAGCACCAGGCCAACGGCGCCTAGCAGCAGAAGCAGCGGCAATCTAACACCGCCGGTGATGGTTTGCTGCAGCGGCTCAATTCGAATTGCCCATCCCTTCTCCGCGGGGAATTCCTTGGCCAGCCGTGCACTGATCGTGTCCAGCCCCGCCTTCGCCTGATCGAACGAAAAGTCAGGGCGAACTCGGGCAATCACCGCCATCCAGTGCTCCTGAGGCGGGCGAGTCATCCAAACGCCAAACAGAGGGTCTTGAGCAAGCGGTATCCAAACCTGGCTTGCCTGACTGAGGAAAGGCGTGTGAAAGCTCGCGGGCATCACGCCAATGACAGTGTACGGGCGCATGTCGAGGTTAATCGAGCGGCCGAGGCTTTTCGGGTCGGCACCAAATCTGTCGCGCCATAAATTTTCGCTGATAACCACGACAGGGGCAGCCCCGCGCTTGCCGTCCTCGGGGACGAACAGGCGGCCTAGCAGCGGTTCAGCGGCGAGGACCGAAAAAAAGTCGGACGTTACCACCACGGTGCTCACCTCAGAAGGTTCTCCGTAGCCCGTAAGCACCAGGGCATGGCCACCAAAGCCGGCGATGGTGTTGAACACGCGATGGTCATCCCGCAGTTCCTCAAAGGCGGGATAGGACATTCCAAGCCCCGAGATTCCCGCCTCCGGCTTAGTCTCCGACACAAAGACCAACTGACCTGGATTCGCGTAGGGTAATGCCCGGAGCAGCACTGCATTGACAACACTAAAAATCGCAGTGTTGGCACCGATGCCGAGGGCCAGAGTGAGCACCGCAACGGCTGTGAAGCCGGGGGACTTGCGCAGCATGCGCGCGGCGAACCACAAATCTTGCCAGGAGGTCTCCAGGAAGGATTCCCATCCAGCTGAGCGGACCTCTTCTCTCGAGACTTCAAGGCTTCCGCGTTCCAGACGCACCGCGCGAAGCGCTTCCTTGTGGCTCATACCTTGCTTCATCTTTTCATTGGCCGCCCTCTCGAGGAAGTCACCGAGTTCTTCCTTCAGATCTCCTTGAACACGCTTCTTCTGAAGAAGAGAAAGAAGCCCGGCCGCAACGTTTCGCCACATGGACATGATTTCTTACGATGCCTCCAGGATTCTGGCGATGGCCGCCACCTGCCTTCCCCATTCCCGAGTTTCGTTGCTGAGTCTCTTACGTCCTTGCTCCGTTAGAGCGTAATACTTTGCACGCCTGCTGTTCTCCGTGGCTTTCCATTCGCCTTTAATCAGACCAGCGCGTTGCAGCCGCTGAAAAGCGACAAACAGAGAGCCTGCGTTGACGCGGAAGACGCCGTGGCTCATCTGTTCGAGCCGGACAGCGATCCCGTATCCATGCATGGGTTCGAGCGCCAGTGTTTTCAGAATGAGCATGTCCAGAGTGCCCTGGACGAGATCACTAGACCTGTCGGCCATGGAATGCGTTCCTCCTGAGGGTCAAGAGGAAGGATACACTCTTCCACCCTGACTGTCAAGAGGAGAGTGCGTGACGGAAATCTGGAGGGGCAGCCCCACCCCTACGTAGGGGTAAGGATGGCTTGCGTGCGAGGGCGCAGCCCTGCTGTGCCCCTGTAAAGACTTTATTCGGGCTCGGGCGTGCAGTGGGAATAAGACCCTATTCGATTTGGGTAAGAGTCTGGATTTGGGTTTCGAGCGCCTGGTTATACTGGCGCTCGATTTGAAGCTCGGTCTGCAGTTTCTTGACGAGCAGCTCCAAACGCGCAATTTCCACGCGCAGCTTTTGCAGTTCGTGGGCACCGGGAGCTGGCCGCGAGGGGGGCGCCATGCGCTGCTGGGTTTCAGCTGGGACCTGTGCGGGCGGACGCGGCGCGAACGCTTCGGCTAGAGCGCGTGGCCACGCGGGTTCCTGTGCGGCGGGTAGCGCAGGAGCGGGCACGGTGGATCTTGAAGCGGCCGGAGGAGGAGCAAAAAGACTGCTCAACGCGCTTGTTGCGGCGCTGCGGTCCGCGGATGGCGTAGGCGCGCTCTTGGGCTCCAGA
>DATDNK010000110.1:0-4094 GCA_036518275.1 Candidatus Acidiferrum sp.
GGCGAAGTGTACCGCGCCCACGATGACCAACTAGACCGCGATGTAGCGCTCAAGGTCCTGCCTCCCGGCACCATTGCCGACGAAACTGCCCGTAAGCTGTTCAGGAAAGAGGCGCTGGCGCTGGCCAAGTTGAATCATCCAAACATCGAGACGGTTTTCGAGTTCAGCACGCAAGACGGAAAAGATTTCCTGGCGATGGAGCTGATTCCCGGAAGTTCGCTTCGCGAAAGGCTCAAACAAGGACCGCTTGCCAGCGGAGATGTATTTCACCTGGGTACACAATTCGTCGAAGGATTAGCTGCGGCTCACGAACACGGCGTGGTACATCGAGATCTCAAACCGGGCAATCTTTTGGTTACGCCGGACGACCGGCTGAAGATCCTCGACTTCGGTTTGGCAAAGCTGCTGCGGCCAGGGCTTAGCGCCGAAGTGACCTTGAGTCTTACCGAGGAAGTAACTCGCGCAGCGGGGACACTGCCGTATATGGCGCCAGAGCAATTGCGTGGCGAAGCGGCCGATGCACGGAGCGACATATATGCCGCAGGTGCGGTCTTGTACGAAATGGCCACGGGCCGACGCCCTTTCCCGGAAACACGAACCGCCCAGCTGATGAACTCTATCTTGTACGAGAGGCCGACGCCACCCAGTGCGCTGAACCGTCGCGTCACACCAGCGCTGGAAACTGTGATTCTAAGGGCACTCGAAAAGCAAGTGTCGAGGCGTTATCAATCCGCTCGCGAGCTCCTAGCTGCTCTAGAAAGCGCCAAAGCCGGGAAAGGCATGGCGCGAGCTTGGCGTGCATGGGCGAGCGCAGGACTTTCGATGCTCCTGGTTGCCGGCGCGCTGACGGCGTTAGACGTGGGCGGTCTTCGCGACCGTCTTTGGAAGCAGAGAATGACCAAGGCCCCCATCAGGGTGAGGCGCTCGCTAGCCGTGCTCGGTTTCAAGAACCTCTCCGGCCGCCCAGACCAGGCTTGGCTTTCGACGGCTCTCTCGGAAATGCTCACGACGGAACTGGACGCCGGCGAGCAGTTGCGGACGATTCCCGGTGAAAACGTCGAGCAGATGAAGATTAATCTTGCGCTCCCAGACGCCGAAAGCTACGGCAAAGAAACGCTGGATCGCATTCGCAAGACCCTTGGCTCCGACAGTGTTGTCCTCGGGTCTTACCTGGCCCTAGGGAACGGGCAAGTCCGGCTCGACGTGCGGTTGCAAGATGCCAGGGCAGGTGAAACTCTCGCATCGGACATGGAGGCGGGCAGTGAAACTGAAGTATCGAACTTGATTGCGCGCGCCGGGTCGAGATTGCGGGAGAAGCTGGGCGTCCCCGCCGTGTCTACCGCAGACATGGGAGCCATGCATGCTTCGTTGCCTCCAGACTCCGAAGCTGTGCGCTTTTATTCCGAAGGACTAGCCAAGCTGCGACACTTTGACAACTTAGGAGCGCGCGACCTATTGCAGAAGGCTGTGGCCATCGACCCAGAGTTCGCGCTTGGTCACGCAGCCTTAGCGGCTGCCTGGTCGGCTCTGGGTTATGACGCACGGGCCAAGGAGGAAGCGAAGAGAGCCTTTGAGCTCTCGGCGCAGTTGCCGCGAGAGGATCGCCTTTCGATCGAGGGGCGCTACCGCGAAACTTCCCGAGAATGGGAAAAGGCGATCGAGGTCTATCGCACGCTTTTCGGCTTCTTTCCCGACAATCTCGAGTATGGTCTCCGACTATCAGCGGCGCAAACCTCTTCCGGAAAAGCCAAAGATGCCCTGATGACTGTTGATGTGCTTCGAAATCTCCCATATCCCGCAGGCGACGACCCCCGGATCGACTTAGCCGAGGCGATCGCTGCGACATCGCTCTCCGATTTCAAGCGGGTTGACGCGGCTGCCAACCGGGCCGCGGCAAAGGCAGCGGCACAGGGAGCGCGGCTCCTGCTCGCGCGGACGAAGCTGGTCCAGGGGAATGCGTTTCGTAATCTCGGAGACCCTAAGAGAGCAGCGGATGCTTATGAGGAGGCCAAGAGCGTCTTTGCAGCCACTGGCGACCAAGGCGGAGTGGCGGGGGCACTCAACAGCATGGCGATCCTGTTCTACGAGCACGGAGACCTGGACGGGGCCAAAAGGATGTACGAAGAGTCGCTGAGAATCAGCCGCTCCATTGGCTACCAAGGCGGGGTAGCTCGAGCCCTGAACAATACTGCCCTTGTACTTGTCCGTCAGGGAGATTCTGCGGGAGCAGAGAACTTGTACCGGCAGGCGCTGGCGAGCTTCCGAGAGGTCGGCGACAAGCGGGCCGGTGGTCTGGCGTTAAGCAACATCGCGCACCTGAGGAGAAACGAAGGGAACTTCGCCGGAGCCCGAAGTTCGCTCGCGGAGGCACTGACGATGTTTCGAGAGACCGGCGACAAGAGCGGGGTGGCTCGAGTGCTAAATAATATGGGTATTGTGCTAGCCGACCAGGGAGAACTGGCGCAAGCGAAAAAATCCTATGAACAGTCACTTGCGGTTTGCAGCGAGATCGGCAACAAGAGCCTTTGCGCCAACGCCCTTGCTGGAAACGCGGACGTGCTCTTGGCCGAAGGAGACTTGCCAGGCGCCCGAGCGGGGCACGAGAAGGCACTCGCTTTCCGCAAGGAACTGGCCGAAGAAGGCGCTTTGACGGAGAGTCGCCTCGCTCTGGCCATGCTCTCGGTTGAGGAGGGGCACCCGGCGGATGCCGAAGGACCCGCTCGAGATGCCGCGGAGAAATTCCGAAAGGGGAACCAGGTAAGCTCAGAGGCGTTGGCGGATGCGATCCTCTCCCGTTCGCTTTTGGCCCAGGGGAAACTGGCTGATGCCCAAGCGTCGGTCGAGCGCGCTGAAGGGCTCTTACAAGGCAGCGCCGACCGGGACGCTCGTCTGTTCGCGGCCATCATCGCCGCGCGAATTCGCGCAGCATCGGGCAACTCCGCCGAAGCAATAAGGAGGCTCACCGCGGTTCTCGCCGAGGCTAACAAGACCGGATTCGTAGCACATCAGCTCGAAGCTCAGCTCGCGCTTGGCGAAATCGAAATGAAATCCGGCAAGAGCGCTGCGGGTCGCGTCCATCTGGCCGCTATCGAAAAGGAGTCAACTCAGAAAGGCTTCCTCCTCATCGCGCGAAAGGCTAGTGCAGCGACCCAATGAAGCTTTTAACCCCAGTGGCACACAATGACATTCTCCCGCATCGCCGAGAGAAGCCCGGAGGTTAAGTTCACCCTGACGCGAACGTGGGGGCTGCACCGAAAGATGCGTCCGATGCCGTCAACCGATAAACGGGCATTGAGTAAGGGAAGTCGGCATGGCTAAAGTGATCTGCGTCGTTCTAATTGTTTCTGAGCAAGGGGCAAACCGGAAGTAATCCCAACGACAGGTCTGATCGGTACCCAGAAACGCGTTTGTATTCAGTGCTCGAGCCGATTTGCGGGCGGTCGGCATCCCCCAGGTCACTGTCCCACGGTTGTTCGCAAATGGGACGAGCGTTCTCGCAAATGGCCAGCTATGGCTCAACTCAAGAAACCAAACCGCTTGGCAAATCGTTAGGAATTCAATAAGTTAGAGCAATTCTTTGTTGGTCATCGGCCTGCCTTATCAAGGCGAAGAACGGGGTAGAGGCCATGACCGCAACGATGATCGAGACCCCCATGGATTGCGAGACGATGCAGCAGCGAATTCTCATTGCCGATGACCAGAAGGATGTACTGGACGCACTGCAACTGCTTCTTAAAGGCCAGGGCTACCTCCTCGAAACAGTGAGCAATCCCGCCGATTTGCTCGAAGCCCTGGCGCGACGCGAATTTGACCTTCTTCTCATGGACTTGAACTACGCGCGGGACACCACTTCGGGCCGGGAGGGGCTGGATGTGCTGGGGCACCTGGAGAAGATGGAGAACGCGCCGCCGGTGGTGGCCATGACTGGCTGGGCCACCGTGGGCCTAGCCGTGGCGGCCATGCAGCATGGCGTAAGCGATTTCGTGGAGAAACCCTGGGACAACTCGCGGCTGCTGGAAATTCTGGAAAAACAGATCGAACTGGGCCGCGAACGCCGGGAAGCGCGCCGGCGGGCCAATAAGGAAAAACTGGCC
>DATDNK010000111.1:0-6878 GCA_036518275.1 Candidatus Acidiferrum sp.
CCGATGCCATCGCAGGGCAAATTTTCCGGCAAGGCGGCCGTGGCAACCTGCAAAGTCGGAAGAATCACGGAACGAAATGTCGCCGCCGCACGCTCGTTTTGTGTCATGCGGAGCGTGTCATACGCTGCGTTGTAATTTCCCGTGACTTTCAGGATCACGCGGTCCTGAAAGCGTACAAATTCCAGCCCACGCGAATCCGCCTCCGCTTGTTTTGCCGGATCCAGTCCGACGTAGCGGCTGAGATAAAAGGGAAAAGGGAATTTGATTTTCGCGATGGATTGGTTGATTCCAATTAACTGTTGAAAGTAAGTTTGCTCGAGGGCTTTGAGGTCAGGATTCAGGATTTCGTTGGGACTTACCTGCGCCGAGGCAGGCACCCTGCAAACGACGAGAAAGAGAACGATTGCGAGCAAAATGCTCTTATTGCGAACAACCAGGGAGCGTTCGGATTTCATGAGCAAAAAAAAGTATCTCCTATTTGGCGGAATATTGCGATCCTGGCCGGCCGGGAGGCTGGTACGGCGGCTGGGCGATAGAGCGAGTGAAAGCGATGACGGCGCGAATTTCTTCCGCTGAGAGCGTGCGCCCGTAGGGCGGCATCATGGCGGATTTCCCCATGGCGCTGCCGCCAAGGGTGATGATGTTCTGCATGTATTCATCGCTTTCAGCATTGAGCGTGGCGCCGTCGTTCAATAGCGGTGGAACAGGCGTGAGATTCGAGCGATTCGACGGGCCCGCAGGCGTGGCATCCGCGTGGCACCACACACAGTATTGGTAGAAAACGCGCTTCCCCTGCCCTTGCTGATAGCTCAGTGGAATCATTTTTGTCGAATCGTTCCAGTCAGCTTCCGAATCGTAAGCGGCAAGAAGCGGATCGGCTTTTGGAGTTTCAGCATGCTTGCGACAGCCAGACACGCTGCAAAGAGCCATGAACCCGAAAGCAGCCATTGCTAAGTTGCGGATTCTCATCGCCCCGCTCCCTGCCCCGAGGCCAACGCCCCGGTGTTGAGAGCGACCTTTTGCGGCTTGATTCCCGCCCGCAGCGTCATCAAGTAAGCGGTCAGCGCTTTAATCTCCTCATCCGTGAAGTTCCTTCTCGGCTCAATCGAATCCGGCACCAGCGCCTGAGGATTCTTCAGCCAGGCTTCGATCCACGCGGGCGTTAGCCAGCCTCCGGCATTATTCAAGTTCGGCCCGACGTAGCCGCCAGTGCCGCCGATGGTATGGCAGGATTGGCACTGATATTTGACTTCATAGAGCTGTTTGCCAAGTGTCGCCATCGAAGGCGTGAATTGTTTTGTCTCTATGGTTGCAGGATTCACCCTAGGATGCTGCATGACCATTGAAAGATAATCTGCAAGCGTGGCCGCGTCCTTGTCGCTCATGTTGAGCTGCGGCATGCGCAGGATAAGTGTTGGGCGCAACGTCTGCGGACTCTTGAGGAAATCCACAAGCCATTGGCGCTGGGCGCGGCTGCCCTCGTACGTGAGGTCGGGCGCCAGGTCGCCGCCGTAGCCATTGAACTTGTGGCAGGTGTAGCACTTGTAGCGCTCGTAGAGTTCAGCAAACGAGCCGGTGGGATGGAAGGAAGCTTCCTTCCGCGGCACCACGAGATTTTGCAACGCGCTCGTTGCGGGTGCGCCTTTCATGCTAAGCAGAGCTGTAGTTACAGCGTCGAGGTCCGCTTGGTTCCAGTTATATTGCGGCATGCGCGCTGCGGGATTCACCGAAGCCGGATCCTGCAGTTTCGCTTGAATGTACGAAAGCAGGTTGTGCGGAATCTTCGCCGTGCCAAATTCCAGTTCCGAAGCGTTCTTGCCGCCCAGCGCACTTAAGTCCGGACCAAAATCCTTCTGAGGGTTCAGTCCTTCGATCACATGGCAACTCGCGCAGCCTTTTTCTGTGAAGAGCCGGCGACCTAGTTGAATCTCCTGTTCCGTTGGTGGATCGAGTTTAGGAACGTCGCTGAGCAGGTCGGAGTCGACCAGCTTCGTGGTGATATACTGTGTAACCTTGTAGAGATCCTCGTCCGACCAGCCGTAGCGCGGCATGCGTGTGTGCGGCAAATAGGCTTCGGGATCGCGCAGCCAGCCGACTAGCCAATCTGGATTGATCTTGCTACCGACTTTTGTAAGCTCGGGTCCAATGTCGCCGCCAATCAACTTCGTTTCCCCAGCGCGCGTGACCGCCAGCGAGTGGCAGGTCGAGCAGAACATCTGACGGAAGCGCAATTCCCCCTGCGAAATCAATTCCGGATTCTTGCTCCATGCGGCAACAACCGCGGAAGAAATTTTGTACGGCGTGAAGGGCTTAGCTTTTTGCGCGCTGAGATAAGCCGTTAGCGCGCGAAGCTCCGTTTCCGTGAGCCGGAACTTCGGCATGCGCGGCTCTTCTTCGGTTTCGTAGCCATCGACGGTGACGTTGCCGTCTTTGTCCACAATCGTGCGCGGTTCTTTCAGCCATTTGTAAATCCATTCGCGGCTGACTTTCGTGCCGATACTGGAAAGGTCCGGGCCAAGCATCGCAGGCCGCTCGATTCCTTGGAGCTTGTGGCAACCCTGGCAATTCAACTCGGCCAGGAGCTGTCGGCCGCGCGCGAGCTGCGGCGTTTGCGGAAGATCGTATTGATGGCAGGTTCCGCAGGAGGCCTGAATGAAATGCGTGGGCAGAACCGGCTGCTCCCACGCCAGCGTAGACTCGTGCGCCTCGGCAACTTCCGTCGCAGGGCCTTGTCCGCGATGGCAAATCGTGCAGCCCCAATCGCGCACGTTGTGCGGAATCGGCGGATGCGCGCGGAACGGTTGCGGAACGGACTTATCCGTGAGGCTAGCCTGAGTGATGCCCTGGTGGCACGTTGTGCAGCGGTCCACCACGTTCATTCCTGGAAGCCAGATTTGATCGATGTCCGGGCTGTAATCGGCCGTCAATCGTTTTGTATCGGGACGCCCCTGCGCAAAACGAAGATAGGAGCGTTTGTACTGTTTCCACTCGCGGCGGTAGTCCTTGAACGGCGAAATGGCCAGCACCGCCAGGAAGATTAAGCTGGAAACCGCAAACACAAAGCGCATGCGGTCCGTGACTTTGCCCATCTCTTCAGCCGGCATGCGTCCCCCAAGGCCACACCCAGGACCAGCCGGGGCCACGGAAGAACGTGCCTACGGCGGTCAGGCAAACGGAAACGGCAATGAACCAGGTCATGATCCACCAGGAGAGAGGCTTGGTTCCCAAGGAGCGCAACCATCCTTTCTCTGCTTGCTTGCCGGTATAAGAAAGAACCAGGAGCGTGGCCACCACCGCGGTCGGCACAAAAATCGTCCACGCATGAAACACGGCCAGGAACGCGAGCAGAATCAGCGCCACGATCAAGATGGTGCGCAAATGTTGCGCGGGGTGGTGTGCCCAGAGCGCCCGGCCTTCGATGTTCACGTTGAAATACGGAATAACAATCAGGGCGATAACGACGAGCGTTGGAATCAAAATGCCGGCAACAAACGGCGGAAAGAAGTGCAGCAATTCCTGGAGACCAAGGAAATACCACGGAGCTTTGGCAGGATTGGGAGTGAGCAGCGGATTCGCGAGTTGCTCGAGCGGCGCGTCCCAGAAGAGCGCCACGATCACCATGGCAATCACCAGCACCTGGAACGCAATCGCTTCACGAATCAGCAGGTGCGGGAAAGTCATCAACTGCGGGCCGCGTTCGCCGACGACTTTGGCGGAAGTCTTCTTCGTGACAAAGACGATGCGGCGCGGCTCTTTCTTCGCGTCCGAGCTGAACCCGGTTTCGATTTTATTCTTTTCCATCTTCGTCCTTAGGCTTGACGGTCAAACCGCCGTCTTTTTGCACGCGCCAGAAATGAATGCCGATCAAAACGAACGCGACCAGTGGAAGAATCACGACGTGCAGCACATAGAAGCGTAGCAGCGCATTCTCTCCGACAATGTTTCCGCCCAGCAGCAGAAAACGCACTTTGTGGCCGATGAACGGCATAGCCGAAATGATGTTGGTGCCGACAGTGACAGCCCAGAAAGCGAGCTGGTCCCACGGCAGCAGATAGCCGGTGTAGCTCAGGAAAAGCGTGACGAGCAGAAGTACGACTCCGACGACCCAGTTAAATTCATGAGGAGGCTTGTAACCTCCGCGGTAGAACACGTGGAACATGTGCCAGAAGACCGCGAATACCATTAAGTGCGCGGCCAAGCGGTGCAGATTTCGCAGGAAAACGCCGTTGGACACCACAAACTGGAGGTCTTTCATGTCGCGGTATGCGTTTGGTGCCGCCGGATGGTAATAAAACATCAGCAAAATTCCGGTGACGAACAAAACGATGAAAAGGATGAAAGAAATCGAGCCGAGATAATAAGAAGCGCGCACGCGAAGCGACTTTTCGCGAACTTTGACCGGCATCCAGTGAAGGAAGAGATTTCCGAAAATCGCCAGGCTACGTGTGCGGTTCGTATTCGCGGGGCCGCGGCGGAAAATGGACTTCCACACTTTCGTTTCGCGAAGGTTGTGGAGTGCGGATTGAAAAGAGGTAGCCATCGTTCCCCTCAGACTTTCAACACCTGCGAAGGCTTGATGATTTGCAGTTTGTCCACGACCAGCTCGCCGTCAGCGGTAAGAGAAATAGCAAAATGGGGAAGCGGGCGCGGCGCGGGACCTTCTATTTTCACGCCGTCGGGACGGAACTTGCTGCCATGGCACGGGCAAGCAATCATGTCTGCGTCCGGCTTCCACTGCGTAATGCAGCCAAGGTGCGTGCAAACCGCAGACACGGCGTAGAAGCCCTCCGGCATGCGCACAATGTAGACCTGCTGGTCCTGGAGGAACGTGACCGAATGCACGGGATAGAGGTCAGGATTGCCCGCGCGAAAAGTCGTCGAGGGTTCGAACAAAACATTGGGAGAGAAATATTGATAGGTCACCGCGACCGAGCCCAGCCCCGCGATGCCGAGAGCGCCCATTGTGATTTCATTGAGGAAATCACGTCGCGTTACTCCGTTGCCTACCGCAACGGCTTGCGGAGAACTCGTAACCGAAGCTTTTTTTTCGTCGCTCATGACTGGAGAACCATCTCCTCGATCTGGACTAGACTTGGGTCGCGATCGAACACTTCAAAAGCTTCCATGGTAATGGTGTTCACCGGGCAGCGTTCCGCACACAACCCACAGCGGATGCAAATCGTCTCGTCCTTGACCATCACCGAGCCTTCTGAAGCGCCCAGCTCTGCTGGAGAAACGTGCAGTAGCTCGTTTGCACGCGCCTCGGGCGTGGCAGCGAGTTGCTGCCGCGTCTCGTCCGAAAATTCAAACTGCTTCAGTGGAACAAGCTGCAGACAGTTTTCTGGGCAAACGTCCACACAGCCGCCGCAGAGAATGCACTCGCTGCCATTGGCTTCCGTGCCTTCAAAGATCGTATTGATCCAGCATTGCAGGCAGCGGGAAGCTTCGAGCCTCGCTTGCTCCTCGGTAAATCCGGTTTCGACTTCGGATACGCCAGTGCGGCGCTCGAGCGGAATCGTGGGAACAGCCAGCCGGGAATATTCGTCGTACTCTTCGGCCATTTTGTGATGGTCGAGAACGCTAATTTGCACGAACTTCGGCTTGGGCTGCCATTCCGAACCGCGAAGGAATTTGTCCATTTGCTCAGCGGCCTTTTTGCCGTCGGCGACCGCGTTGATGATGAGGCGCGGTCCGAAAGCGATATCGCCCGCGGCAAAAATTCCCGGCGCGGTGGTCATCAGCGTCTCTGGATTGATCTTTAGCGTGCCTTGGCGTGTGGTTTCGATTCCATCGGTAGGCTTGAGGAAGGAAAGATCGGAAGCCTGGCCAATCGCGAGAATCACAGTGTCGCAGGGAATGACGGTTTCCGTGCCCGCGGCGAATCTCGGATTGAAGCGCCTTTGTTCATCAAAAACGGACGTGCAGCGAATCACTTCGAGTCCAGTGAGTTTGCCGTTCTTGCCGACGAACTGTTTGGGGCCGAGAGAGGAATGTATCTTGATTCCCTCCATCATGCCTTCTTCAATCTCTTCCTCCGAAGCGGGCATTTCCTCGCGGGACTCCAGGCAAACCAGGTGTACTTCCCGCGCGCCCATGCGCAACGCTTGCCGCGAAACGTCCATGAACTCCTTCATAGCGACGTCCATTTCGCTGGAAGTGAGTTCGTTAGGAAGCACGACCTCGGCGATGTCCTTCATGAATTTCTGCTGCTGTTCGCGCATCGCGGAACGCGCTACGTCAATGGCTACGTTTCCTCCGCCAATGACCACGACTTGTTTGCCGATCTGGAACCGGTAGCCCAGATTAACGTTCAGGAGAAAATCAATGCCTTTGACTACGCCATCCAGGTCGTTGCCGGGAAGATTGAGGTCGCGGCTGCGGTGCAGGCCGAAGGCCATCAAAACGGCCTTGTAGCCCCGCCCGCGAAGGTCTTCGAGAGAGAAGTCCTTGCCGAGGCGCATGTTGAGGCGAAGGTCTGGGCCAAGGTCGAGAATTTCGCGAATCTGCGCTTGCAAGACATCGCGCGGCAAGCGGTATTCCGGAATGCCGAGGTGCATCATGCCGCCGGGCACTGCCGCTGCTTCGAAAACGGTTACAGGGTAGCCAAGCAACGCCAGATCGTGCGCAGCCGACATGCCCGCCGGTCCAGAACCGATAATCGCGACTTTTTCGGACCGCCTGACGCGTGGTCTCCCCGAAAAAACGTCGATGGGGTTGCGCGATTCCGGCCCATAGCGCTCGGTCACAAAGCGCTTCAGAGCGCGAATGGAGATGGGCGCGTCGAATTGCCCACGACGGCATGCTGGTTCACACGGATGCCCGCAGACGCGGCCGCAAATTGAAGCAAAAGGATTGGGGACCCGGGCGTAGCGATACGC
>DATDNK010000112.1:0-11745 GCA_036518275.1 Candidatus Acidiferrum sp.
TGCGAGTGATTTTAGAGAAAGAAGTTCGATCCAAATACTGGCAGAAAGGCGAGCGACTTCCGACGGAGCGAGAGCTGTGTGCGCGATACGGGGTTGCCCGGAACACTTTGCGGAGAGCGCTTCAGTCGCTGGAGGATAAGAAACTCATCGTCCGGCATGTCGGACGGGGCACGTTCAAATCCAATGCGGCTGTTCAGGAAGTTTCCGATGTACTCGACCTGGACCGCATCGAGGAGTTCAGTCCGGCTGACGTAATGGAATGCCGAATAATCCTGGAGCCGGGGCTGGTTCGTCATGCAGTGGCGCGTGCCACGAAGGCAGACCTGGATCGCATGACTGAGTGCCTGAAGCGCGGTGCGACGGCGGCGAGCCTGACGGAGTTCGAGCACTGGGACACGGAATTGCATGACGCTATCGCCGCCGCCACGCACAATAGCATCACGACGTCCATGTACCGCTCGCTGGCCAGGGTGCGCAAACAGGCGCGCTGGGGAACGCTGAAAGCTCGGACCATGACCCCCGAACGAATCAAGAAGGTGCAAGCCGAACATGCGGCGATCGTCGCGGCGCTAGGTGATCGCGATCAAGCGCGAGCTCAGGACTTGCTGCGCAAGCATCTGCTCAACGTGCGGGCCTATATGTTCGGAGAATAGGAAGAGTCAGTTCACCATGCGGCGGAGGGAAGTAAGCGCCTGGCGCGCCAGAGAGTAGCGCGGCTCGATTTCCAGCGCTTCCTGGAAGCAGCGGATGGCGTTGCTGTACATTTCCTTACCAAGATAAGCGCGACCCAGGTTGTAATGCGGGAAGTGCCTCGGCTCGTAGCGGCGCGCCTCGGTGGCGCGCTGGAGCCATGGGATCGCCTCATCGAAGAGATTCTGCTCGATCAGGTACGCGCCAATATCGTTGTAGGGATTGCCGAAATCGGGATCGATCTCGATGGCGCGTTTGCACTCGGCGATGGCCTCGTCAACGCGCCCCTGAAAATGGTAGGTCCAGCCGAGAAAGGTGTGGGCCTCGGCGGTGGGATGCAAATCAAGCGAAGATTGGTAAAGCTCGACGGCGCGATCGTAGTCGCCTTCCATCTGCGCCTGGTAGGCGTCTTGCAGGATTTCCCACGCGCGCGTGAGGGTCTCCATGCTCATAAAGCATAGTTAGCACACCGTTCTGCCGGGGTCAAAAGTACGATAGTCAGGGGCGTTCTCGCTAAGAACCTGTACTTTGTGACGGGGCCATCAGTTTTGTAGCGCTATGGTCCGGCATGCGAGTGGAAATTCGCGTGCCAAATGGAGAGAATGGACAAGTGTACAAGATAGGTCGAACCGGCATCGCCGGCAACTCAATTGCGGAGAGGAAGGGAGATGAATTGTGAAGCGGAACTTAGTGATACTTGGGGGCACGGTTCTGGCTATTGCAGCGGCCGTCATGGCGCAAGACCCGGCGGCAAAAACGGACACCAAAAAGCCGGCGACTCATACATCTGCGGGATCCGCAATGCGAGGCAAGCAAATATTTGAGCAGAAATGCTCCATGTGCCATTTTGCAGACAAAGAAGACAAGAAAATCGGCCCCGGGTTGAAGGGCATTTCCAAACGCGGAACATTTACTGTGAACGGGAATAAAGTAACGACGGAATCCTTGAAAACGTGGATTGAAAACGGCGACTCGCAGATGCCGGGCATGAAAGACTCGCTGGACGCCACTCAAATCCGCGACGTGGTTGCTTACGTGAAAACACTCTAAGTTTTCCGTTTTTACTCGCCCGGCTCACTGATTTGCCGAACGTCGGTTGAACGGCGCCCCGTTCTTTCTTCAGATTCATCGAGCCAAAGAGAAAAGCCCCCCTTGACCCGAATCGCTCAGGTCGCGGGGGGCAAAACCCTTGGAAAACAACGACTATTTCAGGACGGCGTCTTTCAACGCTTTCGACGGACGCAGGCGAACCACGGTCTTCGCCTTGATCTTGATCTGCTCGCCCGTTTGCGGATTGCGGCCGATGCGCGCCTTGCGGTGCGCTTTGACCAGCCGGCCGAGGCCTGGAATCACGAACTTGCCCGCAGCGCCCTTGGCTTCTCTCACAGCAAGCTTGAAAAGCTCATCAAAAAAGAGAGCAGCGGTTTTCTTTGGAGTTCCAACTTTTTCAGCGATGTGCCCAACGATCTTCGTCTTGCTCAGTGGCTTGGACATCTAGTCTGCTTATCCTCCTGATTTTACTTTCCACCCCGATGTAACCGGGGCAGGCCCCGATGCGATCGAAGCAGGCTCCGAGCGTGCTACCCCTCATTTTTTCTGCGAAAAACTCGGGCCGGGAAGGACTATAGCCAAGGAAAACCGGGAACGCAAGGAAAAATCGCAAAAAAAGCCCGAAAAAATGTGGTTTTTTCTGCCGGGGATGTGGAAATCCCTTGTAAAAACGCGGTTTCGGCGTATTCCCAAAGCCGGAAGCAGCGTGGGATTGCCGCTGTCCCGCTCGATTCCTCGATTGTAGCTTGCACGGCGCGCTGCGAATCACTCCGTCCAAAACGCTCGCCGTTCCAGCAAAGCTGCCTAGCGCCTGGCGAGGTCAGCGTAGAAGTGCGCTACCGCTTTGATCCCACCGAAGTAGTTTTCAAGGGCGATGTGCTCGTCGGGAGCGTGGGCATTTTCATCCGGCAGACCGAAGCCGATTAAGACACAAGGTACTTTGAAGGTGTCATACATTTGGGTGACGAAGGGAATCGAGCCGCCCTCGCGGATGAACACGGCTTTCTTGCCGAAGCCCTTTTCCAAGGCTGCCTGCGCCTTCTGAAAAATCGGATTGTGGTACGGAGCCGCCCAAGGCTTTCCTTTGCTCAGGACTTCAAATTTGCAATGAACCGTCTTGGGCAGCAGCTTGCGAACGTGCTTTTCGACGAGTTCGGCGATTTTGTCGGGGTTCTGGTTAGGGACAAGGCGCGTCGAGAACTTTGCAAACGCCTTTGACGGAATGACCGTCTTGGCTCCTTCTCCTTGGTAGCCGCCCCAGATGCCATTCAATTCGAGGGTGGGCCGGGTCCACAGCCGCTCAACCGTCGTAAAGCCTTTTTCCCCGCAATAGCCCGGCGCTCCGACAGCCTTTTCGAAGTCCTTCTTTTTCCACGGCAACGCATTGAGAGCTTTGCGCTCGGCTTTCGAAAGCTTGGCCACCTGATCGTAGAACCCGGGCACAATGACGCGAAAACTCTTGTCGTGGAGTTTGGCAAAGAGCTCGGTGAGAATCGTCAGCGGATTGGGAACCGCTCCTCCGTAGACGCCGGAATGCAGATCGCGCTCGGGACCGGTCAATTCGATCTGGTAATAATTCAGCCCGCGCAATCCGTAGGTAATGGAAGGTACGCCCTTTCCTAGCATCGAAGTGTCGGAGACGACGAGAGCGTCCGCTTTCAGTTTCTCTTTGTTCTTTTGGACATAATCCCAGAGGCTAACGCTGCCCACTTCCTCTTCGCCCTCGATTAGTACCTTCACATTGATGGGAAGCTTGCCGTTGACCTTTTGAAGCGATTCGAATGCTTTCAAATGGATGTGGACTTGGCCTTTATCGTCGGCCGTGCCGCGCCCAAAAAGGTTGCCGCCGCGAACGGTGGGTTCGAACGCGGGAGAGGTCCAGAGCTCGAGCGGCTCGGGCGGCTGCACATCGTAATGGCCGTAGAACAGGATGGTCGGCTGGCCTGGAGCTTCCAAAGACTCCGCATAGACGAGAGGGTGCAGATTCGTCGGAACAATCTCCACGGTTTTGAATCCCGCGGCGCGCAAATGGTCAGCGACCCATCGAGCGCCGCGCTCGATATCCTGCTTGTGCTCGCTCTTGGCGCTGATGCTCGGGATGCGCAGGAATTCGTAAAGCTCAGCAAGATGCTGGTCGCGGCGACCTTCGATAAATTCAGCAAGGTTTGAGAGGGCCATTAGGGGACACTCAGTCCTTTCAAAATTAAGTTTAAGAGAAGATGCTCGAAATGTGAAACAAATGTTGCGGCAGCGGAATTGCTCTGACCTGTGCATGCCGCGCCTTTTTATTCTATGACTGCTTACCCGCACGTACAAGGCGGCCTGTTTTGAAGTAGCTTCGGCACGGACAGCTCCGCAATCAGCAAGAATGTTGTCTCGCCAGAGTTAGCCCCTTCGGAAGATGTGCCCCGCTGAGGATGGCACCGATCAAATGAAACAGCTGCGCCAGTTTGGGACATTAAGGCCAGTCTTAGGAGCCTCTTCTGTGGCTTAATCCGCTGAAAAATAAGGTCTTGAGTGGGATGAAGGAGAACTTCTTTGGTTAAGCATGTGCAGAGCCAACTGAGGGGGGCTATGTCTATGCACCATATAAGTACAAGGTTGCAACGGATTTTGCAGATCTGTTTCGGCCTTTTGTGGTTAAACGCATCTGCATGTCCGGCCAATTGGGCGCAAACACCACAAACGTCGCAAAAGGACCTCACGACAGCAAGCATTGAAGACTTGATGAACATAGAGGTCACTTCGGCGTCGCGAAAGTCGGAAGCCCTTTCCGAAGCGCCGGCAGCAATCTTTGTGCTTACTTCTGAAGATATCCGGCGTGGAAGCTTCTCGTCGGTTCCCGATGCGCTGCGTATCGTGCCGGGACTGCACGTAGCCCAACAGAGTGCGCATGTCTGGCTAGTGAGTGCGCGCGGATTCAGCAATCTTTTTAATGCCAAGATGTTGGTATTGATCGATGGGAGACTCACCTACACGCCTACTTTTGGCGGCGTTTGGTGGGACGTGCAAGATCCGCCTTTGGAGGACATCGACCGGATCGAGGTGATTCGCGGACCCGGCGGAACATTATGGGGGGCGAACGCGGTCAACGGCGTCATCAATATTGTTACCAAGAAAGCTGGAGACACACAGGGCGCTCTGGTAGCAAGTTCTGTTGGAGTGAATGAGGGCTACGCCACGCGCCTACGATACGGCGGGACAATGGGAGAACGTTTCTCTTATCGAATCTACGGAACGGGCAACTACTGGCTGCCAAGCGTAAGTGCAATTGGGGCTGAGAACAATGACACGTGGAACATCGCGCAGGGCGGCATAAGAGTCGACTGGACCGCTTCAAGAAAAGACACTATTACATTCGACGGACAAGGGTACTCGGGCCGAATCCGTGACAGCGCCGTGCAATTTAGCCCGACACCTCCGGCTGTAGTCGTGAATTCGGACTCCGTTGTGAAAGGTGGGCATGCACTAGTCAACTGGAAACGAGCGATCAACGATCGGTCTTCCACAAGCGTGCTCGGCTACTGTGATTGGACGGTACGCGCAATTGGGCTTTGGGACGAACAAAGAGACCTGTGCGACATTGAATTCCAGCACAATTATTCGCTGTCGGCGCGGCAATCGGTGAACTGGGGCGGAGACATCATGACGACCGGGTTGTCATCGCAAAGCGTGTTCAGTTTCGAACTCTTGCCAGCGTACCGTCGGACCACTACCTACAGCACCTTTCTGCAATACGAACTTGTGCTGTTGCGGGACAAGTTTAGGGTGATTGGCGGATCGAAGTTCGAGCACAACGACTTCACAGGTTTTGAGTACCAACCTCAGATCCGAGCCATCTGGACACCTAAGAAGTCACACACACTATGGGTGGCGGTCTCGCGCGCGGTGCGGACACCCACGCTGGCGGAAACCAACGGAAGATTAAGGGTCTCGCAGTTGTCCGCGGCACCCTTGACCTTTCTAGATTTTGTCAATAACCCGGAGTCGGACTCTGAGGTGGTGCATGCCTATGAGTTTGGCTACCGATATGCCTGGAAGCAAAAATTCTCCGCTGATGCCGCCCTCTACTACAACGGATACCAGGGTCTGCTCGGTCCAACCGTCCCAGGAGCGCCCATCGTTAACCCGGCACCCTTCTACGTCGACATTCCGCTGGTATACACCAACGCTGGCGAGGGACAAACGCATGGCCTGGAACTTTATCTTCAGTACAAACCGATTCGGCAGTGGGCTCTATCGACGGGTGTTACGGAGCTGCGCGGTAATTCAGTACCCGGACTCGTTGTCACCGCTTCAGGCAACGATCCAAGACACATTCTAAGCACGCAGTCGAAACTGGACTTGACGCAGCACGTGAATCTTGATGCTGCGTATTACTACTACGACGCGATTCCGCACGCCCTGCCTCCGGTAAATCGTGTGGACCTAGGTGTCTCCACGAAGCCCATCGACGGCTTCAGATTCTCGGTATGGGGACGCAACCTGCAAGCCGACCGGCACCAAGAGACTGTCCCATTCCTGGCCCTGGCAGGCGAAATTCGCCGGACAATTGTGTTCAAGCTGATGTGGGAGTCAGGGAAAGACAACGGAAAAGGCAAACCCTGATGCTGGTTATCTCCTGATTGGGAAACGGGAAAGCTTGAAACCCAAGAGCACAAGGCGTCGCCAGCATCGGAAAGGGCGGAGTGGAACTTGTTCAGGAAGAACACGTTGGAGTGTGCCGCGACTTGCTGCGGCGGTGCTGACAGCTCTGCTTCTTGCCGGGAATGTTCGATCGATTGGCGCTCAAAGCATTTCGTCAAACGAGTACGCCGTGAAGGCGGCGTTTCTGTTTCATTTTGCGCAGTTTGTGGAGTGGCCAGAAAGCGCATTTCAAGACGCGAACAGTCCTTTAATTTACTGCACGATTGGGGAGGATCCCTTCCAGGGCGCTCTAGACGCAAGTTTAAAAGGGAAGACCATCGGCGCGCGCTCTCTTCAAGTACGGCACCTAAAGCAAGTTCAAGATGCGCAAGGCTGCCATTTGATTTTTGTGAGTGGCTATGACAAACGGCAGATTCCCGGAACTCTGTCGCTCCTACAGGGCAATCCGATCTTAACTGTCGGAGAGTCAGAACGATTTGTGCAAGAAGGAGGGGTAATCAGTTTTTGCATGGAAGAAAACAAAATCCGCTTCCAAATCAATCTGGAAGCGGCGGAAAAAGCCAATTTACGGATTAGCTCCCGGCTGCTGACGCTCGCCAAAACGGTAATCGGCAAGCGTAAGCGAGATTGAAATGCGACTCTTCGGCAATTCTTCGATTCGCCGCCAATTGACGCTTGTCGTATTGTGCACGAGTTTCCTCGGGCTCGCCATTGCCTGCGCAGTATTTGAGCTTTATGAAAGGGCAAGTTTCCGCAGGAGCTTGACCGAAGAGCTTTCAGCTCTTGCAGATACCATCGGCGCGAATAGCGCGGCATCCTTGACGTTCTATGACAAAAAATCGGCCGAGGATGTACTTGCAGGGCTGAGCGCGGAACACCATATCATGGCTGCCTGTTTGTATAACAGCTATGGGCAAACCTTTGCTGAGTATCGGCGGGCGGGAATCAGCCGGGACCTCCGGATTCCCTTTTCACAAGGCGAAGGGGCGCATTTCGCGCCCGACTCGCTCACCTTGCGCCGCGAAATTCATCTAGGTGAAGAAAAGGCCGGCTCCATCGCCATTGTCTCCGATCTCACCGAACTCCAGGCCAAGATGCGTGAGTATATGGAGATCTCCGCGCTGGCGCTTGTCCTTTCGGTTTTCGTCACCGTATTCCTCTCTTCGCGTCTTCTGCGCCTCGTCACCGAGCCGATTCTACAATTGGCTCAGGTCGCCGGAAAAGTATCCAGCGAGCAAAACTACACGCTTAGGGCCGTCCCGCAAAGCAATGACGAAGTCGGCAAGCTCATCCTTTCCTTCAACGGCATGCTCGAACGCATTCAGGAGCGGGACAGCAAGCTGAAAGACATTAATGACGATTTGGAGCTCCGCGTAGAAGCGCGTACGAAGGAACTGCAGTTGGAAGTCGAACAGCGAAAGCAGACGGAGACAAGGCTTCAGTCATCCGTCAAGGAATTGGAAGACTTTAAGTTTGCCTTGGACCAACACTGCAATGTATCGAGAACGGATCCAGAGGGATTCATTACGTTTGTAAACGAAAACTTCTGCGCCGTTTCGAAATACAATCCCGAGGAGATGCTAGGCAAGACCCACCGGACCGTCACTTCCGGGCGTCATCCCAAGGAATTCTTTGCGGAATTATGGCGCACCATCAAGAGTGGGCAATGCTGGAAGGGTGAAGTCCAAAACAAAGCCAAGGACGGGACCTTCTACTGGTCGGACACAACCATTGTTCCCTTCTCCGACTCTCATGGAAAGCAGCTCCAATACATCGCTATACGCTCGGACATCACCAAGCTCAAGCGGATCGAAGAAGAACTAAGGTTTGAGGTTGCTGAACGAATTGGAGCCCAAGAAACGCTTTCCGCCGAACGACAAATACTGCGCGCCCTCATCGACAACGTGCCCGACTACATGTACGTGAAGGACACGGACTGCCGCTTCCTGCTGGCTAACGTTGCGGTAGCGCGGCAGATGGGCACAGCGCCCGAGGGCTTGCTGGGGAAGACCGATTTCGACTTCTATCCCCGCGACCTGGCCACAACATTCTTCGAAGACGAGCAGCGAGTGATCTGTTCGGGGAAAGCCGAGATTAACCGCGAAGAGTCAGGCCTTGATCCTCAAGGCAATTCCAGCCATGTTCTGACCACACAGGTACCCTTGCTGGACAAAAGTGGCAAAGTTATCGGCCTCGTAGGCATAGGCCACGACATTACTGACTTGAAGAAGATCCAGGTGGAAATGCAAAAGGCTCGTGAGGTTGCGGAGGCGGCTAGCCGGGCGAAAAGCGAGTTTTTGGCAAATATGAGCCATGAAATTCGCACACCGCTGAACGGTATCATGGGCATGACCGACCTCGCTTTGGAAACCGAGCTTACTCGTGAACAGAAGGAGTATCTCGAAACAGTAAAAGTGTCGGCGGATTCCTTGCTCAAAGTGATCAACGATATTCTCGATTTTTCTAAGATCGAAGCAGGGAAGATCGACCTGGAATCGGTGGAGTTCGACGTGCGCGACAACCTGGAGTCCGCGCTCAAGACGCTGGCGGTGCGCGCGGACGAAAAAGGACTGGAGCTTCTCTGCGAAGTGGCTCCGGAAGTTCCCGAGGTTTTGCGTGGCGACATTACCCGGCTGAGGCAGGTGCTGCTGAACCTGGTCAGCAACGCCATTAAATTCACGAACCAAGGCGAAGTCGCGGTGAAGGTGCGAAAAGAGGCGCGAGAGGGAGACGACCTGATCTTACACTTCGCCGTTTCCGACACCGGGATAGGCATCCCCCGGGAAAAGCGGGAGTTGATTTTTGATCCGTTCGCTCAAGCGGATAGTTCGACGACACGCAAGTACGGCGGCACCGGGCTGGGACTGACCATCTCTGCGCGGCTGGTTCAAATGATGGGAGGGCGAATTTGGGTGGAGAGTGAAGAAAGCCGAGGAAGCCACTTCCACTTCACAGCGCGGCTGCAAGTCGCGGATGGCAAGGAAGTAAAGGTGGGCAGTCTGGCGCCGCTGGAAGTATTGCGCGGAGTGCGCGTGCTTGTGGTGGACGACAACCGTACCAACCTGCGAATTCTGGAGGGGATGCTGAAGCGTTGGGAAATGGTTCCCGTGTGCGTCGAAGGTGGAGAACAGGCTCTTGCGGCGTTGGCCTCGGCGCAAAAGGAAGGAAGACCCTTCCAGCTGATTGTGACAGACATGCACATGCCGAAGATGGACGGATTCGAACTGGTCGAGCACATTCGCGAGAGACCTGAACTATCCACAGCCACAATTATGATGCTTACATCGGCTGGCCACCGTGGCGACGCGGAACGCTGCCAGAAGCTGGGCGTGTCTGCGTATTTGCTCAAGCCCATACGGCAATCCGAATTGCGCGAAGCCATTGCCAAAGTCCTGGGCCCACACGCGCAAGAAAGTAGGATTCCACTGGTTACGCGGTACTCACTGGGAGACGCTCGCGATCGTTCGGAAATCCTGCGCGTTTTAGTGGCGGAAGACAATCAGGTAAATCAACGGCTCATCGCGCGCCTGCTGGAGAAGAGAGGTCACCGCGTCGTTGTGGTCGGCAACGGCAAGGAGGCGCTGGCGGCGCTGGAAAGAGCTGCTCTTAAAAAAGAAACCTTCGACCTTCTCCTCATGGACGTGCAGATGCCGGAAATGGATGGATTCGAGGCTACGGCGGCAATCCGCAGAAAAGAGAAAAGCACCGGCCAGCACCAAATCATTGTCGCATTGACGGCACACGCCATGAAGGGCGACCACGAGAAGTGCCTTGCGGCGGGAATGGATGGATACCTCAGCAAGCCCATTCGTCCTAAAGAGTTAGACGATGTCCTGACCCGGCATGGTGCGCGGCCGCCTGTAACCGCATAATGTCATTGAGATTTGGTTCTGAGGCGGCACGGTGCCGCGGCCACCTGCAACCGCATAGTTCTCCGAGATTTGCGCCAGATCCGGAAGTTTGCCGATGGAGAACACCTGTACGGAAGGCCAGATTGACGCTTCAGGAGTGGCGGTCGATTATGACGATATGAGCGAAGTGATTTCCGCAACGCCACGACGAAGCGCCCGAGCCTTTCACAAAGTTCGGGTACAAGCGCAAGGACGCACTCACGACCGCAGGAAGTTCAAGGAAACTTGCGAAACCGTCGTGGTGAGCGCCCACGGTGGTTTGCTGCTCCTCAAGCACGAAGTGGTGAACGGCGAAATGCTGGTGCTGACAAACCCGCTAACCCAGGAAGAGCAAGAATGCCGCATCGTCTACCTCGGTGAGCCTGTGGAAAAAGGGCAGCGCGTGGGCATCGAATTTTTGACTCCCGCGCCGCGTTTCTGGGGTGTTGAATTCCGCAAAGAGTCATCGAGCACTGACGTTCACTAGCCCTATTCACATCTTGGAGCAACAGTAGTATCGCGGCGACCGTGCCCAGCGGCGCAGCTACAGGCAATGTCGTCGTCACCGTGAACGGCTTGCAGAGCAATGGAGTCCGATTTGTCGTCGGCGTGAACGTTCCTCCTTCGATCAGTGCTCAAGTTAGTCCAGCCCCCAATGCTAGCGGCTGGAACAACTCGAACGTCACCGTCGCGTTCACCTGCACACCGGGCAGCGCCGCCATCACAAACAACCACGGAAGGGGCGAATCAGGTCGTTAGCGGCACGGCCACAGATGCTAACGGCCTCAATGCAACTGCCAGTGTTACCCTCAACATCGACAAGACTCAGCCCGTTCTAGCGGGGATTTCGCCTGCCGATGGAGCCGTCGTTTCAAGCTCCCCTGTCACCGTGTCCGGTACGGTCTCCGATGCGCTATCCGGTCTGTCTGCTGCAACTTGTAACGGTACCGCCGCGACCGTCAACGGAGGCAGTTTTTCCTGCAACATTTCGCTCAATGTCGGTGTCAATTTAGTGATGGTCCGGCTCACCGATGTGGCAGGCAACGCCGCAGGCTCCAATTTCCACGTGAGCCTCTCCGGCACCCTTCCCGCTCCAACTTCGCTCCAAGTTTCACCAATCAGCGTCAATATGCTAGTCGGCGACACCCAGCAGTTCACTGCCGTGGATCAGCTCGGGCGGCCTCGTTCGGATGCAACCTGGACCATTAGCAACACGTCGCTCGCCAGCATCACCACCGATAGCTCGCCCACCCTTACGGCCAACGCCGTCGGAACACTCACGCTTACAGCAACCGTCGGAAGCAAATCAGCGCAGGCCCAGGTCACGATCCTAAGTGGCGCCTCATTGCCTGCGGGCACCGTTCGCTGGTCTGCGCCTTCGACGCCCGGATTTACAGTCCAGCAGATTGTGCAGGCCGTTCCCACGGCAAACGGCCCTGATCTCTATTCCATCGAAACGGATGGCAAT
>DATDNK010000113.1:0-4801 GCA_036518275.1 Candidatus Acidiferrum sp.
CTAACCCAACCATAGAAACCACAGTCATCCCCTTGCACGAAAACACAAACGACGACCCCGCTCCTATTGTGCCCGTCGATTCAACCGCCCCGGACCCTATGCCTCGCCGCGGCAAGTCCCTAACTGAATCCGAACAGCCACCAGCCCCCAAGCCTCGTTGCCGCCATCGCGTTCGTGCCCGGGCCTACTGCCGTCTGCCGGTCGCAGATGAAAAAACCGGCCTCTGCTTCCGCCATGCTTCACTCCGCCTCCACGAAGTTGACTCTGGCGATCTATCCCAAGAACTGGTCTGCGGCATCAAGGAGTTCGACTCTGCCGTGGACATTAACCATGTCCTCGGCGAACTCTACAAACTTCTCGCTGCCAACAAAATCTCTCCTCGCCGCGGCGCCGTCATGGCCTATACCTGTAGTCTTCTCCTCCGCACCCTCCCCGCCATCGACGAGGAATTGGAAGATGAGCCCCAGAAAATCATCTTCGACCTCCCGCGCCCCCAGCGCGACTAGGCCCGCGTCTGCCCGCGCTTGTCGCGCAAGAGAGGTGAGGTCGCAGAAAAGATCGGCAAATGAGGAAAGGAAGAAATGCTGGGAGAGAACAAAACAAAAGGGCACGGCTTTACCCTGAGCGCAGTCGAAGGGATGCCGTGCCCCTACAGAGATGGCGACGTAAAGTCGCCGCGTCCGCATTTGTAGAGGCCGACCTTCAGGTCGGCTCTTTTGCTACAAGTCAGAGACGCGTGGCCAGGCGGCGACCCCTATTCGACGATGAGTTCGCTGTGCATGCCTTTGTGGCCGAAGCCGCAGACATGGCAGCACCGGAAAGGATAGGTACCCGGGGTTTGCGCCACAAACTCAATCGTCGTGGTTTCCTTCTTTTTGAGCTGGAAGCAATCCTGCGGCGAAGCGAAAATCAGTCCAGGCTTGCTGCCCGACGCGGCTCCCTCGGGAACCGTCGCGATTTTGAAACCATGATCGTGGTCCACGGCGGTAATTTTGAGTTGGACCTTGGTCCCCGCCTTTACATGAACGGGCGCGGGCGAAAACTCGTACTTCTTCGCCGTCAGCTCAATTACCTGTACGTTTTGCTCCTGCGCGCGCAGCGAGGGCTGGGGCTGAAATGGTCCCGCCAAGAAGAGAAAAGCGGCCGAGGCGACCAACAAAGAGCCCTTTGCAATCTTTTCCATGCATTCCTCCCTTTCCAAGAACTTGATGGTGCGCCATTTCTGCGCACTGTGAAGCCTTGCCGTTGCGACCCCGCCAGTCTCACGGCCAGAGAATATTGTACTTGCAGACCCTAAAGAACAAGACCGAGCTTTTCGCCGGCTTATTCCTGGGATGGCAGGAAAGGAACAAAAGGTGGCCCGGTCGGGCAGAGTCATCTGACTTGGGTGAGCCTAACCTCACAATCCTTGAACGCGTCCACAGCCAGAGCACGACAAGCGAAAGAGCCGCGCCCGATTCTCCGGCGTTGACTTGAAAGTGGGTGGCACCTAGAATTCGGCGCTATGGCCGATGTGCCCTCCCTAGCCGGCCGGACCCTTGCGCATTACCGAGTTATCGAGAAACTTGGGGGCGGTGGTATGGGCGTGGTGTATCGAGCGCACGACCAGCAGCTCGATCGAGACATCGCCCTGAAAGTGCTCCCGCCTGGTTTACTTGCGGATGAGGCGGCGCGAAAGCGATTCCGCAACGAGGCTTTGGCCCTCGCCAAACTGAATCATCCTTGCATTGAAACGATTCACGATTTTGGCAGCGAAGCGGGCGTGGATTTTTTGGTGATGGAGCTGGTTTCCGGAGTATCGCTGAGCCAGAAGTTGAAAGGGGGGCCGCTGGACGAAAAGGAGACGCGGAGACTTGGGGCCCAGCTGGCGGAGGGACTGGCAGCCGCGCACGCGCAAGGCGTGATTCATCGCGACCTGAAACCAGGCAACCTACAAATCACCCCAGAAGGCCGGCTGAAGATTCTCGACTTCGGTTTGGCAAAGCTGTTTCACCCGGAGCGTGAGATCGATCAGACGCTGAGTCTAGATGACACTCATTCGGTGTCTGGCACGCTGCCATACATGTCCCCGGAGCAACTGCGCGCAGAGAATGTAGACGCTCGCTCGGACATCTATAGCGCGGGAGCTGTGCTTTATGAGATGGCGACTGCCGAGCGGCCCTTTCTTGAGAACCAGCCGACACGCCTAATCGACGCCATCCTTCACTCTTCCCCAAAGCCTTTGAGTTCGCGGGGAGCATCCGCTTCGGCTTCGCTGGAATCGATTATTTTCAAGGCGCTCGCAAAAGAGCCGGCAAGGCGGTATCAATCGGCGCGCGAGTTGTTGGTGGCCCTGGAATCTTCAGGCATTGCCGCGGAACCTGCGCGCGGCAAAGCGTGGAAGGCGACCGGAGCCGCCGCGCTTGTTTTGGTATTGGCAGCCGGGGCGGCGATTGGGCTCAATCTCGGCAAACTGCGCGATTACCTGGCGAGCCGATGGAGCCCTGGAAAAGCCCGGGGCGCGCTGAGCGGTCCCGCGACACCGCCGCGGCGATCCGTGGCCGTGCTTGGTTTCAAAAACACTTCGGGGCGAGCCGAAGCGGCCTGGCTTTCGACCGGGCTTTCCGAAATGTTGACGACAGAGCTGGGAACTGGCGAACACCTTCGCACGATCGCAGAAGAGAACGTTGCCCGCGCGAAAGCGGATTTGTCGCTTTCCGATGCAGATAGCCTGGCGAAAGACACCCTCACGCGAGTGCGCAAAAATCTGGGAACGGACTATGTGCTGCTTGGGTCGTTTGTGGACCTTGGCAAGGAGGCGGGGGGACAAGTGCGCGTGGATATGCGCCTGCAGGACGCACAAACGGGCGAAACCATCGGCATCGTTTCGGAAACGGGAACGGAGAGCCAGCTGTTCGACCTGGTTTCACGGGCCGGGCAGGAACTGCGCGGCAAACTCGGCATGGGCAACCTTTCCGAAGCGGAAGCCGGAAGCGTACGAGCGGCGATTTCGACAAATCCGGAAGCCTCACGGCTTTACGCCCAAGGGCTTGAAAAGTTGCGAGTCTTCGACGCTCTTGGGGCACGCGACTTGTTGGAAAAAGCGGTTGAGGCGGATCCAAGCTATGCCTTGGCCCATTCGGCCCTGTCTGCCGCATGGTCGTCGCTGGGGTACGACGCGAAAGCCGCAGAGGAAGCGAAGAAGGCCTTCGATTTGTCTGCTAACCTGCCACGCGAAGACCATCTTTCGATCGAAGGGCGCTATTACGAAGCCACCAAGAACTGGCCAAAGGCGGTGGAGGTTTACCGGAAGTTGTGGACGTTTGCTGCAGACAATCTGGACTACGGTTTGCGCCTCGCGCAAGTCCAAACGTCGGGAAGCACGGCCAAAGATGCGCTTGCCACCGTGGACGAGTTGCGAAAGTTGGCGCCGCCCGCCGCGGACGATCCAAGGATCGATTTGGCGGAGGAAGCAGCGGCGCGGGGACAATCTGATTATAAGCGCGAACTTGCGGCGTCTCTCCAGGCGACGGAGAAAGGCCAAAAGCTCGGCGCCCGCCAGCTCGTTGCGCGGGCGGAGCTAGCGCAAGGGCGTGCTTATTACAGTCTGGGCGATATGCAGCACTTCCAGGAAGCCGCTGAAGCGGCGCGGCGTATTTATGCCGAGGCAGGCGATCGGAGCGGCGAGGCCAGCGCCTTGCACAATCTCGCCACCGGGCTCTACGACCATGGAGAACGTGCCGCGGCGCTGAAGATGCAGCAAGAGGTTCTCGAAACTTGCCGCAAGATCGGGAACCGACGCTGCATGGCGGATAGTTGGAACAGCATCGGCGTGGGCTTGAAAGATCAGGCGAGTTTCGCCGAAGCGCAAAAAGCCTACGAACAAGCGATTGCCATCCGCCGGGAGACCGGCGACAGGATTGGCGAAGCCATCGGTGTGAACAACATTGCCGTACTTTTCTACGAGCAGGGCAAACTGGCGGCCGCGAAGAAGCAGTATGAACACTCGTTGGCTATCACCCGTGAGATCGGCGACAAGCGCGGCATTGCCAGGGCCTTGACGAATCTAGCGATATTGATTCACGAGCAGGGGCAGCTGGAAGAGTCGCGCAAGCTACACGAGCAGTCGTTGGCGATCCGGCGCGAGATTGGCGATAAAACCGGGCTGGCCATAGGACTGAACAATCTTGCGACCGTGCTTTTGGATCAGGGCGACCTGGCTGCCGCCCAGAAAGCGATTGACGAACAATTGCCCATCTTTCAGCAGGCCGGAATTCAGCGTGGGCTGGCGTACGCGAAGTTCCTTCAGGGTCAAGTGCAGGAAGAGCGCGGGGAGCTCCAGGCAGCGCGCCAGACCCAGGAAGAAGTCCTCGCCATGCGAAACAAAATGGGAGAAAAAACCACGGCTGAGGATAGTTTGCTTGCTTTAGCGCAGCTCTCCATGGAAGAGGGCCATGCGGCAGACGCAGAGAAGCCGGCGCGCCAGGTTGTCGAGCGGGCCCAAGCGGAGAAGGAACACGCCAACGAACTAAACGCGAGAGCGATTCTGGCGCGGTCCTTGCTCGAACAAGGGAATGCAGCCCAGGCGGAAAAAGAAATTCGTGTGGCCGAAGCTGGGGCCGCAACCATGGAAGGCCGCCTCTTGGCGATGGGGATCGCGACAACCGCGGCGCGTATTCATGCGATGAATGGAAAGTCAGCACAGGCTTTGAAGAGTCTGGCTAACACGCTGACAGAAGCTGCCCGACTCGGTTGCGGACGGTGCGAGTTGGAAGCACGATTAGCGATTGGACAAATCGAAATGACACAGGGCAGAAAGGCC
>DATDNK010000114.1:0-30074 GCA_036518275.1 Candidatus Acidiferrum sp.
GGCCCGCCGTAGCGCGTGACGATGATTCGCGTGTATTTCACGAGCCTCTGGCCCCCTTGCCGTTAATTTCCGAAGAGGCGGCAGAATCTCCAGTGAGCGACTCGTAATTTGTTGCTGTTACTCCGCCGAGGCACCATTGTCAGTGACGTAGGAACCTTTCTTTGTGACGGTGCGCACAAGCAAAACCTGCGTTGGCGGCCCTCGGGAGGTTGGAAGTTAGAACGGGAGGCTCTAGGAGGAATCGGTGTAGCACGTCGAAAGCAAATCAACGAGTGGAGGGTGTGGGTGATTCGCGGGTGGCGACAGAGCGGCCAATCCAGGCGAAAACGAGTAGGGCCAGTCCGCCGATCCATGCGCCCAAGCTGAACGTTCCCGAAAAATAATGTGCGACCACGACGCCCGCAGCGAGCAGAATCCCCGCAAGGAACAGGAACATGCGCATCCCGTAGAGAGTGGCGAAAGGTAAATAGTGCGCGCCCAGAAGGATCATCAGAGCCGGAAAAAACCAGTTCAAGTGGTAGAGACCCACGGGCACAAGAAGAAGCATCGAAAACGGCAGAACGAACGCGACCTGCATCCCTAGGAAATGGAGCGCATTCCCTTTGCTGACGCGCGCGGGGCGGCCTGACAAACGCAACATCATCTGCGTGAGCGGAAAGATGAAAAATCCTGCGATGAGGATGGTCAAGATAGACGCTTTTGGACTGACCCAAGTGCCGAGCGCCGCGGACACCAGCCAAATGATGGACGAGACGAGCTGTCCCCAGAAGCCGCCAATGTAAACGGACCGCACTTCGCGCTGAGCGTCCAGGATGTCCATGCAAACCTCCGAAAGGGCGTCGTGGCGGCTCGATACATTAGCACAGCGGCGGGAGGAGCATGTTAAGAGGAAGTTTTGGCGGATCGAGGGTCAGCCACAGCCGGCGCGGTTCCTCGATCTTGTCCGAACCCTCTACGGAGGAGAGAGTTGATCGAGTTTTTGACCTAGTTGCTGACGCGCGGCTTGCAAGGCATTCGGGTCGTGAGTCCAGTTGTCCCACTTCGTGGCTATCGGTTGAACGACGGAAATCGTGAAGTCGTTTTGCCCGAGGTTCATGAGAATCTTCGCGTACTCGTAGTCTTGAATGCCGTCCCGGATGGATTTCAGCCGTATTCCCGGTGCGGATTCGGAGGAGGCGATAGGCCCGGGCGGATAGAGGAAGACTCCGTCCCCTGGTCTGGAGTTACCGCCGCAACCGGTCCTGTCCAGATTGTTCCAACTGTCGGTAGTATTCCCGGAGGACCATCCGTCCGAGCGATAGTAGAAAATTCCCGATGCTTGCTGTGTCCAATTCAAGAACCCTGCTTGGATGCGCTCGTTGATCGGCGGATAGTCCACCAACCATTCAGGAGTATTGCCCGACCCCGTGTCGCAGGATGCGTAGCTCCACAAATCTCCCGGTCCGCTCCAGGGCAAGGCTGGCCACTGTCCCCGAGAATCGAGCAGCACCCAATGGTCGATGGCACTGCGTCCATCGCCTTCATTGTACAGATTGGGGTCGGGGGTGTTGAGGGTTAGGATGGTTTTGACACTAGGAGTAGCTGCATGCGCATTGGTGCCCATTGTCTTTA
This sequence comes from Candidatus Acidiferrum sp., assembly GCA_036518275.1. Lineage (GTDB taxonomy): Bacteria > Acidobacteriota > Terriglobia > Acidiferrales > UBA7541 > Acidiferrum. The sequence continues at coordinate 1,612 of DATDNK010000114.1, forward strand.
GGGGCGGATAAGCGTTGGGGCACCCGTTCAATTCGTCTCCGACCAAAAAGTCCACGCCTCCTCCGCCTGTGGGGAAATTTGCTGCCGCAGCGCTGATTTGGCTTGTCGAAGGGATGTCGTTATAGGTGCCATCACACTGAATACCGATGTAGTAGTAGTATTCGAGTCCAGAGCGATTCAAACCAAAATTCGAAATGTCCGGGATGGCGTTGGCCGCTAAATCCACCAAGTACATGACTTTGTTGCGCATCGAGGCGTGCGCCAAGGCAGTTATGTCAGCGTCGCTGTTGCCCGTGGCGGGCGGAGAGACCGACCAGAGGGAAAGTTCAGAAGGCTGCATGGGAAGTTCAAAGTTCCATACCGTCAGGGTCACTGGGATACTCGCAGTGCCCTGGTCCGCAGTAATAGAAATCGTGCCGGTATAATTTCCCGGAGGACTGTTCGCGGCACCGTGGGGAACGGAGATATCGATCCAATAGGGTTGGTTCTGCCCGGCGCTGATTCCGGCGTTGCAGGCCTTCAGCGTGGCTCCACTTCCGCACAACGGCGACCCGGTCCCGGGATCATTGAACGGAATGAGTGGTTCCGCGTAGGTCCCCGAGCCCAGCGGTGGATTGTTGCCACCGCCGTAATTCGTCGTGCCGGTCACGCTGACGTAGTACTCGCGGTAGAGGGTCATGCCAGAGGCGGGAATCGTGGCCCCATTGGGACCGGTAAGTGCCGAGACGCTCACGTTCACGTTGGTCAAGCCTCCGGCGGGGGCTTGGACGATGACCTGCGTATCGACGGTTTCGCCGCGCGCGCCATACAAAGCGACCGACGAAGTCGTGCCGGCCACATCTGACTGGCCAACCCGCGTAAGACTCGACGCCACCCACACCGGGAATGGCGCACCTAAAGCCACATTGTACGAGCCTAAGCTGATTAGAACCACGAACACGCTTGTCGGCAGCTGCAGGTTCTTAACGCGCCAAGGAGGCTTCTGCGCTTCAGCCTTTGGCTCGGTTGATTTCCCGTAGCAGTTCATCGGCTTTCTTTTCCCAGCGGCTAGCGGCGGCGCCAGGACCACGAGTGGCCTGGCGCTTGCGCTGCTGTCTTCGAAGGATCAGGTTCCCAAGCCAGAATCGTCGGAACCGCACGCATCCATCTCAAGTGGCGGTGTGCTGGGCCCTGTGGTAGAGGGGTTGGGTTTGTGGAGCTGGATATTGCCGCCCGCCAGGGGTCGCGTCGAAAGGAACGGGAGCCCACCCTCTGTAAAGTCCGTACTGCAACCCACGGCGTTACAGAACTTTAAGCCGAACTTATCCACTCCAATGCCTGGCTCCCCGTTGTCCTCGGTCCTGGCACGGAACTTAACGGGGCCGAAGAGGTTGGTGTCTGCTGTGCCACAGATGTCCCGTACATTCGATCCTGCGACTGGCTCAAAGTACCCCAGGATCTGAGTGCTGCTCAAGTGCAGCCCGGCGAACATCCCGGTCGTGTCGTGGTTAACAAAATTCACGTGGCCGAAGAAGCCGCCATTCTTGCAGCCTCCCACCAGGCCGAAATTCGCGTGGTTGCCGTCACCGGTGATGACGAATCCACCTCCCGTGGTGAAGTCACACGGGGTCGGCATGATGTGGGCTTTTGCCACAGGCGTGTTCTTGAGCAGCACAAACGCCACAAGGAGTCCTGCTGCCAAAAGTGGAGAGACGAGCTTGGTGATGGTGATTTGTTTTTTGCTCATTGTTCTTTATCCCTTCGCATTGAGGAAGTCACCGCGACGCGGCGCTATGAAATCCCTGCCGTGGCCGATGCCAGCACGACGTCGGCAACGCCGTTGACGACAACGTGAACAGCATTCACAACCACGCTGCCTGTTGACGAAATGGTTTGCTCATTGAGGGTGATCTGACCGCCGGGAATCGCGACAACCTGATTGGGATCCCCCGTGGCGGTGACGGGAACGCCGTTGATGGCGAGGTTGGTGATGGTGGAGGTTCCGCTTCCAGCGGCGCCCTGTACTTGGGACGCCTGTGACGTAACGGAGTCGGCGGAGATAGTGATCCCAGCCACAGTCATGCCCAAATTCGCGAGCGAGGCCACGGAGTCAACCTCGTTGGAATAACTGTAGGTGGAGGCGTTGAGGACTTCCGCGCCAAGCAGAGAGGGAACGCTTCCTGTGTCTTGACCCACGTCGCTCTCAGCATTTGTGGCAGAGATTCCGGTGCTTCCGAGAGTGGTGGTGGTCGCCGTCCCGAGAAGCCCCAAAACGGTTACTTGCGCAGCCGTGGCTTGTCCAGTGACGGTGCTGGTGCTCGTACCAGATGTGGGCGGGGGTGGCAACAGCCCGCCCAACTGGGCTAGTGTGATTGCAGGCCATAACAACAGGCCGGCCAGCACCAGTGCGATTGCCACTGATGCTGAACGGTGGTGCTTCATTCGGTGCATTCAAACCTCCTATTTCTTCCTCTAACGTGGGTTAGAAACATGTCGGAAGGAACCGCAAGTGACTCCAGGAACAGAAAAAGGTTTACCCGCGCCTTCTTGTCCGGGATCCGCTCTCGCTGAATTCCTCTCGATTTGCGCCAGTTGACGCTAACCGGCCCAGCAGCGACAAACAATCCAGTTGGTACTTCAATTCGTGCGAGTAGAAAACCCGCGTGCAATCCGTGGATTACCTTAAGTTATTTTTTGAAGTGCGACGTTCCGGAGGCGGGCTGGGCTAAAGTTTGACGCCGCTCGGGTGCTCTAGGAGCGCGGAGTGGAAACCGAGACGTCTCGGAGGGAGCGGAAGCGGCGGAGGCGGGAGAAGAATATGTTGGCGGCGGCAATGTCTCGGGCGATTTGGGCGCGGAGTTCTTCGGGGCCGCTGAATTTTTTTTCGTCGCGAAGGCGTTCCCAAAAGCGGACTTCGATGCGCTTTGGCTCGGAAGAAAGTTGAGTGTCCAAAAGATGCGTCTCGATACTGAGGGCTGAGCCATTGAACGTGGGGCGCATGCCGATGTTGGTGACCGAGCGGCGGCTACGCGACTCGCCGTCCAGGCAAGTGCGCGTGACATAGACGCCGCGGCGGGGAAGCAAGCTTTGTTCGGGAGCGAGGTTTAAAGTGGGGAAGGTGAAGCGATGGCCGGCTCCGGTGCCGGAAACGACTTCCCCGGTGAGCACGAATGGGCGCCCGAGCAGGCGCGCGGCGCGGGAGACGTCGCCATCGGCGATTTCCCTGCGAACAAGCGTGCTTGAGACCACTTCTCCGCGGTGAATTACTGGTGGAAGGACCACGACTTCAAATCCGTGCTCGGCACCGAGCTTCCGCAGCAGATTTACGTCACCGGCTTGTTTGTGCCCAAAGTGAAAATTTTCGCCGACGAACAGAGATTTGATGCGCAAGTTGCGAAGCAGGATTTGCTCGACGAACTGCTGGGGCGTGAGGCGCGACAATTCCAGCGTGAATGGCAGCACCACCGCGGCTTCGAGTCCCAGCGCGCTGAAGCCGGCGAGGCGCTGCGCGATGGTCGAGATTTGCGGCGGCGCCGTTTCCGGGCGAAGGACTCTGCGCGGCGAAGGATCAAAGGTGAGCGCCGTGGGAACGGCGTCGCGCGCGTGGGCGCGTTCGGCGACGGAACGCAGAATGGCTTGGTGGCCAAGATGGATGCCGTCGAAGCTGCCGATGGCCAGCACGCTGCTGTGACCAAACTTTCCAAACCGCGAAGCCCACGCTTCGGAAGAAGCGAACGTGGAGAAACGCGGAGCCGGCCCTCCGCCCACGTTTACGCTCGCGGAAGGCTCTTTGTGTTTGGTGAACAGCTTGTCCGTAGCATCCACGCGAACTTCGAATTGCAAACCGTCGTAGGCCAACTGGACGTGCGGGAAGCCAAGTTTGGCGAGGCGTTCGTTGGTCTCCGCGTGCGGCAAGTCATGAGCGATGTGCGTAAACCAGGCGCGGCGCGGCTTGAGCTTTTCGATGAGCGAAAGGGCCTGATCAACGGTCTGGTGCATGGGATGAGGGATGTCGCGAAGAGCGTCGAGAATGAGTTCGTCGAGGCCTTCGAGCAGCGCCATCGAAGAATCGGGAAGGGAACTGAAGTCTGTGAGATAGGCGGCGCGTCCGAAGCGAAAACCGAGGACGTTCATGTCGCCGTGGAACAAGGGAACGGGAACGATGGGAATACCAAGCAGCTCGAATTGACGATCATCGATGACGTTCAGCGTGACGCTGGGAACGGTGCTGAGCGTCGGCTTGTCGTCGAAAACGTACGCGAAGATGCGCCGGATGACTCGAAACGTGTCTTCATTGCTGTAAACAGGCAGGGCCGCGCGCTGACGAATGTTGTAAGGCCGGATGTCGTCGAAGCCGAGGACATGGTCGGCGTGGCCGTGGGTGAGCAGAATGGCGTCGAGGCGGTCCAAGGCGACGCGCATGGCCTGCTGGCGAAAGTCGGGAGTGGTGTCGATGACCACGTTCTGGCCGTTGCGCGATAACAGAATAGAGGGGCGGAGGCGTTTGTCGCGGGGATCGGTGGAGCCGCAGACCCGGCACGGACAGCCGAGCGTGGGTACGCCCATCGATGTGCCGGAACCGAGAACAGTGATTTTTAATGGCGTGCCAGGCATAGAGGCAACCAGGCTAAGAACATGAGTGAAAACTCCAAACCCTTTTCTCAGCGGCGAAAGCCGAATTGGCCGCAAAGAATTTATGAAGAGGGATTCCTCGCTTCGCTCGGAATGACGGATAGCAAGCCATCATGTGGCTAGCGTGACTTGGCTTTGGCCTGCGTCGCGGCCTGCGCCGCCACTGCCTGGTTAATCTCCACGAATGTGAGCTTTAGCTTGCCGAGTAAATCCAGCACGAGATCCTCTTCTTCCGGCGCGAGATTGCCCTTGGTCTTTTCGTGCAAGGCGTCGAGCATGTCAATCAGCTCGCGAGCTGCTTCCGGATCGACGACCGGCTGGCCGGTTCGCGGATCGGCATAAGCGCCCAGGACCATGGCGGCGTTCTGCCCGAGCATGCGTACCAGGCTTTCAAAAGCCGCAAGGCGCTTTGGCGCGTCGACAGGAGGCGGATTCGCCGGCGCCTTTGCTTTCTCAGTGGGCGCCGGCGCGGCTTTGGCGGCTTCCTGTTTGGCTTCGCGCTCTTGCTCTGCAACGATATCCTTGCGCAACTCGCCTTCCGAGGTGAACGGACGGCGGTCGATGACGCGGAACGTATCATCCTGCTTGTGGTCAGACAAGGCGTATTCCCCAGTGATAATCTCGGTTTTCAGTTTAACATGGCTGGCCAGCGCAAGTCGCCGGAACGCCTTGTAAAAGGGCTCGTTGCCCCGTAGAGTGGAACATTTGATTCACATTGAAAATCGCCGACAAACCAATGCCTGCGCGCACGAAACAAAAGAACAAAAACGCCAAGAAACTCGCTGGGAAGACGCGCGGTGCCGAGTTGAAACAGTTGACTCCCGGGGAATGGTTTGAAAAGCTCGTCGCCGTACAAGCCCGGTTGCGCGCCCCGAAAGGGTGTCCTTGGGACCGCGAGCAGACACATCAAACGCTGCGAACCTACCTTCTGGAAGAGGTTTACGAGGTTCTGGAAGCCCTCGATACGGGGAACGACGCGAAGTTTGCAGAGGAGATGGGGGACCTGCTCCTGCAAATCATCTTTCATTCGCAAATCGCTCAGGAAGAAGGCCGCTTCAACGTGGCCGATGTGATCCGCGAGATTCACGACAAGATGATTCGCCGCCACCCGCACGTCTTTGGCGAGAAGCGAGCCAAAGATTCCGCGGAGGTGCTGAGAAACTGGGAACAGATCAAAGCGGAAGAACGGCGATCGAACAAGGTGCACGGCGTCAGCGTGCATGCGGCAACGGAAGCGCCCTCGTTGCTTGACGGCGTTTCTCGGGCGCTGCCGGCAACGCTTGAAGGTTTTCAGCTGACACGCAAGGCCTCGCGAATCGGTTTTGACTGGGAGGATGCGAGCGGCGTCATCGCCAAGATGCGAGAAGAAACGAAGGAGTTGGAAGCCGCGCTGGAAGCTGAGAATCAGCGGAAAGCCGAGGAAGAAATGGGCGACTTGTTGTTCGCGGCGGTGAACCTCGCGCGCTTCCTGCATGTTGACCCGGAGATCGCGCTCAAGAAAGCCAATGCGAAATTCTCTCGCCGGTTCCGAACAATGGAAGCGCGAGCACGTGAATCGGGTCGCGAGTTCAAGGATCTTTCCAGGGAAGAGATGGAAGCCCTGTGGGACGCGACGAAAAGCGCGGAAGAGCCCGACGCCGATGAGGCGATGGGCGTTCCCGGCAAGGCGGCAAAAGCGCAGGCGCAGAAATGAGCGGGAACATCCAAGTGCGCAGGTGCGAAACGCTGGAAGAATTCCACAGCTGCGTGGAGCTCCAGCGCCAGATCTGGGGTGAAGCGGACCTGGAAGTTGAGCCCGTCACACTGTTTGTGGTGGCCGCGCACAGCGGCGGCCAAGTGCTCGGCGCGTTTGACAGCGGGCGCATGATTGGTTATACGCTCGCAGTGGTTGGTTTGCAGAACGGGGTGCCGTATCTTCATTCCCACATGACGGGTGTGTTGGGCGATTATCGCGACCAGGGCGTCGGGCGGATGCTGAAACTTTTCCAGCGCGACGAAGCACTGAGCCGGGGGATCCGGCTTATCCAGTGGACCTTTGATCCCCTCGAGCTTCGCAATGCGCATTTTAATTTGAACCGGCTCGGCGCGATTTGCAGAAAATATCTCCCGAATCTTTACGGCACCACAACGAGCCCGCTCCATCGCGGAATGGCGACGGACCGATTACTGGTGGAGTGGCGCCTGGATTCCACGCGCGTGGTAGCGGCTATTCAAAACCTGGTCAAGGAGCCAGGGGAAGCGCCTGCGATTATCGAATTGCCCGCCGAACTGGAGCGATGGCAAGAGGAAAACGAGCCGGAGGCCAGGAAAGCGCAGGATCGCCTGCGGGAAGAGTTCACGAAATGGTTTGCCAAGGGGTATGCTGCGGTGGCGCTGCGAACTGGACCGGGCAATCGCGCTTACTGTCTTGCTCCTTGGAGCGACTTTTAAGGTTTAAGAAAGGTTTCGACCCGGCACTAACATGCACATTCAAGGAATTACGCTTCGCGAAATCTCCATGAAACTGGTGGCGCCGTTTGAAACCAGCATGGACCGTATGGAAGTTCGCCGCATTCTTCTGGTGGAAGCGAATGTGGACGGAGTGACTGGCTGGGGCGAATGCGTGGCGGCGGAGGCGCCGTTCTACAGTCCTGAATATGTGGACACCGCCTGGCTGGTTTTGCGTGATTTTCTATGGCCGATGGTGAAAGGGGAGAGATTCGACACCGCCTGCAAAGTGTGGGGACTCTTGAAACATGTGCGCGGGCACAACATGGCCAAAGCCTGCTTGGAAGCCGCCGTATGGGATGCGGAGGCCAAGCAGAAGGGAATGTCGCTGTCAAAACTGCTGGGAGGGGCGCGTGAGGAAATTGCGTGCGGCGTTTCCATTGGAATCAAGAATTCTCTTGATGAATTGGTGGCGGCGGTAAAGAAGGAGCTGGCGGCGGGCTATCAGCGCATCAAGATAAAAATCAAGCCGGGAAAAGATCTGGATCCGGTGCGCCGGCTGCGGCAAGAATTTTCGCGAATCAAGCTGATGGTTGACGCGAACTCTGCTTACACGCTTGCCGACTTCCCGCTGCTGAAACAGCTCGACGGCTTTTATCTGATGATGATCGAGCAACCACTCGGTTGGGATGATCTCTACAGCCACATTGAATTGCAGAAGAGGCTTGAAACTCCGATTTGCCTGGACGAGTGTATTCACACCGAAGAGCAGGCGCGCGCGGCGGTGGAGCTTGGCGCATGCAAGATCATCAACATCAAGATGGGCCGCGTGGGCGGCTTCACGATGGCGCGCAGCATTCACGACATCTGCCAGCAGCACGATGTTCCGGTATGGTGCGGCGGGATGCTCGAAACCGGGATTGGCCGCGCGCACAACATTGCTCTCTCGACGCTGCCAAATTTCTCGCTTCCCGGCGACGTAACGGCCAGCAAGCGTTATTGGGCGGAAGATATCATTTCTCCCGAAGTCACTGTTTCGCCGCAAGGTACGATTCGTGTCCCCACAGGCCCCGGCATCGGATTCGAGCCGCGGCTCGACCTCATCGAAAAACTAACCGTCCGCAAAGAGCGATTGGTCTGAGGCAGTGAAGATCGCATCGTCCACAGGGGGCGCTCCCAGCCGCCTTGCTGTTGCTGCGGCGATTGCAATTCTAGTCGTGGTGTGGGCGATCAATTTCATCGCTGCAAAAATCGGGCTTCTCTATTTGCCGCCATTGGCTATGGCCTCCTTCCGTGTGGTGCTGGCGGGCGCGGTGATGATTCCGGTGTATTTCTACTGCATGCGGCTAAAAACGTTTGTAGAGGCAGCCGATCTTCGCCGCCGCGGGTTTACCGTGCGCGACCTATGGACTTTCCTCTACTTGGGCTTTTTCAGCGTAACCGTGAATCAGATGTGCTTCACGATTGGCTTGTATTTCACTCATGTCAGCCATGCCGCGGTGATCGTCGGGCTGGGACCCATCTACATTCTTGCGCTGGCCGTTCTTTTCGGCCTCGAGCGCGCCACGGGACATAAGGTTGTCGGCATGCTCATCGCTCTCGCTGGAGTTGCCGTGCTCGTCTCGGAAAATGGGATCTCTCTATATTCGGCGTCGATCGAAGGCGACGCCATCACCATGGCCGGATCGATCGGCTTTGCCATCTATGTTGTGCTCGGGAAACGAGTGGCAGAGAAATACGATACGCTGACCATGACGGCCTTCAATCACTTTGCCGGGGCGCTCATCGTGCTTCCTGTGGCGATTCACGAAGCCTGGTCTCTCTCCGCAGCAAGACATTGGCACCAACCCTGGCGCGCTTGGGCGGCCGTGGTGTATATGGCGGTCTTTAGTTCGGCCCTGGCTTACTTGTTCTATTTCTGGCTACTGCGCTATTTGGAGGCTTCGCAACTGAGCGCCTTTACGTACCTGCTCCCGGTACTTGCGACGATCCTTGGGATTCTGTGGCTGGGCGAAAAGGGCTCGTGGAGCCAGTTACTGGGTGGGGTGATGGCCTTGGGCGGGGTGTATTGGATCGAGTCCGGCCGAACGGCTGTCGTGAAAGCCAATACCGTTACGTAAACTTCGCGTCGCAACGCCGTTGACGCGCTTCTTTTTCTCTATCTACCATTAAACTAAGTCGGCGTTGTCCTCCCGGTGATTCATTCCTCTGCGGCTTGTGGTTCGAGGATCCGACTGGGACCCGAGCCCGTTCGGTGTCGGATCATTCTCCGCGTGAAAGGCGTTCATGAGAACCAAGCTCTTGCTGGCCGGGTTGCTTCTCATCCCCCTAGCTGCGGGAGCCTTCTGGTATTCCGGCAGGGACGTCAAGCTCACCGATAAAGACACCCTTCTTATCGGTGATTTTGCAAACTCCACGGGTGACCCCGTTTTCGATGGCTCTCTGCGAGAAGCCTTGTCCATCGGTCTTGCGCAGTCGCCATTGCTGAATCTCGTCTCCGCGGAAAAGGTGGCAGAAGCGTTGCGTTCTCGAGCGCTTCCCGCGAGAACGCCCGTCACGAACGAACTTGCGCCGAAACTTTGCGTAAGCCTGGGCGCCACGGCATTTTTGACGGGGACCATCACTAAAGACGACAGCGACTACATTCTCAAGCTCAACACCTTCCAATGCATGCCTTTCAAAGAAATTACCAGTGTAAAGAGTGAGGCGAACCGGAAAGGAGAAGTGGTCCACGCGCTCGGCATGGCAGCCGCTAAACTGCGGAGTGAACTTGGAGAAGGCCCTGATTCGTTGAAAAAATTCAATCTGCCGCTGGAGCGCGCGACCAGTTCTTCGATAGACGCCGTACAATCCTTCGCCGAAGGCCGCCGCTTGAGCCGCGAACAAGGCTCGCTCGATGCGGTTCCTGCACTCAAAAAGGCTATAGAACTCGATCCGAGGTTCGCTCTCGCCCGCTCCAATCTGGCGGTCAGCTATTACAATATGAACCAGGGCGCTCTGGCTGCTGACAGCATCCGCCAAGCGTTTGAACTTGCTGACCGGCAGACTGTGCGTGACCGGCTCCACATAACCACGCTTTATTACGATCTGGGCACCGGCGACGTGCAGAAGGCCATCCAAAGCTACAAGCAATGGGTTGAGCTTTATCCTCGGGACGATATCGCCAAGGGCAATCTAGCCTCGGAATATTTTCTCATTGGCGATTACGAGCAAGCCGCCAGTTCCGCCAAGGAAGCGCTGCGCCTCGATCCCGGCAGCGTGGCGTGGTATGAAAACGTCGCTACCGCCGACATTGCCCTGTTGCGCTTGAATGATGCGCGGTTCACCTTAAACCAAGCTTTGGCGAGAAAGCTGGATGATCCGGCGATTCATACGGACCTGTATGCGTTGGCTTTTCTGCAGGGCGACACCAATGCCATGCAGCATGAAATGGAATGGTCGGCCGGGAAGGCGGGCGGCGAGGACGCCATGCTTGCTTTGCAAGCGGACACGGAAGCGTACGTGGGCCATCTGCAGAAAGCGCGCGAACTCTCTCGCCGCGCGGTCCAAGCGGCACAAGCAGCGAACCTTGCTGAACCTGCCGCCATTTGGGAGGGGATTTCAGCGTTGCGCGATGCAGTTTACGGCAAAATGCAAGACGCGCGAGCAGAGGCGGATCAGGTGCTCGCGATTGCACCGAACAGCCGTGATGCGCAAACTCTCGCAATTCTGGTCCTGGCGCGCACCGGAGACTCGCGCCGCGCGCAATCTATGTTTGATGATCTGGCAGCCGCGAACGTGTCCAATACGATTGTGCAATCCGCCTGGCTGCCGACGATCCGAGCGCAGGCGAGCTCAGTGGACCAGAAGCCTGCTCAGGCTTTGGAATTGCTTGAGGGCGTGAAGCCTTACGAGCGCGGACAGCTGATCGGCAACTTGAGCTATTCGTGCATGATTCCGACGTATCTGCGCGGCGAAGCTTACCTGGCAACCAAACGGGGGGCGCCTGCGCTCGCTGAGTTTCAAAAGCTTACGGACAGCCGAGGAATTGTTGGGAACTGTTGGTCCGGAGCACTGGCGATATTGGGCCAAGCCCGAGCTCAGGCTATTTCGGGTTCCACACACGCCGCGCGCAACTCTTACCAGCAATTCCTTGATCTGTGGAAAACAGCGGATGCGGACTTGCTGCTTCTCAAGGCAGCTCGCGCGGAATTCGCCAGGCTGAAGTAGAACTCCCTCCTGCGGCCCGTGATCCCGCGCCGGTCTTGATGGATACTGGCGCAGGCTTCTCTTTAATGAAAGAATAGCGCGGTCAAATCACCTAAGAATTCTTTAAGCGGCTCGAACAGACCTGAGAGGAGTTTTGACTTTGCCTGGCACTCCCATGCGAAACGGTGGTCCGAAGGCGCGGATCGCGGTGATTCCCGGCGATGGCATCGGGGCGGAAGTTACCCCGCAGGCTGTAAGAGTCTTGAAGGCGGTCTGCTCCCCGGCCAATCGGCCGCTTGAATTTGTGGAGTTTGATTGGGGCGCCGATAAATATTTGCGCGAGGGCGTGACGCTGCCGTCGGGTGCGGTCGAACTGCTTCGCGATGAATTTGATGCAATTCTTTTTGGGGCGCTGGGTGATCCGCGCGTGCCATCGAACCAGCATGCGGCCGACATTCTGCTGGGCCTGCGTTTCAAGCTCGACCTCTACGTTAATGCGCGCCCCGTGGAATTGCTCCACGACCGGTTAACGCCGCTTCGCAGTCGCACGGAAAAAGACATCCGGCTTATTGTTTTTCGCGAAAACACCGAGGGTTTGTACGTCGGCGTCGGCGGAGTCTTCAAGCAGGGCACGCTGGACGAGATTGCCGTCCAGGAAGACGTGAACTCCCGCAAAGGCGTCGAGCGCATCATTCGTTATGCGTTTGAATATGCCCGCCGGAACGGCTTGAAGCGCTTGTGCATGAGCGACAAATCCAATGCCATGACCTTTGCGCATGGCCTGTGGCAGCGCGTTTTCAAGGAAGTTCGGCAGGAATACACGGACATCGATTCACGTCATCTGTACATCGACACGCTGGCGATGGAGATCGTCCGCGACCCGCGCCAGTTCGATGTCATCGTTACTTGTAACCTGTTTGGCGACATCATCAGCGACCTCGGCGCGCAACTTGCTGGCGGGCTCGGTTTGGCGCCTTCCGGAAACATCCATCCCGGACAGACGTCGCTTTTCGAGCCAGTGCACGGCTCGGCCCCGGCCATTGGAGGAAAGGGCATTGCCAACCCGCTTGGATCCATACTTACGGCGTCCATGATGCTTGAGTTTCTGGGATGGAAAGATCAGGCTGCGACAATTCGCGCAGCCGCGCGCGCGGCACTACAAGGAAATTATGTGACGGCCGATTTGGGCGGCAACAAGAGCACGGTTGAAGTGGGAGACTGGATTGTCGATAGAGTTGGAAAACGGGATTCCGCCAAAGGCACTTAAAGTAACGCTTGAAGTCATCCTTGGGCTCACGTTGTGAAGATTCGCTTAGCGCCACTTGAGAACGGCGGTTATCAACATCCCCAGAAGAAAGCCTCCGAGGTGGGCCATCACCGCGACTCCTCCCGAAGGGCCCCCTCCCAGCGTGCTGATCCCCAACAAGAATTGGGCGAGAAACCATTCGCCAAGAACAAAGACTGCGGGAATAGGCAGAAGAAAGACAAAGACCAAAGTCAGGATCCTAGCGCGAGGGAACAGCAGAATGTAAGCCCCCATGACCCCAGAGATGGCACCGCTGGCCCCGAGAGCGGGAACATGCGAGTACAGATTGAAGAACACGTGGGCCAATCCTGCTCCAAACCCGCAGAAGATATAAAAAAGCAAATAGGGAAAGTGGCCGAAGAAGTCTTCCACGTTGTCTCCAAAGATCCACAAGAAAAGCATGTTTCCGGCAAGGTGCAGGAATCCGGAGTGAAGGAACATGCTCGTGAGGATCGGCAAGAACGCCATTTCAGCAGTACCGTGCCCTGCGAAAAATGCTGGTACCCGGGCCGGCACCGTTGAATAGGTCGACAAGAATGCCGCATAGGCCCGCGGGGTCATGGTGAATTGCAGGCTCAGTTGATAGAAAAAGAGCGCCACGTTCACGGCGATGAGGCTGATATTGACGAACGGGTAGCCTCTCGATGGGTTGATGTCCTTGAGCGGGATAAACATGGAATAGGCCCGGAGCAGAGTAGCGAACCGTGAGGCAAATGGGAAGACTGGCCGTTGGGTCCGATAATGTTCGACCGGACAGCGGCATGGTTAACAGAATATTTTTCCGCCGCAAACTGGCTCAATTTGCATGATTTAGTTTGAGACAGGGAGAGAAAAATGAATGAGTGGATTTTTCTCTGAGGTGTTGAAGATATTTATGCTTGTGCGCGGCGGTTGCCTGGCGTTGTGAGAGCGTTGATCCTTGCGGAGTGGCCGAAGCGGTGCTTCAGCCTCGGCGCAAATGTGGTGAAAGAAGGGAAGAAGGCTTTTTGTCTTTGGCTCGGTTTTCCACTTCTCGCGGTTATTTTTCTCTGATTTTTGCGCGGGAAAGATTGCGTCTAGCGGGAGCGTGTGGTAAGTAATTGAGTTCTGCGTGTGCGTGCTTCGGACGGGGTTGTAGTTGTCCGGCGCAGCGTCGGCGCGCCGACTGCCCATGCCTGCCCGGGAAACGGAAGCCATCATTCTGAAAACATTTCCGCTGGGCGAGGCGGACCGCGTGGTGAGTTTTCTCGGACGCACCTCGGGGCGGCTTCGTGGTGTAGCTGCAGGGGCCCGCCGGCTGAAGAACCGCTTTGGCTCGACCCTCGAGATCCTCTCTCACGTCCAGCTTTGGTACGTCGAGCGGGAAACCCGGGAGTTGGTGCGGATCCAGCAGGCGGAGTTGCTGGAGTCGCTGCATAAGGCGCAAAGCGACTACAGCCTGAGCACGGGCTTGGCGGTGATTAGTGAGATCGCGGAGTTGGTTTTGCCGGAGCGTGAGGTCTCCGAAGCGATGTTCCGGTTGATTCTCCTGGCGGCGCGTGAAATCGATAGGACGGGGAACTGGCAGCTGGCCCTGAGCTACTTTGCGTTCTGGACGGTGCGCCTTGGCGGTTGGTTGCCGCGATTTGACCGCTGCGCTTCCTGCCAGGCGGCTTTTGGTGACGGACCAGCTTTTTATGGCGCCCATCACGCCGGGCTGTTTTGTGCGAAGTGTCGCAAACCCGGAATGAAGCCGCTGCACCAAGAGGCAAGGGCCCTGGCGGAACGATTCACCGGCGAGAAACTCGATCGCATCGCATTCGAGAAGTCCATGCAATCGAGCGCCGGGGAATTGCGGATTGCTGCATTCGCCTGGATTGAATTGAACTCGGAGCGTCGTTTGACAACGCCTGGACTTTTGGAGAGCGCTTGAGAGTTAAAGTAAAACTTGAAGAGAAGAGGCAGGGTCCTACGTTTCAGGATTTGATCCTGCAGCTCTCTCAATTCTGGGTGAAGCAAGGCTGCGTTCTCCAACAGCCCTACGACGTAGAAGTTGGGGCGGGCACCATGCACCCGGAAACGTTTCTTCGCGTGGTGGGCCCGCAGCCTTACCGGGTTGCTTTCGTGCAGCCCAGTCGTCGGCCCGCCGACGGTCGCTACGGCGAGAACCCCAACCGCCTTTATAAACACACCCAGCTCCAGGTCATTCTCAAGCCTTCGCCTGCGGATGTGCAGGATGTGTACCTGAAAAGCCTCGGAGCATTGGGCATCGATCTCAAGAAGCACGACATTCGCTTCGAAGAAGACAATTGGGAGTCTCCCACGCTCGGCGCGTGGGGCATCGGCTGGCAGGTGCTCCTTGATGGTTTGGAGATTACGCAATTCACCTACTTTCAGCAAAGTGGTGGCATTGACCTTGACCCGATCTCGGCGGAGCTCACCTACGGTCTGGAGCGCATTTGCGCCTTCCTGCAGAACGTAGAGAGCGTCTACGCGCTTCGCTGGTCCGCAGACAAGACGTACGGCGATATCCGGCTCATGGAAGAGCAGCAGCTCTCGGAGTACAGCTTTGATCGCAGCGATGCGGCCGCCATTCGGGCTGAATTTGACTTGCATGAGAAGCAAGCCAAGGAGCTTCTCGATGGTTTCAAGACCGCGGAAGGGAAGAGCCGCGTGCGGTATCCGCTGCTGGCTGCCTACGACCATTGCCTCAAGTGCTCGCACCTGTTCAACTTAATGGACGCGCGTGGCGTTATCTCCACGACAGAACGCGCGGCACTGATGGCGCGCGTGCGCACGCTCGCCTGCCGCACCGCGGCCTGCTACCTCGAACAGCTTGGCGGAGCTGAAACCGCCATCGAGGCGCGCGCATGAAGCCGCCAGCCAAACAGATTTTCATCGAGCTACTGTTCGAAATCGGTTGCGAAGAGATTCCCGCGGGGATGTTGCCCAAGGCAGAGGGGGAGTTCCGCATCAATCTGGAAAAGCTCCTGGCGGCTGAGGATCTCTCGAAGGGGACAACGGTCGAAACATTCAGTGGGCCCCGGCGCCTGACGGCCTGGGTCCGTGGGCTCCCGGTCAAGCAGGCGGATGTTGAACTCGAGGTCACCGGCCCGCCAAAATCTGTAGCCTACGACTCCGTCGGCGCGCCGACACGTGCGGCTCTCAGCTTTGCCGAGAAGCAACGTGTCCATGTTAGCTCTCTCTCTATCGTCCAAACGGGAAAGGGTGAGTACCTCGCTGCCAAGCAAGTCAAGGCGGGGCGCACCACCGAGCAGATCCTTACGGCCGCGCTCCCGCGAGCCGTCCACGATTTGACCTGGCCGCGCTCCATGACATGGACCGGGCTCGATGGCCCACGCTTTATTCGCCCAATCCGGTGGGTCGTAGCATTGCTCGACGGAAGTCCACTGAAGCTTGCAGTTGCGGGAGTGGAGGCCGGAAATTCGACGCGAGGGCACCGCTTTCTCGGCTCCGCGCTGATTCGCGTGCATAACTTCGGCGATTACGAGAAGAAGTTGCATTCCAACGGGGTCATTGTCCGCCCGGCGCAGCGCCAGGAAAAAATCAGCAGGGAGCTGGAGGCTTTTGCCAAGCGCGGCAACTATCGTGTCCACGAAGATTCTGAACTCCGCAGCCTGGTGACTTATCTCAACGAGTACCCGACCGTCATCGAGGGCGAGTTCGACCCTTCCTTCTTGAGTCTCCCGGATGAGATTCTCGTCACCGTGATGCGTGACCATCAAAAGTACTTTGCCGTGGAAAAGAAAAACGGAGAACTCGCGCCACAGTTTCTAGCGGTTATTAATTCCGACAAAGACACGAAGGGCATTATCCGGGCAGGGCACGAGCGGGTCTTGCGGGCCCGTTTTGCCGACGCCCGCTTTTTTTGGGAGTCCGACCAGAAATGTCGGCTCGCCGACTATCTCCCCAAACTGGAGCGCGTTACCTACGAGTCCCGCCTCGGGAGCTACCGCGACAAGGTTGAGCGCATGCGCGACATCGCGCGCTGGCTTACCGAGCATTGGTTCAACCTCGGCGTACACCAGGCGCACGTCTCTGAGGCCGACCGGGCCGCCGAGTTGGCTAAGTGTGATCTTGCGACCGAAATGGTTCGCGAGTTTCCTGAACTCCAGGGAGTTGTTGGCGGCCTCTACGCCCGCGCGCAGGGTGAGCCGGATGAAGTTGCTGATGCCGTCTATGACCACTACCGGCCCGTGGGTCTGGACGATCCGATCCCGCGCAATCTCACCGGCTGCGCCGTGGCTCTTGCCGACAAACTCGATTCCGTCGTCGGTTGCCTTGCTGTTGGTATCGTTCCCACGGGGTCGAGCGACCCTTATGCGCTACGGCGCGCTTCGCTTGGTATCGTTAAGATCATCTTGGAGAAGAAGTTGCCCGTTTCACTGGGATTAGCAATTGGTGCGGCTGGGAAAGCGCTCCTGACGCACAAACCCAAACGCGGGGTCACGCCAGCTCAGGAATCAAGAATTCTTGAGTTTGTTTTGGACCGAGCCAGATTTGTATTCCGCGAAAAAGAACGGTTCGCCTACGATGAGGTAGCCGCCGTATTTCGCGCCAGCGCCGATGACTTGGTGGATGCGCAGAAGCGTCTAATAGCGCTCAGGGCTATTCGCAAGTCCCGGAACTTCGAGCCGCTGGCCATATCTTTCAAACGCATTCGCAAGATCCTCGAAAAGGCGGGCGTCGCGCCCGGGGAAGACAGTCGCACAAATCCGGAGCTGTTCGAGAGTGCTGCAGAGCGCGAGCTCCATGCGGCGGCACGCGGAGCGGCATCGAAAGTGCAATCTCTCAAGCGTGGAGGGAAGTATCAGGAAGCTCTGGAGGCGATTGCAGGCTTGCGGCCCATGGTGGACAAGTTTTTTGATGGCGTGATGGTGATGGCGGAGAAGGAAGAGGTTCGGAAGAACCGCCTCGCATTACTCGCGCAATTGCTTGGCGAGTTCACCACCATCGCGGATTTTTCCGAGATCGGTGGAGAAGAGCGTCCGGTTTGAGCTTGAAGCCAGTTAAAGCTTTACTTTAGCTCGCATAGAGTCGGCGTGCCGACATTCCGGTTTTTGCGAGGCAAGGAATCCTTAGCTGTTGCATCAAAATGCCGCAAACCAATCTTAGGAAGTGAGGACGACCGTGAAAAAGCGGGTGTATTTTTTCGGTGCAGGCAAAGCGGAGGGAGACGGTACTTGGCGAGATCTCCTCGGAGGAAAAGGCGCCGGTCTTGCCGAGATGACCAAAATCGGCTTGCCCGTGCCGGCAGGCTTCACCATCTCGACCGAAGCTTGCGACTACTACTATAAGCGCGACAAGAAGTTTCCGCCTGAGCTGAAGAAGCAAGTCGCCGGCAACGTTGTCAAACTCGAGCGAGTTACCAAGAAGAAGCTCGGCGACCCGAAGAACCCGTTGCTTGTCAGCGTGCGTTCCGGGTCGGCGCGTTCCATGCCGGGAATGATGGAAACCATTTTGAATCTCGGTTTGAACGACCGTTCCGTCGCGGGTCTCGCGGCCGCCACCAAGAACGAGCGCTTTGCTTACGATGCTTACCGCCGCTTCGTTCAGATGTATTCCACCGTTGTGATGGGCTTGTCTAAAGAAGATCTCGAGCACCGGCTGCGCGCGATGAAGCAGCGTCTTGGGATCAAGGAAGACACTGCGGTTCCTGCGAGTGGCTGGAAAGAATTGGTCACGGAATACAAAGCCTACTTTCGGGAGAAATCCGGACAGAGTTTCCCCGATGATCCGATGGACCAGCTTTGGGGAGCCATTGCGGCCGTTTTCGGCTCGTGGATGGCAGAGAAGGCTGTCACTTACCGGCGCGTGGAGAAAATCACGGGCCTGCTCGGCACAGCTGTAAATGTCGTGCAGATGGTCTTCGGCAATACCGGGGACCACTCGGGCACGGGAGTCTGCTTCACGCGCGATCCGAGCTCCGGCGAGAAAATCTTCTACGGCGATTATCTCGTGAACGCGCAGGGCGAGGACGTTGTCGCTGGCATCCGTACGCCCATGCACCTTGACGAGATGGCGAAGACCATGCCCAAGGTCTACGCACAGCTTGAGAAAGTTCGAGTAAAACTTGAAAAGCACTACCGCGACATGCAAGACATGGAGTTCACCGTCGAAGAGGGCAAGCTCTACATGTTGCAGACGCGGACCGGCAAACGCACCCCCACCGCCGCATTTCGCATGGCGGTGGACATGGCCAACGAAAAACTCATCTCTCGCGACGAGGCGCTCCTTCGCATCAAGCCAGAAGATATCGAGCGCCTTTTCTATCCCGTGATTGACAGCAAGATCGACAGGAAGCTGCTCTCGTCCAAGATCCTGGCCACGGGTATTAACGCTGTTCCCGGAGCTGCCGCGGGCCGCGTGGTCTTCTCCGCGCCGAAAGCCGAAGAATGGGCCGAGCGCGGCGAGAAAGTCATTCTCGTGCGGCGTGAAACCAGCCCGGAAGACGTGGGCGGAATGGCAGTGGCACAAGGCATTCTGACTGCCACGGGCGGGAAGACGAGCCACGCAGCGGTGGTTGCGCGCGGCTGGGGAAAATGCTGCGTGGTGGGCGCGGAGAAACTGGACATCGATTACAAATCGCTCTCGATGTCAACCAACGGGCATGTCGTCCGAGAGGGCGATTGGATTACGCTTGATGGGAGCGAAGGTATCGTTTACACCGAAGCGCTTCCGCTCGTTGTGCCCCAGCTCCCCAAGTCCTACGAGACTTTCATGAAATGGGCTGACGAGACTCGCCACATGCGCGTGCGCACGAATGCCGATACGCCTCAAGACGCCCGCAAAGCGCGTGAATTTGGAGCTGAGGGCATTGGGCTCTGCCGCACAGAGCACATGTTCTTCACGGACTTTGAGTTTCCGGAAAAGAGTCATGAGCGCCAACGCGCCATTCAGGAAATGATTTTGGCCGACACCAAAGACGCCCGCGTCAAGGCACTCGACAAGCTTCTTCCTTTTCAGCGCCGCGATTTCATCGGCATCTTCAAAGCCATGGACGGCTTTCCGGTCACCATTCGGCTCATCGATCCCCCTCTTCACGAATTTGTCCCTCACGACCACAAGAAACAGGAAGAATTGGCCAAGGAACTGGGCATCGGCGTGGACGTTGTAGCGCGGCGCGTCGAGCAACTGCATGAAGCCAACCCCATGCTCGGGCATCGCGGCTGCCGCCTTTCGATCACTTATCCGGAGATTCTTGAAATGCAGGTGCGGGCCATCATCGAAGCGGCCATCGAATGCCAAAAAGCCGGAGTTAAAGTTTTACCTGAGATCATGCATCCGCTGACTTTGGATCGAAAGGAGCTCTGGATCCTAGAGCAGGCAACGCGGCGCGTGGCCGATGACCTGATCAAGAAGTCTGGCGTCAAGCTCGAGTATCTTGTCGGCACTATGATTGAACTGCCGCGCGCCGCACTGATGGCTGGAGAAATCGCAGAAGTTGCAGAGTTTTTCTCCTTCGGGACCAACGACCTGACACAGACCACCATGGGCCTTTCACGCGACGATGCGGGGCGGTTCCTTCCGGACTACGTGGACGAGAAGAAAGCCGGTGTTTTTCGCGCCGATCCCTTTCAATCGCTCGATACTAAAGGAGTCGGCATGTTGATGCGGTGGGGAATTGAACAGGGCCGCAAAACACGCCCCAAATTGAAAGTGGGCATCTGCGGCGAGCATGGCGGCGATGCGGACAGCGTCAAGTTCTGCCACACACTCGGCATGAACTACGTGAGCGCTTCACCTTTTCGCGTTCCGATTGCGCGCTTGGCCTCAGCTCAAGTAATGGTTGAACACAAGCAGGCGAAGCAAAAACGGGCGAGGTAAGCGAAAAAGACCACTTCAAGTAATACTTTAACTGCGTAAGAGAGGAGGAAAAACAGTCGCCGCATGCATCAGCCGAATCTCTTTGACTGAGAACTTCACGACTGCCTTGGCGTCACGTCGGCATTTTGAAGAAAAAGTACATCCCCAGAAAGAAGAAAATGATGTCTGGCGACCATCCGGCCAGCAACGGCGGCAATTGCCCCACGCCGCCCATGGCGTAGAGTAGCTCGGCTATCGCCCAGTACACCACGGCGATTCCCACCCCTAACGCCACCCCGCCAATCGCTCCGCGTGTTCCCACGAGCAACGCAAACGGAATCGCCAGCAACATGCTCACCGGCGCCATTAACGGATACGCCCACTTTTTCTGCCACTGCACCATCAGTGCGGCCACATCGAAGCCCGCCCGGTGCAGTCCTTCGATATAGTTCCCTAATTCTCCAGCATTCATTTGGAACGCCTGCTTGACTTCCCTGTGGAAGTAGCTTGGCGGTTCAGACAATTCTGCCGGCGCAGCTGTCGTGAAGGTCTCGAACTTTGTCACTGAGCCGTCCGAAAAATCACGAATCCATCCTTCCTCCAGCGCCCACCCGTGCTGCGCCTCCGACCAGCGGGCACGCTTTGCAAAAATCCGCCTGCGCAAGTGAAAATCCGCAGGGTCAAGCTCCAAAACGCTCAGCCCGCCAAATAGATTCTGCTCCGGGTCGAACACGTCGTAGTTATAAATCTTCGAGTTTTCTCCAAAAATCCAGCGCTGCGGATGAGTATAGGTCTGTGGTGGCCGGCCCTTGATCTGGTTGTGCAGCTCGTCTTGCCGCTGGTTGGCGTACGGCAAATACGTGTAGTCCAGCAGCATCAGCGTCGCCGCTACAGCTACCCCCGCGAGCAGCAGCGGCGCGGCAAGTCGAAAGAGGCTCATGCCGCTGGCTTTGATCGCCACAATTTCGTTGCTTTTGCTCATGATCCCAAGCGTCACCAGCACAGCCACAAGTCCTGCCAGCGGCGCCAGGTTGTAAGTCAGGTATGGCGTCAGATATCCAAAATACTCCGCCACGGTCACGAACGCTATGCGTCGCCGCCCGATGTCGTCCAGCAACTCGAAGAAAGTAAACGCTTCGAATAGAAAAACGAACACCGCCAGCAATAACCCAAAGTAAAAAAAGAACTTTCGCAGAATGTAAAGATCCATCAAGCGCGGGAAGCTTCCACTTGAGAGCATCGGCAACTCATTTGGAATGCGTTCGCCGTTGGCTACAAGTGCGGCCGCGGCGCGTGCGCGAGCCTGCGCTCTTCGCCGACGCGCCAGCCGGATGCGCCGGGAGATGTACCCCAAAGGCCGCAACCAGCGGCTCTCCCCTCGAAACTGCTCCATCCTTGGCAGAAGCACGATTCCTAGTGCCGCCAGAATCCCGTTGGCCATCCAGATTCCCACGGCCGGAGAGATCTTTCCCTGCCTTACAAATCCTTCGCCCATAATCAGCAGCAAGTAATAGGCAGCAATGAGCACTACCGCCAACAGGGATCCCGCTGCTCGTCCACCGCGTCGCGGCTGCGCTCCCAGCGGCACCGCCACCAGCGCAAACACAAGGCACGCCATGGGAAATGCCAATCGGGTATGCAATTCCACGCTTGCCTCGCGCGACCCCGCATTCCTTTCTCTGAGCAGCTCTTCAATCGATTGTTCGGGGATAGTCCGTTGGCGCGGTTGCGCCGAACCTAATCCGCTCACCTCAATCGGCCAGTCACTCTGCCCAAACGACGTAACGGAGTAATGGTTCGCATCCGCGCGCGAAAACTCGTGTGTAGTGCCGCCCTGCAGATGCAATTCCAGCTTGCCTTGCTTAGGCTCGGCAATCACGATGGCGCTGTCCGCCAGTGTCACCTGAGAGCCGCCCTCTCCGCCGGTATCCGCCACGAATACTCCACGCCACTGCGTTCCGCTTGCGGAGACATCGTTCACGTACAAAACTCTTTTCGGGAATCGCTCGTCGAACACGCGCGGCTGTACTTGAAAGGAGATTTGCGACCTCGCCAGCTCCGCTTCTGCCGCATGTAGCGTGCGCAACGCCGCAGGTCCCACCCACCCCGTCATTGTCAGCGTAAGCAGAGCCCCCGCCAGGGCCAGCGTGCCTACCGGTAACAGGATCCGCCGTCGCCCGATCCCCAGCGAGGTCAACGCAATGATTTCACTGTCCGCCGACATTCGTCCCAGCCCCAGCAACACGCCAATCAGCGTGGCCATCGGCAGCGTGAAGACAAAAACGCCAGGGAAAATGCACAGAAACAACTTCAGGATCTGCGCGCCCGAACCCACGTGGCGCACATAGATCTCCATCAGCCTGACTAGCCGGGGGACTAAGAACACGAAGGTGAAGACTACGAATCCGAGGAATGCGTGGCGGAATACCTCGCGGACGATATAACGATCAAGAATGCGCATGATGCGAAGGCCCAGTGTACCATGGAGCTCGCCTGGCTCAGTTCCTGCCCAGCTTCACTTGCAAGCCATTAACAGAGTTGCGAGTTTATCATCGGCTCTGCTGTGGGCCGCTCTTGCTTGTATACTTTGAGTCCGCTTATGGCCGTGGCTACAAACCATCTGCGTGAGCCTCGCTTCGGGACACCCGCCGAATGAATCGCATCCACTTGGTTGTGCTGTGGCACATGCATCAGCCGCAATACCGCGACCCGGAAACCGGCCGCTACGTTCTCCCCTGGACGCGTCTCCATGCCCTGAAGGACTACTACGGCATGGTGGAGACGCTTCGCGAATTTCCCAAGTTTCATGCCACGTTCAACATCGTTCCCGCCCTTGGGATCCAGCTGGAGGAGTATGCCAGCGGGAAATTCAATGAGCCGTGGTTTTCTCTTGCATTTAAGAATGCCGATGAGCTAACGCGCGAGGACAAGGCCGAAATTCTCTCCCGCGCGTTTCAAGTCAACCATGAACACTTGATGGCGCGCTGGCCGCGCTTCGTCGAGCTCCATGAATGGTCGCGGCCTGCTGGAGGCGCGCAAGCTCTCGTGACTCTTACACCGCGCGATTGGCGTGACCTCCAGCTCCTTTCTCAACTCGCTTGGATGGAGGAGTCCTGGTTTCAGAAAGACGAAGTCACGAGCCGTCTTGCCGGCAAAGGCAAGGATTACACAGAGCAAGACAAAGCCGCACTAAAGCAAAAACAACAGGAACTCTTGCGGCTGATTCTACCTGCGTATCGCGATGCGGCCTCGCGCGGCCAGATCGAAATCAGCACCACGCCGTTTTACCACCCCATACTGCCGCTTCTATGCGATTCGGACATTGCGCGCGTCGCTAATCCTTCCACGCCTCTCCCGCGCCGCGCGTTTCGGAGGCCAGAAGACGCTCGCGAACAATTGCAGCTGGCGCGCCAGTATCATGAAAAAACGTTTGGCGAGAAGCCGGTGGGTCTTTGGCCATCTGAAGGCTCGGTTTCCGATCAAACTCTCTCCATCGCCGCGCAAGAGGGCTTCCAGTGGTTCGGCACCGATGAAGGGGTTCTGGGGCGCACTTTGAACATCGGCTTTTTCCGCGATTCCAACGGCATTCCCGCCAATGCCGACCGTCTTTTCAAGCCTTGGCGTATCCAGCTTGGCGAAAGATTCATCACCGGGCTCTTCCGCGATCACCATCTCTCCGACCTCATCGGCTTCGTCTATAGCCGTATGGAAGCCAAAGCTGCGGCTGCGGATCTCCACTCCCGTTTGCGCCTGCTCGGTGAAAGAGTTTCAGGCAATCAGCCCCTCACCGTTTGCCTTTTTCTTGACGGGGAAAACGCTTGGGAATACTACCCGGGCAACGGCCGTGAATTCCTGCGCGAGTTTTATCGCCGCATTGAATCCGATCCCGATTTCCGGGCACTTACCGCCAGCGAAGCCGTTGCTGGCGCGACAGAAATCCCCACGAGCACAACGATTTTCCCTGGTTCTTGGATCAACGCTAACTTCGACGTCTGGATCGGCCACGGCGAGGACATCAGTGCATGGGAATTGCTCTGGGATGCCCGCGATGTCTACGCGCGGGCTGTCGAAGCGCAAAAGAAAGGAAGGACCGGCGCGCCCACAGAAGCGGGGCTCAAGCAGGCACACGAGTCGTTATTGGCCGCCGAGGGCAGCGATTGGTGTTGGTGGTTCGGCCCTGAACACAGCACCGCTAATGATGCTGAGTTTGATGCCCTTTACCGCAAACACCTGACCGGGATCTATCTCGCGCTTGGTGAGGTCGCGCCCGAAGAGCTTGCCAAACCCATCAAGCACCGCCCGGAGCATGCTCTTCACCTTGCTCCCTCTGGTTTCTTACGCGTCAAAGTGGACGGCCGCGAAAGCTCTTATTTTGAATGGCTCGGCGCCGGTCTCTATTCGCCGGAACGCCGCGGCGGCTCGATGCACGGCCGTGTCTTCTACCTTCACGAAATGCGCTACGGCTTTGAAGAAGACCGTTTCTGCATTCGCATCGATACTTTCGCGGAGACCATGAGCGAGCTCGAAGACCCGGAATTTCGCATCACCGTCAGCAGTGCAGAGGAACTCGTTGTCGTCGTGAAGCTCCAGCGTGGCCGCATTCAGGAATTCGGGGTGGAAAAGGCTCGCGTGTGCCTGCTAAAACTCGAATCCGTCGCCGTGGCTGCGTTTGATCGCATCCTGGAACTGGCTATCCATCGCGACCAGATCGACCTCAAAGGCCAAAACAAACTGAAGCTCGGTCTCGCCCTGTGGCACGGCGGGCTGCCCGTGGATGTTCTCCCCGCCGAAGGCCTCTTGGACATCCAGCTTGGCGAAGATAATTTCGCTTGGTCCCTCGAATAGCCCTCGCTTCAGAGTTCCGGGCTAGTGTCTCCCCCGCACGGCAGGTCAGATATTTCTCTTGAACTCCTGAACTCTTCGACTCTTGGGCCTCTCGACCCCTTCAACTCTTCGGCTCCCAGCTCTCAATTTCTGACCGCGCAAGCTCGCCTCTGCGAGTCTTTGCGTCCTCTGCGTCTCTGCGTTGTCTTTTTCTTCCTTCCCTCTTTCCTTACTTCGTTACCTCCCCACTCCCATACAGCTTCACTGCCAACTCTTGCGGCTTATCTCCCACCGGAACCATCGTCACCAAATAATTCGTCCGCACGCGAATCACCGCCAGGTCTCCGGAGCCTTGGCTCACGACCAGCAGCAACGCCTCGCTAGGGTCAAATCGCAACGCGCCTGGCGCATCCCCAGCAGGAATTGGAAAGGCTTTTTCCGGCTGTTTTTCAGTGAGCGGCCCTCGGATAATGCGCCTGTTAATGATATCCACGGGCGTGACTCGGTCCGCCGCCGTATCCGAAACGTAGAGAAGGCTTCCGTCGGCGCTAAGCACTCCTCGCGTCGGCGCCGAACCAAGGATCATCGTGTCGCCAACTTCGTGCGTCCAGGTATTGATGGCCTGCAGTCCGTGAGCTTCGGGGAAAATGATGTACAGCTCTCCTCCGTCAGGTTTGAGCAGCATGTCGGTCGGCTTGCCTGCCAGATCGAGATTTGCCATCAGCACGCCGTGTCGTAGGTCCACTACGGAGAGCAGCATCTCCGAGCGGCTCATCACAAAAGCGAGGGAATTGTCCGGCACGATGGCCACGTCATCCGGTTGTCGGACTACGGGAACGGTGTTGCGTAACGCCAGCGTCGCTGCGTCATGAATCCCCAGCGTGCTGTCTCGCCGGTTCACCACCAGCACGGTCTTTCCATCCGGCGACACGTGCGCCAGCACGGGCTCTCTCCCCGTGTGTCCGCGCGCCACAATAGCGCGCGAGCGGATGTCGATCGCCAGCACCATGTCGTTTCCTGACGTGGTCGAATAAACGCGGTTTCCGTCGGGCGAAAAATCCAGCGAGTAGGGAAGTGGTCCCACTGGAATGCGCGCCGTCACCTGGTAGGCGCGCGCATCGAAGATCCAAACAAATCCTCCTATGGAACTCACGCCCAGAATCTCAGGCCGCCTAGGATGCTCCCGCATGCCAGAGAGCCCCGGTCCCACCGGGATGTGCGCCACGGCTTTCAGCTTGACCAGGTCCACCACGGTCACCGCGCCATCCGCGGTCGTCACGTACGCGCACAAGTGCAAGTCCGGCCGCAGAAACGAAGGGCGATGCTCGCGCAGCAACACGATCAGCGCGCCGATGCCTAGCACCACCAGCAGGAAATACGCTCGAAAGTTTCTCGGCCGTTCCATAGCGTTCAACGCAGGGTTGGAATTGTCCCACATACGGGCACGACATCGTAGATTCCGGACAGCGGTCGGAATGTGTCGTGCCGGTCTTCATCCGCTGCCCCGTAGTGGCGGGTCTTCAGACCCGTGCCAGCGACTCTCCCAATCGGAACCCTCCTCAACCGCCGCTCCTCGGTCTCTTTTCCCCTTGAACTCTTGAACCCTGAACTCTTCAACCTTCTCCTTCGTCGTAGAGATGAATGCCCGAGAGCCAGCCAAAAATTACTCGTGACGTCGGCCCGGCGCCAGGAATCAAACGAACAAGGGAGGCGTAACTATGGCAAGCACAACTGCGCAGAGCGCTAAAGTGGACACCCTGAAAATGGACACTTTTCTTCCACCGATCGAGAAGCCCAAAGGGCTAATGATGAAGCTGGCGTATTACTTCACTCGGCGGCAATTCGGCAAAGTGCTCACGCCGCTCAAGGTACATTCCGCGCGGTTGCCGATTGCCTTCGGCCAGTTCTACGCGAAGATCAGCCAGCTCGACAAAAAGCTGCAGCTCACGCCCGAGACCGTGATGCTCCTTCGAGAACAGGTGGCCCGTCTCAATGTTTGTCTCTTCTGCATTGACATCGGCCGCTCGTTCACCATCAAGGCCTCGTTCAACGAAGCCAAATTCGACGCTCTCGAACAATACCGCACCAGTCCTCTTTTCACCGACGCCGAGCGCGCCGCTTTGGACTATGTCACCGAGCTCACAAAAACCAAGAGCGTCAATCCGGAGACGTTTTCCCGCCTGCGCCACCATTACTCCGAACGCCAGATCTGTGAAATCGTTTGGCTGGTCGCCACCGAACACCTCTACAACATGACCAACATCGGCCTCAACATCCATTCCGACATGCTCTGCGACCTCAGCCGCAAGAACAAGCAGCAGCCAAATTGAGAGATGGGGCGCGGCGCCCCGCTCAATCGCAGCAGGTGTCGCCGCGCACCCCGTCAACTCCCTCTTTCGTGATGATGGGAACCATAACGAGCGCCGCCGCGGGGTCTGCCCACCACCAGTTCAGTGTGGCATTCAGCAGTAGCCCGCCGAGCAGAATTGCGGACAAATACGTGCAGAAGGCTGTTTGTTTGGCATCGGCACGCAGCGCTGCGCTTTTCAAACTCGTCGCCGCGCGCCGTTTCGCGCGCGAAAGGAGCGGCATCGCGATCAGAGAAACGCACGCGAGAATGATTCCTGGAATACTGTGTTCCGGAGCCCTTCTTCCCCCGAGAGCGCTCAGCGCTTCGTAACCCACGTACGCCGCCAGCGCCAGGAAGCAAACGCCGACGATCCGGAGCGTCAGTTTCTCAATTCGCTCGCGTCGGTGCGCCTGTGCATCCAGGGACAACCGCCACAACAGTGCGGCTCCCGACGTGACCTCGATGAAGCTGTCCACGCCGAAGCCGACCAACGAGATGCTGCCGGCGAATGCTCCGGCCACCACCGCGACGATTCCTTCCAGGCAGTTCCAGCCAATGGTGAAATACTCCAGGCGCCTTCCTCGCTGGACCACCGCGTCGCGGCCTGCTGTCAGTTCACTCATCCTGGGGCCCAATTATGAGATGACGGATGACTTCTAGTCGAGGAACTTGCCGATGAGCCAAAGGTGGCCGAACGGGTCCACGACCGCACCTCTGTAGCCGCGGCTTTACGCCGCGCTCTTTCCTTTTCGTAGGGGAGCCGCCCGGAGCGGGGCCCTTTTGGCTAGTCGAGGAACTTGCCGATGAGCCACATGTGGCCGAACGGATCCGCGACGGCACCTTGCAGCATGCGAGAAATCGGCCGCGGCCCGGTGGTTTCGTGTATGTGTCCCTCGACGGGACTGTGCTCGGTCGCTCCCGCGGCCAACGCTTGCCGCTGAACCGCGACGGGATCGTCCACGAAGAGTTCAA
>DATDNK010000115.1:0-4132 GCA_036518275.1 Candidatus Acidiferrum sp.
TATTGCTCCCTGGGGGTGATTGGCGACGTTCCCCCCGGCGAGGTTTTCCCCAAAGCGCGCACCGCGGCCGAAAAAGCGCTGGCATTGGATGATTTTCTGGCCGAAGCGCACACCTCGCTCGCATACGTGAAGTTCAGTTACGACTGGGATTGGAGCGGCGCGGAAACGGAGTTTCAACGCGCCATTGCTCTCAATCCCAACTACGCGATTGCCCACCATTGGTACGGACAGTTTCTTCGTCTTATGGGCAGGGAAGAAGATTCCATGCTGGAAGGACAGAAGGCCCTGGATTTGGATCCGCGCTCATTGATCATCAACGTGGAGGCGGGCCTGCCGTATCACTACTCCGGTAAGTATGACGAAGCCTTAAGCCACTTTCGCAAAGCGCTGGAACTGGATCCCAATTTCGCGCTGGCACATCACGATATCGGATGGGTACTCGAAGCCGAGGGAAAATATCCGGAAGCGATTCGGGAGTTCGAACGCGCTGTTCAGATCTCCGATGTAGCGGCGTTATGGTCCTCGCTCGGCCACGCTTACGGTATGGCTGGCCGGCGTGAAGATGCCAAAAGGGTCATTCAGAGGCTACAGGAAATCGCCAAGCAACACTACGTTTCGCCGAGTTACGAAGCCGCCGTTTATGTGGGTCTCGGGGATTACGATCACGCGATGGACCTTTACGAGAGAGCCTACGCCGAGCGCAACTGGGCCATGCTCTGGTTCAGGATTGCCCACAACCTGAAGCCGCTCCATGGTACGCCGCGCTTTGAGGCTCTCCTGAAGAAGATGAACTTCCCGCCAGAGCCCAAGCGTGGTTGAGTAAGGCACTCCGCGAGGGGTTCGCCAATCGATTGCGTACCCTCCCCGCAGTTTTATGTAAGTGCGGGTCTCATCAATGAGGGCTACTTCTGGCCGCCGTTGGAAAAAAGCTTGTCCATGCCGACGACTTGGCCATGAAGAGTGCCAGGGATCAAGGTTTCGCGCTCGACTGCGCCGCCTAGCGCGTCGGCGATAGTGACGTGATTAACTTCCAGCGTTTTTCCGACGGCGCGTTCGTAGTTGGCTCGATCTTCAACTAGATCGGCAAGCGCGCGGAGTTCAGTGCCTTGCGCAGCGACATAGTCGCGCTGGGTCAAGATGACTTGGTAAACGGTGGAAGCTCCGAGCTGATACTTCTTTTGTTCGGCTTCGAAGGTTTGCCTTTGCAATTCGCTGGCCTTGGAGGCGGCCTCCACGCGGGCACGGTCCTGCTCCAGTTTAATGTAGGTGTTGCGAACATCGAGCAAGGCGGCGTTTTTCAATTGCTGCACTTCCATTTCGATCTGGCGCTGGACGAGCTGTGAACGCTGGTTGTCCGCTTGGAGCGAGCGGTTGCGAATAGGAATGGTAATGCTGATTTGGGCTGCATAGTCCGGGTTGTTGTTATGAAACACCGAGCTCATGGCGTCGCCCCAGCCGGCAAAATTAGTCCTGGTGGTGACCGGCACGCTGAGGGGAATGAAAGCATTAATCGGAGCTCCAGTGGAGTCGACCAATTGCGTGCCAAGGATCGTTTGTGAAGTGAGAGTTTGTCTGGAGTTTCCCGCCAGCCCCACGGTTCCGTACTGACCACTGAGCGTGGCCGTAGGCAGGAGCGCGTTGTGTGTTGCCTTCACATCCAGGGCGGCGTTCTTCAGGTTGTATTCCTGCTCGAGAAGATCCGGCCGCTTGGCATAGGCTTCTTTCAACGCCTCCTCGAAGCTAGGCGCTTCGGTCTGTTCTGGCGCGGACGGCTTGTCCGTAGGAATGATTTCGAGGTTGATGATCCTGGGGTCGAGCGGATTCCTGGTAATCGCGTTTTTCAGGGTTTGCTCGTCTTGCAGCTGAACGGTTTGCGCCACGATGAGGTTTTGCCGGTCGGTGGCCAACTGAGCCTCGGCCCGCGTGACGTCCAGAGGCGCCATGGTGCCGATCTCCAACTGCTTCTTGTTGTCGTTGAAGAGTTTTTCGGAGACAGCCACGGCTTGCTGCTCCACCGTAACGTTGGCGCGCGCGTAGACCAGCTCCCAGTAAGCGGTGATCGTGTTGGTCGTGGTGGTGATAGCCTGCTGCGCGAAGGCGAGATCCGCGATCTTGCGGTTGTTGCTGGCGATGATGATGTTGCGGCGGTTCACAGTCAGTCCGAAGCCGCTAAGCAAGTTTTGGCTGATGCCGAGGAAGATGGACGATTGGACGGCGGGGTTGAAGAAGTTGGCGGCCGCGCTGTTGGAAGATCGCGTGTTGTCGTAAGTCACGGTCATGCTGGTTCCCGTTGGGAAATACTCGGAATACTGCGTGTTGTAGGTGGCGGTGTGACTGACGATAGAAGCGGCGGTCGCGGAAGTTCCGGTTCCTGAGATGAATGGGTTATTGATGGGCGTCTTGCGATCGTCGAAGGAAACCGAAGTGGTTAACAGAGGGTCGTATGAGGTGATGACAAAGGCGAAAGGATTAAGGCTTGCAGAAGAGCCGGCGATGGCTGCGCCAGGCGTTCCATACCCGGAAGCACCGGAAGATGCCTTGAGGATGCCGACGTCGGCAATCCACGGGTAATAGCGCTGGACAGCAATGTCCACGCTGTTTTCGAGAGCGAGTTCCACGGCGTCCTGGAGAGAAAGTTCGAGCTTGTTGTCATGGATGAGTTGTTCAATGCGCGGTGAATTAACGACAGGGCTTGGCGGAACCTTAACTGCGCGATAGGGCGCAAAGAGATTGGGAAAAGGTCTCGGCGCGCGCGAAAAATGGTATTTGGCGGTGCCGAGGGCAATAGGCGTCGTCACGGTGGAGCTAGTTTTGGCCTGCGGGGCGGGCGCAGGCGGCGGATTCTGCGCAGTGTCCTGCGCGTAGGCTGGGGAGACGGGCCCTCCCACGAGCGTCGCGGCAAGAATTACAGCCAACAGTGGTCGTGCCAACAGCCTTGCTCCCGATGCGGCCGGGATCCTGCGTAACGAAGTCATAGCGCTCCTTACCCTCAAGAATTTTCCCCTAAGGGACGTGAATCCATACTTCTGTACTTTGGTGGTCTCAACTCTGTAAAACGTTCACAGCATGGAATTTGTTTCACGGAGTTCAGTAATTCTGAGGCGCCCAGTGGCCGAGGAAACCCAACCGACTTGCCTGGGAACCCGAAAGAATATGGTTAGGAACGATTGGATGCATCCATATAGCTACGTCGCACCGGCCGGGCGCAAAGCAGTCTAACAAGGGGCAGATTCCTTGACAACGCAAGGGAGCACAGCTAGTCTCACCGCTAGGCTGCTGACA
This sequence comes from Candidatus Acidiferrum sp., assembly GCA_036518275.1. Lineage (GTDB taxonomy): Bacteria > Acidobacteriota > Terriglobia > Acidiferrales > UBA7541 > Acidiferrum. The sequence continues at coordinate 3,283 of DATDNK010000115.1, forward strand.
GTTCGACGCTTAGGAGCGGCCGAGGGTTACCTGTAGACATGTTGAAGCGCGATGAAATCCTGAAGATGTTCGAGACCGCGGGCGCTATCCGCCATGGGCATTTTGAACTGTCGAGCGGACGGCACAGCGGAACTTATGTGCAATGCGCGCTGGTTTTGCAATATCCGCGGTTTGCAGAAAAGCTCGGCCAAGCGCTGGCGGAGCTGTTCTCGGACGTTCGCGTGGATGCGGTGGTTTCCCCGGCAATTGGAGGCCTCATCATTGGACAGGAAGTGGCGCGAGCTTTGCCAGACGCCGAGAGCAAGCTGGGCGCGGGCGTGCCGGCCATTTTTGTGGAACGCGATGCCAGCGGAATGATGACGCTGCGCCGGGGATTTGAGATCCGGCGCGACCAACAAGTCCTGGTCGTGGAGGACGTGTGGACTACCGGTGGGTCAACAATGGAGACCATTCGCGTTGTAGAGGAGGCGGAGGCGCGCGTGATGGCTGCCGGTGCGCTGATTGACCGGAGCGGAGGAGCCATCGAGTTTGACGTCGAAGCACAATCGCTGCTGCAAATGCCTATCGCCAATTATGAGCCGGAAGATTGCCCGCTGTGCCGGCAGGGCAGCTTTGCCATTAAGCCGGGCAGCCGCTTCGCGCGCACCGCCCCCTAGTTTGAATTCCCGCTCGCCCTGATGCGTCATTTCAAACTCACGATTGCTTACGACGGGACGGATTTCCACGGCTGGCAAATGCAGGCGAACAAACCGACGATTCAAGGCGAAATCGTCAACGTATTGCAGCGCCTGACGCAGGAGAAGATTTTTCTGCATGGCGCTGGAAGAACCGACGCGGGCGTGCATGCGCT
>DATDNK010000116.1:0-9545 GCA_036518275.1 Candidatus Acidiferrum sp.
GAGGGCGGCAATTTCTCAAGCGTCTCCATCGTCGTGTCCGGCCGGCGATGATCATCTTCGCTGACGACGATGGTCTTTTTTCCTTGCTTGACCTCCACCGGCACCAGCTCTTCTTTGATGCGACAGGCTTTATACGCCGCGTCGGCCGCTTGCTGGCTGCGCAGTGCGTACGCGTCAGCGTCTTTTCGCGTGATGCCGTGCTGCTCGGCCAGTTTTTCTGCGGTCAGCGCCATCGGGAGTCCACAATATGTGTCAGTCAAGCCCACCATGAGCGAATCTTCCAAAGCGCCGCCGCCGAGCTTCAAACCATTGCGCAACCCGCGAATCACAAACGGCGCCTGGGTCATGTTCTCCATGCCGCCTGCCAGAACCATCGTAGCTTCGCCGAGGAGCAGCCGCTGCGCCGCTTGCGCAATCGCTTCGATGCCCGACCCGCACAAACGATTCACCGTCACCGCGGGCGCCTCGGTCTTCAATCCCGCTTTTAGGCCGACGTGCCGCGCACCATAAATTGCGTCCCCGCTTGTCTGCATCACGTTGCCCATAATCACGTGATCGAACTCGTTCGGATCGACGCCCGAGCGTCGAATCGCCTCTTTTGAAGCGTGCGCCGCCAAATCAATCGCGCTTACGTCCGAAAACGCGCCGGTGTAACGCGTCATCGGCGTCCGGGCCCCCGCCACAATCACCACATCCGTCGGAAACATTTCTTCCTCGCTTTCAGTGATGCCGCAACTGACAGTCTACAATCGTTGTCATCAATTAACGAATATGAGGACTAGCCTGAGAGCATCCGCCTTTCAGGCTGGGCAGGATGTGGAAACCATTGCGAACCTGTTCGTAAAGTTTTTTGTCCTGCGCGTAACCCTGACTTGTGCTCCTTATCCAGATCACGTACAGCATTGGGCTATCGAACTTCGAACGGCGATACACAACTAATTCTTCGTTCTCCAACACGGTAAGTTCTTTCTTCTTTCGGAAATGAACATATGCCGCTTTCAGTCCTTGAAACTTCACCGAGTGACTGGTCAATACGTCGACGCCCCCCTCCCATTCCAATAGTTGCTTGAGGTATGCTCCAGCGCTTCCATATTCTGCCGCGTCGTACGTATCGTAAACTCCTACGAGACGATCGGCATCAAGACTCACTTCAGTCGTGGATTCGGGTGCGAGTCCTGAGATCAGGAAGCCGTGATTTGGACTCGGCGGGAGTGAGCTGTGAGCAATCACGCCGGGAGGCAGGTCAACTACGTAGCATCTTGTACCGTTGGTGTACCGACTGCGCCAGATCGTTTCATCCGCGGTTAAGGTCCAGTGCTGGCCTAGAACAGCTCCTACGAAGAAAGCTGCAATGTTCAAAATCCGCATGGCTTAGAGCTTCGGCGTTTCCAGCGCGATGATGCTGTCGCCGCCCTTCTTCCTGGCTTCTTCGATGGAAAATTCCGCGCGATTGATCAGGTCCGTTACGATGTCTTCGCTCTCGAACTCCGGCTTTGGCACCGCCTCGACAATGCCCGCACTCAACGTAATTTGAGTGGAATCCCACGGTGGCCGCAATCCCGATGCCGCGCGCCGCAATTTATCTGCCAGGTTCTGTCCTCCTTGCAAAGTCGTATCCGGCAGAATAAATGCCAGCGACCACGCTGTGTATCTCACCGCGACATCGTTTTGGCGCACAATCGGCTGTAGCGCGCGCGCCAGTTGCTCAAGGAAACGCTCCAATGGCGGCTCACCCTGCTGCCGCAAAATTTCTCCGCCGCGATCGATTTGTAAAACCGCAAGCGACAGCGGCGTTCCCTGCGACTTCGCGCGATCCGCTTCCGTCAACAAGCAGCTCACGTACGAGCTGCGGCTCAGCAGGCCCGAGCGCTCATCCGAAACTCCCATGCGCCGCACCAGCGAACGGAGCCGCGTGTGGCTGACGCTCATCAGCGTCTGGTCGCCAATGGCCTGCAAAAAATAAACCTCGTTTGGCTTCCATTTGTGGCGCTCTGCGTGCGCGGCGATCACCATACCCGCGGGCGCCTGCGTCTCCTTGTCCAGGATCATCACCGCCAGCGCCGTCTCCACTCCCAGGTCGCGCAAAATCGATCCTTCCCCCGCTTGCACCACCAACCCGCCAAGCTCGTCCGGCTTGGCCTTCTCCATCTGCGCAAGCAGCAACACCACTTGCGCGCCCGGTGCTGCCTTCACTCCGCTTCCGCAGAATTCCGCGGCCATTTCCGGCGGCCTGCCTGGCGCGCCAACCACAACAAGCGCGCGTGTAGCCTGCAGATAAGACCCCACTTCATTGACCGCAGTGTTGAGCATCGCCCGCGGCGTCTGCTGCCGAAAAATCTTTTGATTGATCTCGGAAATTTTCGAAAGGTCGCGTAACGTCTCCGCGGAATAGACTCCCGTTTTGCCGGTAAGTGCGCCGGTCTGAGGTTCCCCGGCCGATGGCGCCGCAGCTTTGGGCTCGCTCTTCGCGGTCGCTTCCGCCTTCGCTTTCTCCGCGCCAGGCGGCCACCAGTTCGCGGTTTGGTACAAACTCGACAGCCGTGCGTTGCGCGCCTCCTCCCCCGGAAACATGGACGCAATCTTTTGTAAGCGCTCCAGCGCTTTGCTCTGCAGTGAATATTGCAAAAAGATTTCGGTCTGCACGATGAGGTCTTCCAGCGCCTGCATCTGCCGGCCTGCTTCCGGCGTGGCCAGCGGTCCCGAAGCCGCGGGCGACGCCCCTGACCGCGGCGCATGCCCGCCCGTGGCTTGCCCCGCTCTCATCATCCGGCTCGAGAGCCGGTTCACATATGCGTCATCCACGCGCCCACGCAGTGTTTCTAGCCGCTCCTGATTCCGGAAATCGTACGGGTCGATGTCCACGAGCCGTTCCAGAGACTCCGACGCCTTTTTGACATTTCCTGAAGTCAGGTACACATCGAACAGTTTGATCAACACTTCAAAGTATTGCGATTCGCGGTTCAGTTCGTTGTGGATGCCAGCCCAAAATTCCAAAATGCTCTGCGAATGCGGGAACTTCGCGCCCACCCCGTCCATCATGGTTGCGAAATCGCTTTGGCGCTTGTCAGCGAACATCCTTCGCTTCAGCATTTCGAGAACGGATATCGCCCTTTGCTCCTGACCGGCAGCAGCGTGGCGCTCCGCTAAATCAAAGATTTGAGTGACGCCTTCGTTTTTTTCGCGCAGCAGCTTTTGCAGAACTTCGCTGGCGCGCTCGAGCTGGCCCGCGCCCATCAGCGCCTCGGAATAAGTCATGAGAAACGGCGCGTCACTCTCCGTGGCCGCAAATGGTTCCAGAATGGACATCGCGCGCACGGCATTGCCGCCTTGCAGGTTAGCTTGCGCATACAGCAGCGCCACGCTGCGTTCTTGCGGAGCGAGTTTCTGAGCCCGGCCCAGAAGATTCAACGCATCCGATGAAGAGCCCTTGGTCGTGGCCAATTGTCCGGCGCGAAGAAACGCGCGCGCCGCCAGCGCGTTTTTCCCCAGCCGCTCGGCGCCTTCCGCCAGCTTGATCTGCCTCGCAAGGTTGTCGGGCTCGAGCTGCGAGATTCTCTCCCAGCAGAACAGCGCATCCTCGTCGCGCCCCGCTGTCACGAAAAGCTCTCCGGCTTTGTTGTACTGCTCGACCGCTTCATCCGCGCGATTTTGCCGCTGCAGAAGGAAGGCGTAGCGCGCTACACGCTCAGGAGCCTGTTGTGCTGGAATGGAGCGGAGGAACCGGTTGTAGATCGCAAGCGCCTTTGACTCATCCTTCGGGTCAACCAGCAAGTCAAACAGCATGCCGTAGTACACCGCTGCCCGGTCGGCTTGATCGATGCGCGCGTACAGGTCGCCTAGCGCCTGCGTGGCTTCCTGGTGCTGTGGCGCCTCATCCAGCACCGCCAGATACGCCTGGATGGCATCCTCGACGCGATTCTTCTCAAGGAAGCGCTTGGCGCGATCCAGGTTCTTGTTGACGTCTGCCATTCGTTCGAATTGCCTTTGCGGGCTTACGGTTGTTGAGTAACCGGCGCGCTCCAGGAGAGGTGCGCGCGGTCATTTTCCACTATATACCGCGAGAGAGGAGCGGACAAAAGCCGCGTGTAAACGCTTTGCAGTAAACGCCACGTAGCCTGAGCAGTACGTCAGCGCCAATCTTACTCCGTTGTTGTGGTCCCACCAGCTTCGAAGTCCGCAATGAAGTTCCATGTCCTGCGGATCCTAGCGGGAATCCAGGGAAAGGATGGTCTGGAGAAGCACGTTCGCCCCATTCTTGCAATCCTGCCAGGAGGTCAGTTCTTTCGGCGAATGGCTGATTCCTCCAATGCTGGGGACGAAAATCATTCCCATCGGTGCCAGCTGCGCCATCCATTGCGCATCATGTCCCGCGCCGCTAGGCAGCCGCATGGTTTTCAATCCCAAACTCGCCGCGGCTTCTTCAATTCTTTTCTGAATTTCCGGATCGGCAATAGCCGGCGGGTCGTGGTCCACTCTCTTGATTTGGATTTCCGTTTTCGTTTCAAGTGCGATTTCCTCCGCTCGCCGCTGAATCTCGTTGCCCAGCCGCGCAATCTTCTCGGCCGAAAGGTCACGCAGCTCGATGGAATGCTTCACCAGGCCCGGCACGACATTGGGAGCATTCGGGAAAACTTGCAATTGCCCCACGGTCCCCACCTGTCGCCCCGGCTCTCGTGTCACCACATCTTGCACCACTTCGATGAGCTTGGCCGCCGCCAGCAACGCGTTTCGCCGCTCCGGCATGGGTGTAGCCCCGGCGTGATTCGCAAACCCGTGGATCTCCACCTGATATTCGTCGATGCTGACAATGCCCTCGACCACGCCAATCGGAATCTTGGCTTTGTCAAGTATCCCCCCCTGCTCTATGTGCAATTCCAGATAGCAGCAAAACGAGTGCGGCGCGATGCGCGCCTCAGCCAATCGCGCAGGATCGCCTCCAATCCTGCGGAGGCCATCCTCCATCCGAATACCGTTGTACACCCGATTTAGCACGCTCTCGTCTAACCCGCCAGCAGCTAAGGGGCTGCCCACCAGATTTTCTTCATTGGACCAAATGACCATCTCCAGCGGATGCTTTGTCGTCACGTGGTTCTCTTCCAGTGTTTGCATCACCTCGATGGCCGACATGGAGCCCACGTCTCCGTCAAAGTTGCCGCCGTTTGGCACGGAATCGATGTGCGACCCAAACAGAATGCGTGGTAAAGATGCGTCGCTTCCAGCGCGCGCTCCAAAAATGTTTCCCGCCGCGTCGATGCGCGGCTTCAACCCGGCCTCCCGCATCGCATTCATGGCGTAATTTCTGCCCGCCGCATCCGCGTCGGAATAAGCAATACGGCTTGCGCCATCGGCGAATGTCCCACCGGCAGGCCGCCCGTAGACACTCAGGTCCTCTAGCCGGCGCTCCAACCGCGCGGCATTAATGCGCAAACCAGGCTGCTTTTCCTGAGCGATAGATAGCATTGGTACGGCAGACCCGGCAAATGAGGCGGCCATGCCATAGAGCAGTTCCCGACGGTTAACGAGCATTGGCTGTGTCCCTCCGCTCGAGATGAATCTACGAGGACCGCGATTGTAGTCCAACCTTGGTCCGCAGAGGAAAGGTGGAAGCTTGTTTGTCAGCAAGCCTGGGTTCGAGCAACAGTTTTAGCGACTAGCGGACGCCGTTCTTGGGATCCCAGGAGCCTTGTTCTTTGCGAACGTAAATGATCTGGCCGATATGATACGCGTTGTGCGTGCTGATGTGCGTAAATACCTGGGCGGACTCTTTCAACTTTGCTTCATCCGCGCTCTCCACCCACTTCTCCAGCTCGTTCATAACCTGATCGAGCTGCTGGACAGTTTCATTCCAGGTCTTACTGTCGAACTTATCGAAAGTCTCGTCGTTGTTGCCGCTGAATTTCTCGGGCTTCTCGCCTTTGAGAACCTGGAGATTCCGGCGATTCCAGAAAACCAAGTGGTAAGCCAACTGGCCGACCGAATGATTTCCCTTGCCGTCGGTCCAACTTGCTTGCTCCGCGGTCAAGCCCTTCACCGCAATATTCGCGGGCACGAACCATTCTTCGGAGCCGTGTGTCGAACGCAATTCCGCCAGCAAGACCTCTCTCAGCGTCGCCGGTTTCTTGTCCTGCGCATAAACCGGAATCGCCAACAGCAAAAGTAGAAAAATCGGTATTCGCTGGATCATCGAGGATTCCTCCCAGCCTTTAGACGCCCCAAATTGTTCTCTGTTTCCAGCAAAATGTCCCCCTTTTTCTTCAGCTTTTCAACGGACTGCAGACATTTTCGGGAGCAAGAACACCAGCGTTGTGGCCACCAGCATGGAAACCCCTGCAAACGCCAGGCCGCCGTACAGTGCGCCGGTCTTCTCCGTTATAAATCCAACCACGTACGGTCCGACAAACCCGCCCAGGTTTCCAAACGAATTGATCACCGCAATTCCGCTGGCCGCCGAAAATCCGGTCAGGAATTCGCTTGGCATTGCCCAAAAGGGGCCGAGCGAACTGCAATACCCGATCGCAAGAAGAGACAGCAGGACAATCGTCACAAAGGGAGAATGCGCCGCGGACAGTGATAAAAATCCAATTCCTCCCACGAGCAAAGAAATGGCCGTGTGATACTTGCGCTCCATCCGCCGGTCCGAACTGCGCCCAACCAGGATCATCCCCACGAGCGCGGCCAGGTACGGAATCATCACCAGGTAGCCAACCAAACTGTAGGAGTATTCGCTCGACAAAGACTCGATGAGTTTCGGCGCATAGAAACTTAAGGTGTAGCTCCCGATCATCATCCCAAAATAGATGGCCACCAAGTGCCATACTCGTGGATTTGTCATCCCCTCCCACGCCGAATGCCTCCCCTGCCGCAACTTCAGTTGCTCTTCCCGCTCTAATTCCCCCTGCACCCATTTCTTTTCTTCATCGGTCAGAAACTTCGCTTCACTCGGCCGGTTTGGCAGGATGAAGCGCGTGAAGATTCCAAGGGCAATGGCCGGCAGGCCCTCGAGAATGAAAAGCCAGCGCCAGCTTCCCAGGCCCAGCCAGTGCAAGTGGCCCAAAATCAGGCCGGAGATCGGCGCACCCACAATGCTGTTGACTGCAAAGCCCGTCAAGAATAGGGCGAGCATGCGCGCTTGTTCCTGCCGGCGAAACCAGTACGTCATGTACAAAACAATTCCGGGGTAATAGCCGGCTTCCGCAAACCCAAGCAGTACCCGCGCGATGTACAACTGGTGAACGCTGTGCACCAGCCCAGTGAGTGATGCCACTACTCCCCAGGTTAAGAGAATACGGGCAACCCAAATGCGCGCTCCGATCTTGTGCAGAATCAAATTACTGGGCACCTCAAAAAGAAAATACCCGATGAAGAATATTCCGGAGGCAATTCCGAATTGCTGACTGCTGATGCCCAGATCCTTGTTCATCGTCAACTGGGCAAAACCAATGTTGATGCGGTCGACCATCGCGATGACGTAAAGCAGGAAGAGAAACGGAATCAGCCGAACCTGCATCTTCCGAATGGTTCCGGTTTCGACGGGCTTTGCCTCAACATTCGTGGCGTTCGTCAAGTTCTTCTCTTCCTGAATCTGTCTCCCGAACGTTTCCTCGGCGGATGCTGAGGTGCGTGGAGGTTCGCGGTTTCTCGAACTTTAATCTGCGGGTCCCAGAACCTCAAGCGACCTCAATCCGGCTGCGCTGCTTGCCCCAGCCGAAGCGGGGCCTGCGCCGTGTCCGTGACGAGGTATCGCGCTCCACAAAGCCACACGAGCCCGCTGCAAAGAAACATAAATGCAACCACGCGGAACGCGATGTTCATGTTGTACTTGTCGCTGATTAAACCGATGACAAAGGGCGAAAGAACGTCTCCGAGCGCATGAATCAAAAAGATATTAAGCGCGTAACCCGCCGCACGCATCGCAGGGTGTGTGACGTTGGCGAGAATCGTGTTCGTGGGACCAGTATTGAAGAAGAGACAGAGACACGCGACGAAAACATGAACCCAGATCCACGGGAAAGTCGATGTTGTGATCATCCACACCACCGGAAATCCAATCAGCATGGGGACACCGGAAACCAGAAAGTATGACCCGCCAAACTTTTTCCGCAGCTTGTCTCCTGCCATGCCTCCCAACAACGTTCCTACCAGGCCGGTTACGAGCAGGATGGCGCCAAAGGTGGTTGTAGGAAACCGCTGCACCCCGGGCCGGTGCTCCAGGTAATACGGCATCCAAACAGCGATTCCGCCCATCGCAAAAGTCATGCATGTCATTCCCAGGCTGCATAACACATAGGAGGGAGTGCGAAACAGGATGAGGTAATCCCTCCAGCGGATAGGACTTGACGGAGAAGCGATCGAGTCGGACTGCCCCCGGGAGGGGTCGCGCAGGAACAGACACCACAGCCCCAGAATGAGCCCAGGAGGGGTGACGAGATAAAACGCCCATCGCCAGCTCACAGAAGAAAGCCCAAGCAATTGCGATCCAAAGTCGCCTATTCGTGACTTCGCAATTTGCTCTCCCAATACATAGCCTATCGCCGCCCCTATGGGCATCGCGGTGTAGAACCAGGAAAGGACCCTGCCCCTCACTCGGATGGAGAACGAATCGGCAATGATCGCCGGCGCCACCGGACCATACGCGGCTTCCCCAATCCCTACGAAGCACCGCGTGGCAAGCAGGATCAGGAACGTTGCCGCCAGCCCCGATGCACCACTGGCGACGCTCCACAAACTGACTCCCACACCAATCAGAATCCACCGCGACGTCCGTTCGGCCAACCGGCCAAACAAAGGGGCCGCGATCATGTACGTCACCATAAAAGCGGTCGAGAGAAGGCCACCCAGGGCAAGCCTGGGAGTAAATCCGAATGCGTGCTCGAAGCTGGCCACAAGATGCTGGACCGATGCGCCGGTTCGCTCCGGCGAGGAAAAGAAGGTATCTTCGATTTCCGGCAGCACCGCTGCCAGCACATACCGGTCGATGTAGTTGAACAGGTTGATCAGCAGCAGCAGCGTAAGGGCTGCGCGAGCTCCAGTTGGAAAGCGATCAGTGTTCATGCACCGATCCGTTTGCGATGTGTACGTATTCGACTAGCAAGAGCAGGCCCGGCGGCGAAATCATAAAGGAAAGATGCCTGCCAGCGGGAGTTTTTTCCTTGAACTGCCATGCAAGGGGGAAAACGATAACGCTCAGGCGTTGCGGAGATAACCAACCTCGCAGGGCCTACCAAGGGCACCCCAAGAGCCTCCTAACGTCAACGGTGCGAAAAGAACGGGGCGAGACTCAAGTTGTGAGCAAGCTGCGCGTGCCTCGAATTTGTGGCACACTGGGTGTTACTCGGCACGGTTTTTTTTGCCTGCCTTGGCAGGCTGGCTCGCGTGGCGGATGGTCCTCAAGAGAGCAGCTCCTGCCGGTAATTGAAAAAAGTAAAAGCAATCGCAAAACTGGTGCGTTCCAACTTTTTGCAGGAAATACCAGGTGGTGCAAAATTAGCCGGTCAAGTTGGAACGGCACTGGGCGATAATCGGGATACATGGATCCAAAATTCATA
>DATDNK010000117.1:0-2353 GCA_036518275.1 Candidatus Acidiferrum sp.
TTTCTCTATTCGCTCGGCACCAAGAAAATCACGAAAGTTTCCGGAGGTTTTTACAACGATAGCAACCCGGTGTTCGATCCCGGCGGGAAATACCTGTTTTTCATCTCGACTCGATATTTTTATCCGAGCGCCGGCCAGCTCGATCAGCGCTACAACTACTACACGACCGACGGCATCTTCGCCGTCACGCTGAAGGCTGACGAGGCTTCTCCTTTTAAGCCCGAGAGTGATGAGGAGAAGGCGGCCGATGAAAAGAAAGACGAGAAGAAGTCCGCCGAGGCGAAGAGCGAGACGGAAGAAAAGAAAGAAGGGAAGAAAGGGGAGAAAAAAGAAGAGGCGGTCAAACCGATTCAGATTGACCTCGATGGGATCGCCGATCGCGTCGTCCCTGTGCCCATCAAGCCGGGAATCCTGGGCGGCCTTGCCGCGCGCAAAGACAAACTCTTTTACATTGACGTTCCGCAAGAGACCCGGCAGTTCGTCCCCGGAGCTCCACGTCAGCCGAGGAACGCCCTGCACTTGTATGACATGGTCAAGCGCGAAGACAAGGTTTTGCTCGATGGGATCGACGGCTACGACCTGGACAAAGAAGGCAAGAAGGTCATCTACAAAGCAGGACCCGTTTACGGTATCGTGGACGCAACGCCGGGAAAAGCGAAAATCGGCGACGGCAAGTTGAACCTCAGCGAAATGCAGGTGCGGATCGACCCGCGCGAAGAATGGCGGCAAGTTTTCCACGAAGCGTGGCGCCTCGAGCGGGACTTCTACTGGGATCCCGCGATGACCGGCCACGATTGGAAGAAAATCGGTGCGCGCTATGAAGCGCTGCTGCCTTGGCTGGTGGACCGCAGTGATTTGAATTATTTGATTGGCGAAATGATTTCCGAGCTGAGCACTTCGCACACGTATGTGGGCGGGGGCGACCAGCCGCAGTGGACGCACGTCAACGTGGGGCTGCTGGGAGCTGACTTCGAGCCGGATGGCGGCTACCTCCGCATCGCCAAGATTTATCCTGGCGAAAACTGGAGCGAAGCGACGCGGTCACCACTGACAGAGCCCGGACTGAGAGTGAAGGCGGGCGACTACCTGATTGCGGTGAACGGGCAGGAAACACGTTCCGACCGCGACGTGTATTCGTATTTGCAGGACCTCGCGGGAAAGCTGGTTACACTGAAAATTAACAGCAAGTCCACGCCACAAGGCGCGTGGGAGATCACCGTGAAACCAACAAACAGCGAAGCGGGAGTGCGCTATCTCGACTGGATTGACGCGAATCGCCGGAAAGTTGGGGAAGCCACGGGCGGGCGCATCGGCTACATGCACGTGCCTGACACGTCCTTCCAGGGCATCATCGCGTTCGACAAGCAGTTCACGGCGCAACTCGACAAAGACGGAATTATCGTTGACGAGCGGGATAACTCAGGCGGGCAGATTCCCGATTTCTATACCGAGAAGCTGAAGCGGCAATTGCTTGCGGTGGTCGCCCCGCGCGACACCGCGGATGTTCCATGGCCGCCAGTGGCCATCTACGGACCGAAGGTAATGATCGTTAATGAACTCGCCGGCTCCGGCGGCGACGCGTTTCCGTGGTTCTTCCACCGCGAGAAAATTGGACCGATTGTAGGCACGCGCACGTGGGGCGGGTTGGTTGGCATCGGCGGTGGCCAGCCCTTGCGCGACGGCGGATTCGTGACTGCTCCGGGCTTCGCCTTCTTCAGCAGCGATAACGGCGGCGAGTGGATTGTCGAGCAACACGGAGTGGACCCGGATTACGTTGTGCCGCAGCGGCCTGATTTGGTAGTGAGCGGACACGATCCGCAACTCGAAAAGGCCATCGAACTGGCGAAGGAAGCGCTGAAAGACTACAAGGGAGTTCCGGCGCGGCCGAAGTACCCATCGGTTAAAGAATAAGTGTTCCCCAAAGCACGAAGCGGCAGATCATCTGAGTCTCCTTTGGACCATCTTTTTTCTGGCCGCCAGCCGGGTGGCGCGGTGCGCGTTTGCCCGGTGGAGAGCAACCCTGACGAATCGTGAAGCGCGGCGGTGCTTGCTCTTCGAATCATGGTCGCTCCTCCTTCTGGCATCGCGTCCCGAGCCACCCACAGGGTTTGGCTAGCGGAGCCCTTGCCCGGCACTTGAACCGGGAAATCGCAGCCTGTAGATCACTCTCCACCCGTGCGGAGGTGTCGACGCGTTGCAGTGGAGCAATCGACGAAGCTGCGTGGCCAGAAAAACATCGTAAGCAGCAAGGGCGCTTGCGCTGCCAAACAAACCGAGTCCGAGAATCATCAGCACGTATCGCAAAGGCGTCATGGCGTTACCCTCCCCCCGTTCCAGGTACGCTCAGCCATTC
>DATDNK010000118.1:0-2824 GCA_036518275.1 Candidatus Acidiferrum sp.
CAGGCGAATTACGTCGCCGCAAAGGCCGGGCTGATCGGGCTGACCAAAGCCATCGCCATGGAAATCGCGTCGCGCAATATCACTGTAAATGCCGTTGCACCGGGCTTCATCGAAACGCCGATGACCGATGTGCTTTCCGGCAAAGTGAAGGAAGATTTGAAGACGCGCATTCCCTTGGGGCGGATGGGCTGCGCGCGCGACGTTGCTGCTGCCATCGTTTTCCTCGCCAGCGACGAGGCCGGCTACATCACCGGCCACGTCCTCGACGTCAACGGCGGCATGTATTTGGCGTAACAGGTTAATGAGTTGGTGGAAAATCTAAAATGAGCGTTACGACGACTTCTGGCCAAGAAGATCCTCGACCCTGGAGGTTTCGAGACGCATTGAGAGAGAAGGCGGGATTGACGCCCGCGGAGATAGAAGAGTTGTTTGCAACGCGCGACCACCTTGATCTTGTCGAGTTGGGAATGGCACTCGAAGAAGCGTACGGAATAGAAATCTTGGACGAAGATCTGCTGATTCCGCCCGGTGACAAAAGAGGCGAGCCGCAAAGTTGACCTTGCCGGGGGGCCCTGACTAGAATGGGCGGGTTATCTTAAGGTGCAAATTCAGGGCAATTTGCTCGCAACCAACCGGGGTAGTGGAGAATCGGACTAGACGGGGCGCTCGCGACTGTGCTGGCCCGAACAAACGAGTTTCGCGCGGCTGTACTCCGCGCAAGCAGGGCAGGCTCTTTAGCCTGGGGTAAGCGGATCAAAATAGCACTTACACCGACTTAACATCGCGGAGGACACGGATGGCCAGCGTAGAAGAACGCGTAAAGCAGATTATCGTCGAACAGCTCGGCGTGGACGAAGCGGAAGTGACGCCCACGGCATCGTTTGTGGACGACCTGGGAGCCGACTCGCTCGATCAGGTAGAATTGGTGATGGCGTTTGAGGAGGCCTTCGGCATCGAAGTGCCCGATGAGGACGCCGAGAAGATGACCACGGTGAAAGACGCCGTCGAGTATATCGACAAACACGCCAAAGGTAAGTAAGCCACGAAACAATCGCCGCAACAGGGAAGGGAACGTTGACTCGCCGGGTAGTTGTCACGGGCGTTGGACTGGTCTGCGCGCTGGGTATCGGCACGGAGGAAAGCTGGCGGAACCTCGTCGCCGGATGCAGCGGCATCGCGCCGATCACCCATTTCGACACCACTGGCTTCGACTGCAAGATCGCTGGCGAAGTGAAGAACTTCGATCCCTTCCAGTGGATTGAGAAGAAAGAACTCAAGAAAATGGCGCGCTTCATCCAGGTCGCGCTGGCGAGCGCGGATTTTGCGGTGAAGTCCGCGAACTGGAAGCCGGAAGACTCGAATCTCGACGAAGTGGGCGTCTATGTTTCTTCCGGCATCGGCGGGTTCGACATCATCGAGCGCGAGCATGGCAAGCTGCTGAACGGCGGCCCGGGCAAGATCTCTCCCTTTTTCATTCCTTCCGCTATCGTGAATCTGGCTTCGGGGCAGATTTCCATTCGTTATGGTGCTAAGGGGCCGAATTCGGCTACCGCCACGGCATGTTCCGCTTCCGCGCACGCGGTCGGTGACTCTTACAAAATTATCGAGCGCGGCGCCGCAGAAATGATGATTTGCGGGGGCGCGGAGGCAACGATTACGCCTATGGGAGTGGGCGGCTTTGCGGCCATGAAAGCTCTCTCCACGCGCAATGATGATCCCCAGCACGCCAGCCGTCCCTGGGACGCCGGCCGCGATGGATTCGTCGTTGGCGAAGGCGCGGGAATCCTTATTCTTGAAACTCTCGAACACGCGCAGAAACGCAATGCACAAATTCTTGCGGAAATCGTTGGCTACGGAATGTCCGGTGATGCGTATCACATGACTCAGCCGGAAGAGAACGGCGACGGCGCATATCGCGTGATGATGGCGGCGCTGAAGGATGCAAAACTGTCACCCAACGACATTGGCTACGTCAACGCCCACGGCACTTCCACGCCCATCGGCGACGTCATCGAGACGCGCGCGCTAAAGCGCGTTTTCGGCGAGCGCGCCAAGCGCGTCCCCATCAGCTCCACGAAATCCATGACCGGGCACTTGCTCGGCGGAGCAGGCGGCCTTGAAGCCGGAATCAGCGTGCTGGCGCTGCGCGACCAGACGCTCCCTCCCACCATTAATCTCGAGAATCCGGATCCCGAATGTGATCTCGACTACGTGCCCAATCATGCGCGGAAAGCGTCGGTCGAATACGCGCTCTCGAATTCTTTCGGATTTGGCGGCACCAACGCCGCGCTCATTTTCCGGCGCTGGTCGGGAAAATAGGAAATCGCTTCGCGCCGCTGTAGTATGTTGTCATTCTGAAGCGAACCGATAAGGTTCGCCGAAGAATCTCAACTTTATGAGTGTGACTGTCAATAGGGATCTGAGCCACTTCGCTCCGCTCAGGTCGAATCATTCCTTTTCGTGAGCCCAGGCAGAGGGAAGAGGCCAGTGAACATCATCGTGTGCATCAAGCAGGTTCCCGCGAAGGACGCGCCGCTAGCCATTGCCGGAAACTGGATCAAGGAATCCGACATCGGCTTTGAGATGAATGAGCCGGATAGCTACGCGCTGGAAGAAGCGCTGCGGCTGAAGGAAAAGCACGGCGGCGAAGTGGTTGCGCTTTCGATGGGCCCGGAGCGCGTAAAGCAAACCATCAAAGAAGCGCTGGCGAAAGGAGCGGACCGCGCGATTCACATTTCCGACGACAATTTCGCGCAGCTTGATCCACTCGGATCGGCCAAAGCGCTCGCTGCGGCGATTCAAAAGGAAAAGGCCGATCTCGTCC
>DATDNK010000119.1:0-8777 GCA_036518275.1 Candidatus Acidiferrum sp.
GCCGCTTTCCCGTCACACTGTACTACGAGCAATGGATGCGGCTGCTGGAAGCTTCTTCCGACCTGCGCAAATTCCTGGAGGAAAATAAGGCGGAGGGCAAGCTCAAATTGAAAGAGAAGTAGCCTTGCGTGGTTATTGCTCTCTTGCTCCGACGGAGCGATTTCGTCCTGAGACGTGAGAAGGAGAGAGGGCCCCGGGCGTCTGTGGGGGTAGACGCCCGGAACCGAGGCGAGTACTACAGGTGGGAAACCAAAATCTCAGCGCAACGAAGACCGGTGTGCTTCTTACTTCGAAGACTGCGCCACCAAGAGGCAGATCCGACGCAACTCCTCGTAAGTGAAAACTATCGTTTGGCCCTGCGCGTCACTCTCAACATGACCCAAGCCGGAGGCCCGGGAGTAGCGGCGCAGTTCCGATGCTGGCATGCCGATAAGCACTGCGGCGCGATGCTCGTCAACCCGGTCCTGAACTTGCCCGTTCATTTAAAGAGCCCAAACCTTTAGCGAGAGACCCAAACTCGGGGGCGATGTAGAGCAAGCGAGGAACCAAACGTAAGATGGGCTAAGTCCTTATCTATCAATAGTAAAGACGGACGCTTTTGCTATCAGGTGGAGGAGTGCTCCTTATTTTGCACATTTCGTCCACAGGCATAACCATTCGTGTGTGGCTGTTTCCCGCCACGCACACGGGGATTCAGGTGTTCGCGTGCTAGGAGAGCCAGGGAAGGGCGTTCAGGTCGACATTGCCGCCGGAGAAGATCACGCCGAGTTTGGGCGGCGTGCCGTCGCCGCGCGGTGGCAAGTTCAGGGATTTCACGACGCCGGGCTTCAGTAGCGGGGCCAGGGCTACGGCGCTGGACGGCTCGACGATGATCTTCATGCGCTCCCACACCAAGCGTGCGGTGGCGATAATCTCCTCTTCGGTAACCAGCAAGATGCGCTCCACGTGACGGCGCAAGATGGCAAAAGTACGCGGGGAAAGGGAGGCGCGCAAGCCATCGGCGATGGTGTCGCTGGATTCCAGTGATTGCAGCGTACCGGTGGTGAGAGAGCGGTAAGCGTCGTCGGCGCGCGCGGGTTCGCAGCCGATGACTCGAATGTCCTTTCGAATGCCCTCCGAGCCAAGGCACGTGCCGCTCAGCAAGCCGCCTCCGCTGACGGGCGCGAAAATGACGTCCAGATCAGGCATTTCTTCGAGAAACTCTTTTGCCGTGGTGGCTTGCCCGGCAATAATGCGGTCGTCGTCGTAAGGATGAACGAGGTGCGCGCCTGTCTCCGCCTGCACCCGGTCGCAAGTTTCCTTACGCGAGGAAACTTTGGGCTCGCAAAAAGTGATTTTGCCGCCATAGGCTTCAATGGCCTGGATTTTCACTTTCGGCGCGTTTTTAGGCATGACGATGTAGGCCGGCACGCCGCGCCAAGCCGC
The DNA here is from genome assembly GCA_036518275.1 of Candidatus Acidiferrum sp. Lineage (GTDB taxonomy): Bacteria > Acidobacteriota > Terriglobia > Acidiferrales > UBA7541 > Acidiferrum. Next base: position 1,426 of record DATDNK010000119.1, read on the forward strand.
CGCACAGGCCACCGCCGCTCCGTGGTTGCCACTCGATTGCGTCACGATGCCGCGGGCGGCTTGTTCTCCCGAAAGGGAGAGGATGGCGTTGGCGGCGCCGCGGATCTTGAATGAACCAGTCTTCTGGAGGTTCTCACATTTGAAGAAGAGGCGCGCTCCGGCCATCGCATCGAGCGAGGTGGAAGTCATGATGGGCGTGCGGTGAATCCGAGGCGCGATGCGCGCGTGCGCCTGGCAAATGGCATCCCAATCTGGCGCCTGGTAAGTACTGGATTCGAGGGTAGGAGCGGTGGTCAAGAGCCTCTCTTGGGTTCAAATGTTGCTGCCAGCATTTCATATTTATCTTGGTTTTCCGCCGGATGAAAGAGGCATTTTGGCAGTTCTGAAGGCTAGGCCAAAAATCTCGGGCGGCCTGATAAGTACTGGTATCCCTTGGCCAGCCCATCTTTGGTACTTGACCACCCGTATCCCTCTGATACGCTTGAATTAACCTTCCTCAAATGGCGAGAGTCCGTGTAAGACTCTTTCTCGCATCGAGGAGGTACCTATGAAAGCAAGTGAGCGTCGACAGCTAGCACGTGTCAGCCACCGGACGCCCTTGCGCTTTCGGGCGGTGGGCGTAGCTGCTGACAAGACCGAGCATTTTACCGAAGCGCTGAACGTTTGCCGGGGCGGATTTTTCTTCGCGTCCTCGGCTCCCTTGCAGGTTGGCATGCCCATCGAAGCCACCATTCGCATGCCCGCGGAAGTTACCGGAAACGCTCCCCAGGAGATGCGCTGTACCGCGCGCGTGGTGCACGTCCGCAACGAGCCTTATGGAGACGGCCGGATCGGCTTTGGCGTGGAAATCGAGAAGTATCAAACGACGACCGTGCAAGAGCGCTGGATGAGCTGAGTGCAGGCCATCAAGCGCCAGTTCTCAGTTTTAATAAGCCCACGCATGGAACTTCGCCCCCAACCTTGAATGCGAAATCTGAAGAGAGATTTCCCACTCGCGACAAGACGCAAAGCTTTCCCTCGGGTCGAAATGACTGTCTCGGCTTACCTTTGCGGCGTTTGTGGTTCAATCTTTTCAATCACGATGGCTTTGGAACCGCCGCGTTCATAGATCTTGCCAATAGCGGTGACTTTCTCGCCGGCAAAAGGCAGAAGCTTGGAATTCTGGCCGCTAGACGGAGTTGTATCGGCAATCGGCCAGTAGATGGTTCCGTCGTCCGCGAGAATGACGAGCGGTGAACCGGCCTTGGCGCAAGAGATCGCGCATTCCTTGCTGATTGGTTTGCTGAGCCCTTTAGTGAACGCGCAGGCAGAATCCAGTACATAGCCTTTCACGGTGACCGTGGGAGCGTCAGCAGCTTTCAGCAAAACCGCCGAGAGTAACAGGACGAAAAGAACTGCCTTTCCGGCGAAGCTGATGGATTTCATGTTATGGCCCCTCTGCTCGGATGCCTGTGAGCGCCTATTAGATTAAGGCTTGGGGGCAGGAACAGTGAAGGTAATTTTGGCGCTGCCGACGTTTTCGAAATGGTCGAAGACGCGCACGGCGACCGTATGTTCCCCGGGAGATACCGCAGGGATCCCAAAATCGTAGTGTTCCACTGGCGCGTCGCTGATGCCCAAGCTCGGCGACACAAGAATCCAATCGCCGCCATCCAGACTGTATTGTGCGCGGTCAATCGCCGAAGTGGCATCGCGTGCCGTGAAAGACGCAGGATGTCCCCCGCTCATTTTGCCCGAGGCAGGGCCCACACGCAGGTCCTCAACGACGGGTGGAGTGTTATCGACTTCAAACCGTTCGGATTCGCGTTCAGCGGTGAGCGCGGCGGCAGGGGGATTCGAAGCAGAGTCGGAAGCCACGATCTTGAGATAGTAAGCACCGTCCGCAAGTGTCGTGGTATCGAAGGAATAAAACTTTTGATCTAATTTGTCTTTGAGCAGCTTCCAGGCGGTTTCATTTTCTCCGCGATAGTAGACGGCAAATTGCAGGTCATCCTCGTTGTCGTCATGCGCGGTCCAAAGCACGGTGCGATAGCCTTTTTGCATTATGCCCTGCGGCGGTTGCTCAAAACGGCTGGTTGCGGTGCTCTGCGTGATGGTCACGCCGCTGACGCTTGGAGGGGGCGGCATTTTCAGCGTGACTGTAGTCGGCTGGCCGGAAGCGATCGTGGGTGGACTTTGCGCACGGACGCCCGGCTCTTGAATCCCGACGCCGTCAATCACCGGAGCAACATTCCGCGGAAGATACGCCAGGCTCACCCAATCGATGCCGTCGCCAGGACGGCCGTCGTGAATCAGTGTTTTCCACTGCGCGAATCGGGCGGGCGGTGCTTCGGTGGCGCTGCCGGATTTCGTGTACGGACCAAACCAGCGGGACCATTCTTTGCCGGGATCATCCGTGTTCCCTGTCCGGACGAAAAATTCGATACGGGGATCATTTCCATGCGCGCTGGAACCAGACGTTGGCTTTGCTGGAGAAGCCGGCGGCGGGCTCCACCACTCGATGCGGCCCCATTGGGAAAAGAGCTGCGCATCGAAAGAGTGAGATTCGAATGTACCTTCTGCTTCGTATTCCGGGCCAAGTGAAAAAACTTTTCCCGGATTGGAAGTGCACAGGAAAACTTTCCCGGAAGAATTTCTCACGATGCCGGTGATTTGCGAAGAGCCAGCCTTAGCGAGCTGAGCGAAAACGCCGCGCCCGTCAATGGCAAGAAGCGCGCCATTGTTACCCGTGCCGGCGAGCAGGCGTCCGTCGGAAGCAAGTCCCAAGGAATAAACAACATCTTCGCGCGAAGTCCAAAGCTCTTCCGGGGCTCCGTCCGCGCTAATGCGATAAATACTGCTGGAAACCAGGGAGGGGAACGGGAGAAAAGGAGCCTGAATCTGCCCTTGAGCCTGGGCCACGCCGCCGATACCCGTAGTGAAGGTAGTTGTACCTTGAGGTGTAGCAATCACCGTCGTCGGCGCTGGAGCTCCGGCGCGTGCTTTCTCGCCAATCGCCGATGCGTAGATACTGCCGTCGGGAGAAATTGCCAGCGAAGTGACCTCCCTTTTGGAGGTCTCGTAAAGGACGAAACCTTCAGCAGGCCCCGAAGCACCTGCCTTGGAATTTTTGCCGCCTGGCCCCACAGAGTGTGAGAGACGTAGAATGCGACCGCTGGGCTCGGTTCCAATAATAAGGTTTTTGTTCGTGTCGAACGCGAGAACGCGAATGTGCGCTTCATCGCTAGAGTAGAAAAGTTCGCCCTTGCCGTCAGGCGTTACAGCGAAAAGCTGACCTTTATCTCCGGTGGCGACATAGAGCGTGCCATCGGGGCCAAACGCCAGATCCCAGATGTATTTTGTCTTCGGATCAAAGAAAACAGATTTTTCGCCGGAAGCGGAAACCTTGTAAACCTTGCCGTCGGGAGAAGTGCCGACATAAAGCGCGCCCTTCGCGTCGAAGGCGATGGCTTGAGCGGAGAGATCCGAAGAGTCAAAAACCACCTTAGGTTTCGCGTTCGAATCAAAACGGAAGACTTTCGCCGGAGAACCACCGGCTGCATAGAGCGTCCCCTTGGGATCAAGACGCGCGGAAAAGAGGTATGAGGCGTCGGCGTCTGCAACCAAAGTGAATTTGGGAGCAAGTTCGAGGCGGCCGTCGCTGCGCACGGCCACTCCTTGGGCTGTACCTTTCAGAAAATCCTCGTAAGTGGATTGGCGCCAGCGACGGGTATGCTCGGCGACGAGCGGGAAGGAGGTAAGGAGGCAAAGAAGCAAGGAAGCGGAAAGGAATTGAAGAAAGTGGCGAATAGCGAGTGACGGGTGGCGGAAACTAAAAAGACGCTTATGGTCGCTAAGCATAGAAATGTTCACCGGATTTGGAGATTGAGCGAAATGACGCCGGAGACGGGGCCACCGAGCGGGATGGAAGCTTCGCTGGCGAGAGACTCGCGAAGCACCTGCACGCTGCCGGGGCCGGGGCGGCCATCCACGATGTTGATTTGCGAAAGCGGAATGTTCGGAAGTTCCTTATCGTCCCAGAGCATCGTCGGCGCCGGAACGAAAAGCCCCACATAAAGACGGTCGTTGCGGCGCTCGCGGTTCAAGAGGGAGATGAGCTGATCCAAACCGGTCGGACCGCTGCCCGCGCCCGTAAAGGCGAAGCCGCGGGAAGCGCGATTGAGCATGTCACCGTCGCTGACAAGGACGCGCAGGTTTGTCCCCCGCGCGATCTGCTCCGGAACACGGACGGTTGTTTCTTCGATCTGGGGTGCACCGCGATAGGGCCGCAATAGAACGCGAACACGCAGCGTCTCGCCGGGAGCCGCCTCTCCTTTTTCCAGCCAGGCGCTTTCAATATTGAAAGACTTTCGTCCGGGAACGCTCTCGACATGAAGCGAGATGCCGTCGACTTTCGCGGGCTCAAAGGTATTGGAGAAAATCCGGGCAAACACATTCTGCATCGAGAGCGCAATAGGAAAACCGTCGGGGGTCAGGCTATCGCTTGGCGCGAATGTGTTTTCAATCTCCACGGGGGCGTGACCTTGCAGGCGAATCTGGGCGGTAAGGTGTAGGGTTGTGCCCTCGCCGTAAACCGGATTCTGGGTCAGCCCATTGAACGTACTGATGGCCACGAGCAAGGGCGTGAGCTTTGGATGGTTGACGATTTCGAAGTGCAGCTTCTTTTCCGAATTCGCAGCGCGGAGCGACAAATCAAAAGGAATCATCGGGGGAGGCGCGCCAAGTCTGCCGGTGACGGCCGTCAGATGATCACTGGTAATGGTGCCGATGGATCCGGCGACATTGACGATCTTCGTGGAAGCAAGGTCGGAGGAGAGCGTCATGACGACTTTACTGCGGGCCATGGGGAGTTGGACATCGCCAAGATTCAAGAACGGATGGCCGCAAAGAAACACGCGATCTGATTCGACCGCAGTGACGGTGCAGGCAGAGTTGATGGAAGCGTCCCCTTGCACCAGAACCATGCCAGCCATGTCCCCCGCTACAAGATGGGCGTCTTGCGGACTCGGCTTGGCTGTGCCGCCTTGCGTGGCGACGAGGCCGTAGCCCTGAATCTGACTCGCGAACTGCTGGAGCGTGGCCGGCTGGAAGCCGGAGAAAACCAACGGCGTCTCGATGGGCTCGAGAGCGGAGCCAGATGGAAGGCCCGTGCTTGCGAAAGTTTCGGAAGGAACACCGAATTGTTGCACGGGCGCTGCCGCCGCAGCGGAAACCGGGGGATTCAGCACATCCTGAATTGGCGTGACGCCTGCAATCGGTTCCTTGGTGAAAATGCCGAGTTTGAGCGAAAGCGCTCCCGCGAGCTTGCCCTCAAGATAAACAGGACTGCCGCTCATGCCGGCGACGACGCCGGTATGTTCAACTTTGGGACCTTTGAGTTGAACGAGGATGATGGATTGTTTCGGGCCGAGAAAATTGTCCAGCACGCCGATGACTTCCAGGTCGAACTTCTCAATCTGGTCCCCGGCAAAGATGGTATAGGCGTAGCCCTGCATGCCGGGCCGAACTTGGCTCAAAGGAAGGGTTTCCGCAGCCTGTTGTGCCTCCAAAATGCCCGGGATTAGGCACAGCGCTGCGAGGAACGCGAGGAGAGCGAGAAAAAGAGGAACGCGACGTATCGACAGATGCGGCCAGGCCGTAAGCATGAACCTTAGATAATACGCGGCACTCGTACTAGAGGCAATTGGACGCCGGGAGGTTGCCCCGATAGGAGAATCAAGCTAGGCGTTCTAGGACTTGTTTCGGAGATGGCGGCGTGGCGGCTCTATGCGCCGGCTTAGTCGTGGTGGTGCATGGCGAAGATTTGATCCACGGAGTCTTCATAAGGGTAGACGTGGACCATCCAGCCAAAGATCACCGGATGGAAGCGGCCGCCGGCGGCGTCGCAAGCTTCCTGCGTGGCAATCGAGCCGCGCAAGCCGAACTTGGTCCAGTCGGCGTGGCGGCGCTGGCCGAGAGGCGGAATGCAGAGATTGGTGTGAAGATGCCAAGTTGCCATGCTCAACGGAATGCGTTCGTTGAGCTGATCTTCCGTCGCGCGCTTAGGCATCGTGTACATGGCGCCGACGAGTTCGTAGCCTGCGGAAGTTTTCTTATAGAGCAGGGAAGTGGGCCGCGCGGGGTCGAAGGTAAACGCTTCAAGGAAGCCGTTCATGTAATTGGTGAAGTGATATTCGGGCTGCTTGAGGGTGGGCAGGAAGATTTTGTAACCGTCGGCGAGGGCCACATGATAGTCCTTGTACTTCGCGATGCCGCCACGGAGTTGGTCCACGACTTCGTTGGCGCGCGCAGAGTCTTCGGGCGTTTCGGGGCGCGGCGAAGTCATGTGCATGTGCGCGCTGTGCGCATGCTGGCCCGGTGTCATGTCGTGGACGGCGTGAGCCTCGTTGGCCTTGGCGTCGTCCATGTCCATGCCGGGCATGTTGGGATCCATAGCCTGTGACTGCTGTTGCTGCGTCTGCGAAGCAGGAGGCTGCTGTTGCGATTCCTGAGGCTGCGCGACGGGAGCGTGATGGCCGGGCATGGCGGCAAGCAAAACCGTGACGATAAACAGCGCGCCGACGAGCATGCCGAATTTTGTGGCGAGTCGAATGAATTGACTGCGAGCTGACATTTCGAAATATTCTCCTCGCTCAATATTACGTTGTGGGAGCTCGTGAAGTTTCGTAACGAAGTACAGGGCGTGTGGCAGAAAAAACTGGCCACAAGGACAGGCGTGCTAGAATTTTTGGCGTGAAGAAAGAAACGATCCAGCCGGCGAAGTACTTGAACGGCGCCGTGGAACTGCCCGGGGATAAGTCCATTTCGCACCGTTATGCGATGCTGGCTGCGCTTGCGGAAGGCACCAGCGAGCTTCGTCATTTCTCCGCGGCGGCGGACTGTCATAGCACGCTAAATTGTATGCGGGCGCTTGGCGCGGAAGTAAAAATCAACAAAGACATCGTGCGTGTAACCGGACGCGGCACCTACGGATTGAAGAGCAGTTGGCGTGCCCTGGATGCGGGGAATTCCGGGACAACCATGCGGCTATTGGCGGGAATCCTGGCTGGCCAGAGTTTTTCTTCCAAGCTGACTGGCGACGATTCTTTGCAAAAGCGGCCCATGAAGCGCGTGATTGCGCCGCTGCGCGAAATGGGGGCAGACATTCGCGGGCGCGAAGATAACTTTGCGCCGCTGGAGATTCGCGGGACAAAACTGCGGCCGATTGATTACAAAATGCCTATGGCCAGCGCGCAGGTGAAATCGGCAGTGCTGCTGGCCGGATTGTTTGCGGAAGGTGTGACCAGCGTGACGGAGCCCGGGCGCACTCGAGATCACACGGAGATCGCATTGGAAGAATTCGGCGCAAGCAT
>DATDNK010000120.1:0-13720 GCA_036518275.1 Candidatus Acidiferrum sp.
GATGAGCAGTGGCAGCTCCTCAAACATTCGGGGGTAACGGTGCTCATCACGGAGTATCCCATCTGGCGGCAGCTGAACGCCGCCTCGGGGCGCGCGTCGGCGAATGTGAAAACTGTGTTGGTGACGGAAGCGCCACCCAACGCAGAACTGGCAGGGGCGCAACGTTGGGAGGAATTTCGCGGTGAAGGTGAGCCAACCTTCGCGCTGCGCAAACGCAGCGACATCGCCTGCATCGTGTACTCCTCAGGAACCGGCGGGCGGCCCAAAGGCTGCATGATGACGCACGAGAACTATTTGGAGCAGTGTGTCGCGCTGACTTCGATTTATCCCTTCTGGCCGGGTGTGCGGTACCTGAGTGTTTTGCCGACCAACCATGCCATCGATTTCATGGTGGGATTCTTTGGACCATTTACCTGCGGCGCCGCGGTGGTGCACTTGCGTACGTTGCGGCCCGAGTATGTGCGGGAAGCATTTCCGAAATACAAGATCACCTACGTCAGCCTTGTGCCTCTGGTTCTGAAGAATCTGCAGAAAGGTTTGCAAGCACGCTTCGACGCTCTGCCCACGGGCAAGCGCAGAATTTTTAACGCGCTCGTTGCCATCAACAAGGCTGTGACTAAGGGGCGGCCACGTCTGGGGATCAGCCGTCTGCTGCTCAAGCAAGTGCACGGAGCGTTTGGCGGGGAGCTGCGCACCATCATTGTGGGAGGCGCCTTCACCGAGCCGCAGACTTTGCAGTTTTTCTACGACTTGGGAATTCCTGTAGCTAATGGCTACGGCCTTACGGAAGCGGGCACCGCGATCACCGTCAATGACCTGAAGCCGTTTCGCGCAGATACCGGTGGCAAGCCACTGCCTGGGATGGAAGTCCGCATTTTGAACCCGGACAGCGACGGCATTGGGGAGGTTGTGGTGCGCAGCAAAACGGTTATGGCGGGCTACCTCAACGATCCGGAACTCACCGCCGAGACGATTGTTGATGGCTGGCTGATGACCGGCGACCTGGGGAAATTCGACGATCGGGGACACTTGCAGCTGAGCGGCCGCAAGAAAAATATGATCGTTACCGAAGAAGGCAAGAACATTTATCCCGAGGACATTGAAAACGTCTTCGAAGGACTTCCGGTGAAAGAATTTTGCGTGTTTGCGGCAAACTATATCTGGCCCAAGCGGTCAATGAGCGGGGAGCAGCTTGTGCTCGTGCTTCATCTCGAACCGGGCCAGTCTATGAGTAACGAGCTTCGTCGCGAAATCAACGTGCGCAACCAGCGCCTGCTAAACTATAAGCGGATTCACGGGGTCGTTCTCTTGGAGGAGGATTTTCCGCGGACGGCTTCTCTGAAGGTCAAGAGAAATGTCCTGGCGGAGAGGCTCGCGAAGCTGGACAGGGTTGCCGCAATTCAGCCCTTGTGAATCTTCTTTTGATTTTCGCATGAGGATTCTGTTTCTTCATGACACAGGGTCCTGAACGCGCGTATGTCCCAAACGGAACGATTTTTCGCCATTGTGAACCCCGCCGCTGGTGGCGGCCGCTCCGCGAAACTGGCGGGACCCGCGCTCGCCCGTTTGCGGCAAAGCAAGCTGCAGGTGGACAGCGTGGCCTCGATGGGCCCGGGGCACGTCATCGAGCTTGCCCGTGAAGCCTACGACCAAGGCTACCGGCAGTTTCTTGCTGTTGGCGGAGACGGAACGGCTCATGAGATTCTCAACGGCGTTTTTGCCGGCCGCAAGTCCTTGGAACGCGTCGCGCTGGGATTTCTTCCCCTGGGAACCGGTAACTCCTTCTTGAAAGATTTCACCAAGAATGGCGCGGAAGCTTCCACACAGGCGATTCTGGAAAATCGCAGGCGTGCGATTGATCTCATTCGCCTGAACCATGCCACCGGCGAAGTTTTTTCTTTCAACCTTTTGAGCGTCGGCTTCACTGCGGACGTTGCGGCTTTGACGAATCGCACCTTCAAGCCTTTCGGCCCCCTGGGTTACCTGCTGGGAGTGTTCGTGCGTGTGGTGCAATTGCAGCGGCGGTCGTTTGCTCTCCGCTGCGACGAAGATCAGGAATGGGACGAGCGGCGCTCTCTATTTCTCACCTTCAACAACAGCAAGTACACTGGCGGTAAGATGCTGATTGCCCCGCAAGCCGATCCCGCCGATGGGTTGATCGAATTTGTCCGCTGGGGACCCATCGGGCGGCTTGGTTTGCTGCGCAACTTGCCGAGACTCTACGACGGCTCGCACATCAATCATCCGCTGGCTTCGCGACGCGCTGTGCGCCATGTGGAATTCAACGTTTCCACTCCCGTGGACATCATGATTGATGGAGAAGTGGCCACGCTGGAGTGCCGCTCGCTCGACGTTATTCCCTCCGCCGTCGATGTGTTTTTATGAAAAAGGTCTGGTTCGTCCTGCGCAGCGCGTTTCTTTGGATCGCAAGTGGCGTACATTTTTTTATCGTTGCGCCCCTTCTTGTTTTTCTAGGCATTTTTCTGGATGCCCGCAAACATGATCGGATCCAGCGCGGTTTCTGCAGGCGCATCGCTTTTCTTTCTGGAGCGAAGGTCGAGGTGCGCCGGTCACCTGGTTTCGACGGTAGCCGAACTTCTTTCTTTGTTTCGAATCACGTCAATCTTTTTGACCCTTTTATGCAGTATTGCGCCATCCCTCAGTTCGTGCGCGGCTGGGAACTGGAATCGCACTTCAAGATTCCCGCCTATGGCTGGCTGATGAAGCGCTTCGGGAATGTTCCCGTGCCCGACGTGCGTCGCCCCTCGGATTTGAAAAGGATGTGGCGCCTGACGCAGGAAGCTATCGACTCCGGCACCAGCCTCATCATTTTCCCCGAGGCCAAACGCACCCGAGACGGCCATGTGAGTGAATTCCAAGACGGCGGCTTTCGAGTCGCGCAACAGCTTGGTGTCCCCATCGTTCCGGTCAGTCTGGTTGGATCGTTCGAACACCACCGCACGGGACAATGGATGCTCTGGCCAAGAACAATTACCGTCTATTTGCACGACACCATCGAAACTAAAGGGCTCCGCAAAGAAGACGTGCCCGCGTTGCGCGACCGCGTGCGAGCGATTATTTCCGCCCCCGTGGAAGAAACATTGGACGCGGCGCGATCCTCTGAAATAGCTGCGACTGACACCAAAGCGAAGTCGCAAAGAGCACTTAAAGAGAAAGCCTAATTCCAGGCAAGGTCCGGCCGGCTTTGGTTTCCTGCCAGGTGAAGATAATGCGATGAATCACAGTGATGGAGGACACGACGGCGATTACCCAAAGCACCGGCCCCATGCGGTTGAAAAGTCCGCCGATGATGAGAAGCACCAGCCGCTCCGGCCGCTCCATGAATCCGACTTTGCACAGAGGAATGAGCGATTCGGCGCGGGCGCGCGCATAGCTCACCATCACCGAACCGGCAGTCGCCACCGCCGCCAGTATCACGTACGGTGTGCGCCCGCTCACGGAGTAGTACACCAGCAAGCCCATGTACAACGCCATGTCCGCGTAACGGTCCAGGGTCGAATCGTAAAATGCGCCAAATGCCGTGACGCGGTTCTGTTTGCGGGCTACTTGCCCATCGAGCATGTCCAGAAAACCGGCGCAGAAAATGATGATGGCCCCGGTACGAAATCCACCCGCAGCAAAAAACGCCGCGGCGCCAAAGTTCACCACAAGCCCCAGAAAAGTGAGAATGTTGGGATTGATTCCCGTTGCAGCGATGGCGGTGACAATTTTGTCGAGCAGCCACTTGCTACCGATGCCGATTGCCCCTGTGAACGTAGCCATATCCAGCGAATAGTGTCTCAGAATGAATTTATTTTGCGAAACCTACCGAGCGCACAATCGCGCGGCATCGTACACCACCCGGAGTTGGCCTAGCAAATTTCGGTCTTCAATTCTCCCATTCGTTTGCTTTCGGCTGGATGGCAAGCATACAATTGGCATATTCCGAGGAGCGCAATTTTGGCCAGCTTCGCGTGTCCCGATTCTGTGGGAATATTCACTAAACCATTTTGGTTCTACCTTCGTCGCGCTGGCTGGCCAGGAATTCTTGACGCCGCTCTATCCTCCCCTTACAGTACAAGGACATGATTTGAGGTCGACGAAATGGATCCTACTCTCAGCCGCCGCCGTTTTCTGTCACGAGGCGTCACAGGACTCTCCGCGGTTTGGGCCTCCGCACAGTGGCCGGCCTTGCTGGCCGCTGTCACGCACGCGCGTCAAGCAGCTAAGTCAGTAGCCCCTCCCAAATTTGAGTTCTTCACCGCCGACGAAGCCAAAGAGATCGACGCCATCACGTCCCGCATTATCCCTACCGACGATGCACCGGGCGCACATGAAGCGGGCATCGTTTACTTCATAGACCGCGGCCTCACCACTTTTAGCGTCGACGACCAAAAGACCTACCGCGAGGGCTTGCCAGAATTGCATGCAAGAGTCACGGAGATGTTTCCTGGAATCACCAAATTCTCTGACCTGACGGCAGGACAGCAGGACGAAGTCCTCCATTCGTTCGATGAGCAAGGCCCGAAAGGGCGGCAGCGCCGTTTCCGCACGGGTGCCGGAGCGCAAAACTTCTTCGAAACTCTGCGCCAGCATACGATCGTCGGTTTCTTGATCGATCCCGATTATGGCGGCAATCGAGACGGCGCCGGGTGGAAAGTGATTGGCCGCGAGCGCGAGCACATGTTTCAACCGCCGTTCGGCTATTACGATAAGGGCTATCCAGGCTGGGAAGCAGCGGCGAAGGAAGAAATGAAGGATGCGGAGAAGAAATGACGGCAGATCAGCCCAAATACAAAACTTCGGACGAAGTAGACTTCGTCATTGTCGGCTCCGGTGCGGCCGGCGGCATTCTGGCCAAAGAGCTTTCCACCAACGGTTTCCGCGTTGTTGTTCTCGAGCAAGGCCCTTACCTCACCGAGGCCGATTTCACGCACAACGAAATTGAAATCCTCGCCCAGGACAAGCTTACGAACCATCCTAAGCTTCAGCCGACCAGCTTCCGCAAGACTCCCGACGAGAAAGCCAAACCGCAGCGGGCCCTCGTCTATGGGCGCTGCGTCGGCGGGACCAGCGTGCACTTCACCGCAAACTTCTGGCGCTTCCACGAAATTGATTTCATCGAGCGCAGCAAGGTCGGGGCGGTTCCCGGGTCAACTCTCGCCGATTGGCCCATCACTTATGCGGATCTGGAGCCCTACTACACAAAAGTAGAGTGGGAGATTGGTGTTTCCGGACTTGCCGGCGCGAGCCCATTCGATCCTCCACGCTCAAAGCCCTATCCCATGCCGCCGCTTCCGGTGAAGTCTTCGGGCGTGCTTTTTGAACGTGCTGCTCGCAAGCTCGGCTGGCACCCTTATCCCGCCCCCATGGCGATTCTCTCGCAGCCGCGTCCGGGACGCAGCGCCTGTGTCCAGTGTGGCTATTGTCTCGGCTTTGGTTGCGAAGTGGGGGCGAAATCGAGTTCTTTGGTAGCTGCGATTCGTGTTGCGGAGCGGACAGGCCGTTGTGAAATCCGTGCCAATTCCTACGTGCATCGCATCGAATTGGACGCCAGCGGCCGCGCGGTCGGGGCGGTTTATTTTGACGACAAGAAGAACACGCATCTACAACGAGCCAAGGGGGTCGTAGTCTGCGCGAACGGCGCGGAGACTCCGCGCCTGCTCTTGCTTTCGGCTAACAAACAATTCCCCGATGGCCTCGCGAACTCCAGCGGCTTGGTCGGCAAGAACTTGATGTTCAATAGCGGCGGCACGGTTACCGGCGTTTACGAGCAACCGCTCAACGACTACAAAGGCTACTGCGTCAGCCGCGTGCTTCACGATTTCTACGAACTCGATCACGAGAAGGTCGGTTTTTACGGCGGCGGCGGCCTCGATGCGCGCTACGATTTCACCCCCATTTCCTTTGCGTTCGGCGGAATCCCGCCGGAGACTCCACGGTGGGGCAAGGATTTCAAGGCCGTTCTCGCGAAGAACTTTTCACGAACCATGGAGATTTTCTGTCACGCCACTTCCCTGCCCGTCGAGAATAATTCCTTTTCGCTGGATCCTGACCTGAAAGATGCCTGGGGATTGCCCGCGCTTCGCTTAACATACAAAGATCACCCCGATGACCTGAAGCTTTCGAACTGGCTCTTTGAGCGCGCGCACGCCATCCACGAAGCAGCGGGCGCCGTCAAGAAGTGGAGTTTCCCGGCCCAGGAACAACAGTTCGGCGTGCACTTGCTCGGGACCTGCCGCATGGGCAATGATCCAAAGACTTCGGTGATTAGTCCTGATCATCGCACCCACGACGTTAAAAATCTTTTTCTCTGCGACGGGAGCAGCCTCGTGACCTCCGGGCGCGGCCAGCCCACCATGACCATCATGGCGCTCGCTTTCCGTGCGGCCGACCGCATCGCTGCGCTCGCCAAGCGCGGCGAAATCAGCGCCTAGTGCAAATTACTGGATCTGCTGCAACCCCTTCACGAGCGCGTTCGTCCCATACCTGCGAGGGTTGAACCCATGAATGCAAATCGTTGTAAGGCGTGGCTTTCTGCCTGTGGAACGTTGTTGTTGCTGCAGGTCGTCGTCGGGGCATGGGGGCAATCCACCTCGACAAAAACGTCATCGGACGACGCAGCCGCTAAAGCGCCCAAGTTGGCGGAAGAGGAATACAAGAACATTCAGGCGCTCAAAGGAATCCCCGCCGAGCAAGTCATCCCTTCGATGCAGTTCATCGCTGCTTCGCTAGGGGTCGAATGCGAGTATTGTCACGTGGCTCGCGCTTTTGAAAAGGACGACAAGAAACCGAAGGTCACGGCGCGGAAGATGATTGGCATGATGATGGCCATCAACAAGGAGAATTTCGAGGGCCACCGCGAAGTCACCTGCTACTCGTGTCACCGCGGCTCGCCGAACCCTGTCGCCACGCCGATCATCACGGCTGACGAGCCGGGACACGAAACGCCCGAAGGCGCCAAGCCAGGTGAACCCAAACCGGTCTTTCCTCTTGCGGACCAACTCCTCGACAAATACCTCGCTGCTATCGGCGGCGCCGACGCACTGCAAAAAATCACCAGTCGAGTGGAGAAAGGCATGCTCACGGCCTTCGGCGGCCAGCATTTCCCCGTCGATGTTTACTCGAAAGCCCCACAGAAACGTCTCTCGGTCATGCACCTCCCCAACGGCGACAGTCTCACCGCCTTCGACGGCACGCAGGGCTGGCTAAGTGTTCCCGGGCGCGTACACATGATGTCCGCGGCGGAAAACGCAGCTGCCCGTATCGATGCCGACTTTTATTTCCCGCTGCACGTGAGAACGCTTTATGAGAAATTCCGCGTCAATGCAGGCGAGAAAATCGAGGGACACGATACCTACCTCGTAGCGGGGCTGAAGGAAGGGCAGCCCCCACTCCGCCTCTATTTGGACAAAGAATCTGGGTTATTGCTGCGCCTGGTTCGCTATGCCGAAACACCACTGGGCCGCAACCCCACGCAGATTGATTATGCGGATTATCGCGAAGCGAATGGCCTGAAGATTCCTTTTCGTTGGACTCTCTCGCGCCCGGGAAACCAGTTCACGATTCAGGTGGAACAGCTTCAGCAGAATGTCACCGTCGACGACGCCAAGTTCGCGCCTCCACCCCCAACCGGGCCTCAAAAACCTGCGACACCCTGAGGCTGCTGGAAACTCACAGGAACTTCTTTTCCCTGCGCCCAGCCCTACGTTTGGGCTAGCGCTCCCTAGAAACGGAACGCCAGCCCCGCCACGAAATTTCCGCGGTGCTGGTAATTGGACACCTTTGCCGTATAACAGCCAAAGAATGGATCGCAGAAAAGAGCCAGGGACGAATTAGCGTAGGTCGGCATATAGCGCGCATCGCCACGAAAAGCAATATGCCGCGTCAGTTCGTACTTTACGCCGCCACCCAAGCCAAACGAAAAATCCAATCGTGTCGGGGGACTCGGAACCGTGGGACTAATAGAGCTGTTGAATTCATGCGTGAAGCCCAGGCTGCCAGCAATGTACGGGCGTAATTTGTACTCTTCCGAGCGCAGCATGTACAAGACCCCAAATTGATACTGATCCACCGTCGAATCGTAGGCTTTCACATACGCCGCGCCTGGCGTTGGTTGCTCGCTGTAGGAAGTCAGGTTGCGGTCCCACATAAATTCAAATTGCGTATTGGAAGTGATCGAATAGCCGATGAATGTGCCAAAGCTTGGCGCGCCATTTATCCGCAAATTGTTAACCGTCACTGTCGTCGACGTGGGATTTAGCGGATACGACCCGGGTGTCTCGTAGCCGACGAATGGAGTTACTTCCCATTTCCCGGCCCCGTATTGCGCCATCGCCGAAGCGCTGGCCACCAAACAGATCAGCATCCCCGACAGCAACATGATTCCAAGTCGCATTTGTGCCTCCTGCTCTTCCACCTAATAAACCATTCGAGGCCACCAACTCTTAGGATGCAACGGTCTGTTTCCGAGTTTCTTGTGAACGCTCGGTTGAGGACGCGCCGGTCCTCCTACCACCTCCAACAAGTGAGCGAGGCGACCCTCACCTGAGCAAACTCGCGATGACCGCTCAAAGCAAACAAGAAAATGAAAGAGCGAAAAAGTCCTCACGAAGCGCGAAATCCAAAATTTAGAACCATCCTAACGATTTTCAGTATTCAATCCTCGGTTTTTCAGAGAATTTCGCCCATCAAGGATCATAAGCGCGTTTATTGGTACCAATACAGACGAACCGATAACTTCCGGCTTGCCGGTCACTGGGAACTTGACCAGTGTGGTGACAGTATTATCTGTGGTTTCGCCTTTAATCTTCCTGTGGTTGCGGCTGGGGTTCGGTGGACATGGCGGGATTGGCCGATGCGGTGGTTTCGGCTTCTTTTGCGGCGCGTCTGGCCTCTTTTTTTTGCGCGCGCTTTTCGGCTTTGGCGCGCTGCTTTTCCAGGCGTTTCATTTCCTTTTGGCGCTTTTGGAACGTGACGGTCACAGAGCCTCCTCGCAAGTCTGATTAGACTGTTCAACGAGAAACGGGAGCTACCAGCGGGGTTCGCGCGGCTGGCGCGCGGATTCGCGGTAGTCTTCGTTGGAAAATCCGCTGCGGCCACGTCCGCTGCCATAACCACCGCCGGTGCGTCCGCCGCCATTACCGCGGGGGCGGTCGCCTTTCGGCCGGGCTTCGTTGACCTTGAGATTGCGGCCTCCGAGTTCTTTGCCATCGAGGGCCGCTATGGCTTTAGCGGCTTCGGCATCATTGGGCATTTCCACAAAGGCAAAGCCGCGCGCTCTGCCGGTTTCGCGATCGGTGACAATATGAATGCGTCCGATCTGGCCGAAGGGCTGGAACAGCGCAGTCAAATCGGCTTCCGTGGTTTGAAAACTCATATTCCCGACAAAAAGGCTTTTCATGCGATTTCTCCATATTTGTTTTTCTGATGTGGGCAGGGATTGTCCATGGACGCTGCCTCACCAAGAATCTTGATAGAACGTGCGGACCAGACGGGAACGGGTGGGATGACGGAGTTTGCGCAAGGCCTTGGCCTCAATCTGGCGGATGCGCTCCCGCGTTACGTCAAAAGTCTGGCCGACCTCTTCGAGGGTGCGGGGATTGCCGTCTTCAAAGCCAAAGCGCATGCGGATGATGCGCTCTTCGCGCGGATTCAGATGCTTCAACATGGAAGCGACATTCCTTTGAAGGCTAAGGCGGATGGCGGTGTCCGAGGGAGAGGCCACGGCCTTATCTTCAATAAAGTCGCCGAGGTGGGATTCTTCCTCTTCGCCGATTGGCGTCTCAAAGGAGATGGGAGTCTGAGCAATTTTACGGGTGCTGCGGACTTTCTCGAGGGTGACGTCCATACGCATGGCCAACTCTTCCGAGGTAGGCTCACGGCCAAGTTCCTGAACGAGTTGCCGGGTGCAGCGAGCGAGCTTGTTAATGACCTCGATCATATGAACGGGAACACGGATGGTGCGGGCCTGGTCGGCAATGGCACGAGTGATGGCCTGACGAATCCACCAGGTGGCGTAAGTGGAGAATTTATATCCGCGGCGCCAATCGAACTTGTCGGCGCCTTTCATCAGCCCGAGATTACCTTCCTGGATGAGGTCAAGGAACTGCAGTCCGTGATGGGTATATTTTTTGGCAATGGAGACCACGAGGCGAAGGTTGGCCGAAGTGAGTTCCTGCCTGGCCTGTTGGGCTTGAGCTTCGCCGCGCTGAATAACCGAGAGAGCGCGCTTAAGAGCGATCAAACCTGTCTGGCTGGATAGAGCAATTTCGTTGAGAGCGGCGCGATTGGAACGAAGCTGTTTGCGTGCTTCCGCGGCAATTTCTCCATGGGCGAGGCCGACGCGGCGCTGAAGGCGCCGCACGTCGCGCTCCAGGGTGTGCACGCGCTCAAGGAACGAGCGAAAATGATCCACCAGGCGCTTGCGTTCGCGCCAATGGAAAGGGATTCCGCGAATTGCGAGAGAAATCCGGACGCGAGTGCGCGCCAGCGCCCATTTGGCGCGAACGTAGGCTTGCTTTTTCGATTTCGGGGTTGCAACGAATTTTTCGGCCTGGCGGAGGGCTGCCTCGTAGAGCAGAGCGATAGAGTCAACTTGCCGGAGAGTCTGTCTCGTCTTGCAAGCAATTTTCTCTTCCGTGATCTCCTCGTCAGGGAATTGCACTACTTCCTTGATGGAGCGGGCACCCTGCCGCAAAGCGGCTGCGACGGAAATGAGTTCCTTGACGACGATGGGTGAGCGGGTGATGGCCTTCATGACGATGAGGTGGCCGCATTCGATGCGTTTAGCGAGAACCACTTCACCCTCGCGCGTGAGCAAAGGTACGGAGCCCATCTCGCGGAGATAGAGACGGACGGGATCCTGAGACTTGGAGTCCTCGCCGATGCTCAGGTCGAGGCCGGAGTCCGCGGCGAATTCCTCTTTCTGGCCCGCTTCAGGTGCGTCCACCGCGGCTGCGGCACGGGCGCCATTTGCCGCGCTCAGGTCTTCGTGTACTTCGATTCCCTGGCCCTCCAAGAGCGCCAACAGGTCGTCGATTTCCCGGGACGAAAGCAGATCTGGCGGAAGACTGTCGTTAATCTCATCATAGAGGAGAAAGCCGCGCTCCTTGCCGATGACCAGGAGTTGCTGGAAATAACCGAACTCGTCTTCAATGGGCCGCGCCAAGAACGCTCCTCTGCTTGTTGGAATCGGATAATTTCGCAAGCGGCATCAAAAGTTTTCGTCTTTTCTGGACTTCGAGCGCCCGGGCCCGGCCTTGGGAGTGTGTGCGTCCTTGTAGTCAGCCAGCTCCGCGTCTGTCACCGAGAACGTGGAAGAGGCAGGATGACCGGCGTGCGTGGCAAATTCGCGGTGAAGCTTGAGGGAACAGATCGCAGGCGCATCCTGGTAGCGGGCGCGGTGCGCCGAAAACGCTTCGTTCGGGATGGTTACAAAGTAGTTGGACGATTCGCCGCCGAGTCCCCGAAGACTGAAAGCGTATTCGCGGAGTGCTCCCTTGGTCTCAAACCCGACGTATTGCAGGACAATGGGTTGGTCCACGAATGCCGCCATTTCTTACCGAAAGGCAGTCGCAAGTTGGACTTAGGAGCCTCGTGGAAATGAGAGGTGTCGAAAGGCAACGAACGCGGCCAGATCTATGATGACATACTTATGAGGCCGAGTATATGTGGTTCTAAAAATAGTCTGTTCATTCCAGGGTAAAATGTGGTAGACTTTGTCTACGCTTATTACCGCGGTTGTGTTGTGCGGTCCCTCTGGTTGGTGTGATTGATCTGAGAATACCCGCCCTCAGTTTCCTCCGTACGTTTTCAGCGTAATTAAAAGAAGCTGCGCCATCAAAAGCAGCACGCGCATTTGTGTGCATGACTCGGTGTGCCGGCAAGAAAGCAAAATGGAAAACTTTTCAGAATTCGTAATATCTCCTTCTCTGAAGGAGCAACTCGCGTGCGCTGGTTTCGTGAAACCCACGCCCGTGCAAGCCGGGGCGATTCCGCCCGGCGTGGAAGGCAAAGACGTGCTGGCCACGGCCCAAACAGGGACTGGCAAGACTCTGGCTTTCCTGATCCCCATTCTCGAGAGGCTTCTGCGGGAAAACACATGCGGAGTGACCGCTCTGGTGCTGGTACCCACTCGCGAATTGGCTATGCAGGTGGCGGCACAGCACGATGCCCTGCGCGGTAGGAAGCTGCCCGTAGCTGCCTTGATAGTCGGAGGCTTATCGGAATATCAGCAACTCGAAGCCCTGCGACGGGGCAGTCGTGTGGTAGTGGCGACGCCCGGGCGCTTGGAAGACTTCCTGGACCGCGGGCTCATTCACTTTAGCAATTTGAAGGTGCTGGTATTGGATGAGGCCGATCGCATGCTGGACATGGGATTCCGCCCGGCGATTCGCAGGATCGTCGCGGCGCTGCCAAAAGAACGACAGACGTTGTGTTTCTCAGCAACAATGGAAGGCGATACCGCACGCCTCGTGAAGGACTATACCAAGAATCCCGTGCGCCTGACGTTCGGGTCAACATTGAAACCGTCCGAGAACGTACGGCTGCAGGCCTTTGAAGCGGCTGCAGAAGGCAAGCCGGAGACGCTGCGCCGATTGCTGAACAACGAGACGGGGCTGTGCCTGGTCTTTGCACGAACCAAGCGCGGCGCAGAAAAAATTGCAAACCACCTGAACCGCGAAGGCATTCAGGCAGCGGTGATTCACGGTGACCGATCGCAATCGCAGCGTACGGCAGCGCTCAGCGGCTTCCAGAAGAGGCGCTATCGAGTTCTGGTGGCCACGGATCTGGCTTCCCGAGGAATTCACGTCGAGAACATCGCCCACGTCATCAACTACGATCTGCCGGAAGTGGCCGAGAATTTCATCCATCGCGTCGGGCGCACAGGGCGGGCCGGGAATCGCGGCACGGCTTCGACACTGTTCCTTAGGCAGCAACGAACGGAGCTGCTGGAGCTGGAGCGACAGCTCGGGATTCACTTGGAGAGAATGCCGGTGCCGGGCCTTCCGCTTGAAGAGTCGGGTCGCATACTCAGAGAAATCCCGCGTTCACAGCCTCACCGCAAATTTAGCATCGTTCAGCTTCCCGGTGAGGTCTTGCAGCTGCAGATGACTTGAATCGAGGATAAGTCCTGGGGGTTGCTTGCAGCAACGTGTGGGTTGGATAGTGGGTTGAGATTTTTGGGGCAGCACTCCCGGACCAGGCGGGGTAACCGACGACATTCACTTGTTCAACGAGAAGCTGCGCGAATGGGAGGACTACTACAATTACCACCGGCCGCATGGCGCGCTCGATGGACAGACGCCCTACGAACGGCTACTCTCAAAGACGAGAGCTCAAGTGTCAACGACCTCCAGGAACGTACACAAAAAATGGCGCGCCCGGTGAGATTCGAACTCACGACCCCATGCTCCGGAGGCATGTACTCTATCCATCTGAGCTACGGGCGCGCGGCAAACGCTCGCAAACATCCTGCGGAGCGCTTAACTTTATTCATTTTATCCCGCCTGACTCTTCCGCGCCAGCGTGCATTCCTGTCTCGAGTTTGCGCCCGCAAACGAAAGGACCGGACTACCCAATCGCACGGGAACGTATGCTCTTCGCAAGCTTTTCAATTTCCTCCGCTTTCTTGATCATGGCGACAGACAGCACTTGAACCGAATCGGTTTTTTCCACGTCGGCTTTCAATTCGCTGGCCAATTGAAAAAGCCGCTCG
>DATDNK010000121.1:0-4173 GCA_036518275.1 Candidatus Acidiferrum sp.
TGCGTCGTGAATGAGGAAACATGCCCGAGGACTGAAGCCGAGTGGCTGTGCATCTCAGAGAGCGGCTAGATTTCTTAGGTTGTGTCCGAGACAGCTATCGATGTACGTTATCGGGCGACCGGAGGCTAACAGAGCACCGGATCAAATCCAGCAGGAGGCAGCTTGATGGGCAGAGATTCGGAGAAAGAGCGTTGGACGCGGCGTGGATTCCTTGGGGCGAGTTCCGCGGCGCTTGCGGCAGGGATGCTGGCGAACAATGCCGCCGGACAAAGCCAGGATTCCGCGCAAAAAAAGAAAGATAGAAGCCGCAGCGAGCCCCTTCCGACAAACTCCGCGCTGGATGAACAGAACCCAGATTCAGTCAACCCGCCTCCGTCGGATGCGGGCGGCGTGCAAACGTTCAAGTATCCCTTCTCTATCGCGCACAAGCGGCTGCACGAAGGCGGATGGTCGCGCGAGGTGACCGTGCGCGAACTAGCCGTCGCGAAAACGCTCGCAGGCGTAAACATGCGGCTCACTGCCGGAGGCGTGCGCGAATTGCATTGGCATACGGCGGCGGAATGGGCGTTCATGCTGTATGGCACGGCGCGCATCACCTGCATCGACGCGGATGGCAAGAGCTTTGTGACCGACGTGAAAGAAGGCGATTTGTGGTACTTTCCGCCGGGAATCCCGCACTCGATTCAGGGGCACCCGCCCGACGGCACGGAATTCCTGCTGGTTTTCGATGACGGCAACTTCTCGGAATATGAGACCGTGCTGCTGTCCGACTTTATGGCGCACACCCCGCGCGACGTCGTAGCCAAGAATTTTGTGGTGCCTCAGGCGGCCGTAGAAGTGATGCCGAAGAAGGAGCTGTTCATTTTTCAGGCAGAGATTCCCGGGCCTCTTGCGGAGGATCAACGCAAAGCCGCAGGAGCGCTCGGCGCTTCCCCGATTGATTTTGCGTTTCGAACCATGCAGCAGCCGCCTACCAAGCGCACCAAGGGCGGCGAAGTGCGCATCATCGATTCAAGCAGCTTCAAGATCGCGCAAAACGTCGCCGCTGCGCTGGTGACATTGAAGCCCGGCGGTTTGCGCGAATTGCACTGGCATCCCAACGCCGACGAATGGCAATTTTTCATCAGCGGCAAGGGGCGCATGACGGTGTTCGCCACGGGCGGCCGCGCGCGCACCATGGACTTCGAAACCGGCGACGTGGGCTACGTGCAAAAGACGCTTCCCCATTACATCGAGAATACCGGCAACACCGAACTGAAGTTCCTGGAAATGTTCAAGAGCAGCTATTACCAAGACCTGGCGCTGTCGGAGTGGCTGTCGCACACGCCGCCCGACCTGGTTGCAGCCCACTTGAACCTCGACAAGGCTACGCTCAATGCGCTGCCTCGAGACAAAGCGGTGATCCTGCCTGAATAAAAACGAGTCACTGAAGGACCCGCTAAGAGCCAAGCCCGGCCCAAAGCCACCGTAACTTTTCTCGCGCTGGCCAGTTATTATTCCAGAGCGATGAAGGCCACCGGACGCCCCGGCAGGAAAAAAGCTCCGCCCAGGAGCGCAAGCCCTCAGAAGGCTAGCGCACAACCGCAGGCGGAGGAGCGTCTGCTTGTCGAAGCGGCGCAATCCGACCCGGCAAAGTTCGATGCCCTCTACGAATTGTATTTTGAACGTGTGTACGGTTTCGTTGCCAGCCGGGTGCACGACCGCGCTACCGCCGAAGACCTGACCTCGGAAGTGTTTTATAAGGCGCTTGCCAATTTGAAGAGCTATGAATGGCGCGGCGTTCCCTTTGCGGCATGGCTCCTGCGAATTGCCGCCAACGCGATCATCGACCGCTTACAACGCGCGTCCCGCGAGCATTCTCTGGTGGATGAGCCTTGCAATCCTGACGCTAGCCTCGATTTGCGAGCTATTGAATATCGCGCGCGGCTGTTCCAACTGGTGGAACAGCTTCCGGAAACCCAGCGCCGCGTGGTTCACGAGCGCTTTGTGGACCAAAGAAGCATTCGAGAGATCGCCCAGCGGCTCGGCAAGAGCGAAGGGGCGATCAAGCAATTGCAACTGCGCACGCTCGAGCGCCTGCGGGCGCAGATGGGGGGTGCCCATGCTTAAGCGACTGCCCAAGCGCCCCCTTGCCGAGCAAGTAGAAGAAGTGGTCCAGGCCATGCTGGTGTCACTGCAGCCGCGTCCTGAAGCGGTGCCACACCGGGACCTCGCGCGCCTGGCAGCCATCGCGCGGGAGCTACGCTACTTGCCGCGCCCGGAGTTTCGAGCAGCACTGAAATCCAATCTGCAAAGGAGAGCGTCCATGTCCATGAACGAAACAAATGAATCTTCAGCAGCAGCGGCTCCGGCGAAGGCCGTTCATTACGTGCGGCCTGGATTCACATCCATCACCCCGTACATCATCGTGAAGGGGGCATCGCAGTTCATCGAGTTCTTAAAGAGCGCATTTGCGGGCACAGAACGGATAAGAGTGCCTATGCCGGACGGCAAGCTGATGCATGCAAAAGTGGCCATCGGCAACGGAGTGATTGAAACCGCCGACGCCAACGAGCAAGTTCCACCGGCTCCAACGGATGTCCATTTGTATGTGGACGACGCCGACGCCATTTTTGACCGCGCATTGCAAGCTGGGGCCACCGCGATTTACAGACCGACCGACGAGCATCCTTCCGGTGATCGCTGGGGCGCCCTGAAAGACCAGTTTGGCAACCGTTGGTACATCGCCACACCGAGAGGATGGGCCCCGGGACCCGAGGGACTGCGCAGCGTGCAACCTTATCTGCATCTTCGCGAGGCGCACAAGATGATCCCGTTTATGGAGGCGGCGTTCGGCGCCGAAGCGATGGGCGTGCACAAATCTGCTCAAGGACTGGTGATGCACGCCACTATGCGGATTGGCAACGCTACGCTGGAAATCGACGAGGCTCACGGCGAATATCAGCCGAAGCCCTGCCACCTTCACATTTTTGTGCCGGACGCCGATGCGATGTACGCACAGGCTCTGCGGGCGGGAGCCACTCCGGTAGAGCCGCCGACGGATAAGCCTTACGGCGACCGCTCCGCCGGCGTGAAGGATCCGTTCGGGAACACCTGGTATTTGAATACTTTTCTTGGCCGTTAGCGCGCAGCAAAGAATGTAGCGTGGTGTTTGGGAGGCCTGTCCGTTCCTGCAGGTAAGGAAAGCCTGAAGCAGGGGCGTTTCCTCTACTTGCTCTACTTCATTGGTCTCATTCGGCAAATCGGGAAACCGGCTTGGCCCCAGATGCGTCTCATGAAGTGCGAGTGGGTTCCGTCAGTGGAGGTGGCTCATGCGGCTACTTGCACAGGCATTGCTCCTCGTTCTCGCCAGCCTCGTCAGTCCAGTTTCAAAAGGCGCGCCGAGTTCGCTTCCGGCTTCTCCCGCCAATCAGCAGAGAACCGCCACAACCTCAGAGGCCAGGACAATCACCGTTCCGCCGGGAACCAGAATTACCCTGGCGCTCACCAGCCCGATCTGGGCCAAGACCGTGAAAGCGGGTGATGCTGTCTATGCGACTACCGCGTTTCCTGTGGCGAGCAACGGCGCCATGCTGATTCCTCCTGGGACGTACGTGCTTGGGCAGATCGACGGAGTAACCAAGCCCGGATGGAGATCGCCTCGCGCCCTGTTCCAGATGCATTTCAGCAAAATCATTTTCGCTAACGGGTACACGCTGGAACTTCCCGACGCGCCTGCACAAGCCGCGACGGCAACCGTGCACGTCGAAGTGACTTCAAGAAACGACGTCCTCTTGGACAATGGCGCGCAATTTGACATGGTCGTGCAAACTCCGTTGGCCCTGGACGCCAGCCGAGTAACTGAGGCGGTGCGCCGCTCACGGCCATTGTCCGTCGGACCCGCGCCATCTGCTTCCCTCTGCCGCCCCATTCCCGCTACACCAGGCACGTCGGATACGGTAATCCCCGGGACCCCGGGCACTCCCGGCACGCCTGACATCACCATACCCGGGCCAAATGGAACAACGACGACTATTCCCGGCATTCCGCCGACTCAGGGAACGCCACCAACAATTATTCCAGGCACTCCGGGGACGCCGGAGATCCCATGTCCTGCGCGGCCCGCCGTTGTGTCTGGTCTTAGTGGGCCACAAATTCATAGGAAGGCATTTCAGGTCACCAACGAGTTGCTGG
>DATDNK010000122.1:0-17222 GCA_036518275.1 Candidatus Acidiferrum sp.
GCAACCCGCACTGTCTGTTGCTGAGCCCGCAGATTCATTGACGCAAGAAGAAAAAGTATAGGAATCAGGCAGAGGGCAAGTCGCAAGCGCAGCTTTGCTTTTACGTCAGTCACCAGTCACCAATCACTGTTCACACGCGAAGAATCATGACTTCTGTGGATTTGATAAGTGCGGCGGCGCGGTCGCCGGGTTTTAGGCGCAGCTCTTTCGCCGCGTCGGCAGTGATGATGGAGGTAATGTGCTGTTCGCCGATGGCCAGCGTCACCTGGGCCAGCAGGCCGCTAAACTTAAGCGCCACGACACGGCCAATCAACTGATTGCGCCCGCTGATCTTGCGGAAATGCAACCGCCGGACTGCCAGATCGCCGCGCTCGAACTTCTTGGGAATCAAGCGGTCGATTTCGCTCTCTGGAACCCGGTGGTGCCCGCCGGGAGTCTTCACGGATTTGAGCTTGCCGTGATAGATCCACTGTTTGAGCGTGGGATAGCTGATGCCAAGAATATTCGCCGCCTCGCGAGGCGCCAGCAGCTTCTGCATCGTATGGTCCTCAGCATATATAATAGGATGGATAGAATCGCACAATCAACATGCTTTTATATAGATATATGCGCATGACTGTTTGCAGGTTCCGGCAGTGACGGCCGGGCGCGGTAACGTTCCCATCACATCAAATTCAGTCTGGTAACTTCAGCGCTTACAATACGCTCAAGCAACTGGAATCACGGTGCGGCGCACTGGAGGTGAGGGCACCTTGGAAAACGTGACGAGCGAAGAGATACGGAAAGCGGTCGAACTTTTCGGGTCCACGTTTCTGGCGAAATCCGAAGACCTACTAAACTCTTATTATGCTCCGGGAAGCCAGGTCTTCCAGATTGCCATGGGCCGGGCCGAGCCCGGCCGGCTTGGCGCGATGCGGCGTTCGCGCGAGTACTTCGGCCTGGATACGCGGATGGAGTTGAAACTTGGCCCTATCGATGTCGTGCTGATCGGCAGTGACGCAGGAGTAGCGAGCTACACTTTCTCTTTTCAAGCCGCTGGCCGCGATGTCGGTGGCGGCAAGCGCGTGGAAGAAAAACTGGACTTGGTCCGGGCCACGCACGTCTTTCAGCGCGGCGCTCTTGGCAAGATGCTCATTCTTCACGAACACTTCTCGGTTCCCGTTGCCTAGTTCAGATTCTGAACCACCAGATTAATTTCGGAGCGGCTTGCCGGTTTTCAAGGTGTGGGCGATGCGCTCTTGAGTCTTCTTTTCGCCGCACAGAGAGACGAAGGCTTCGCGCTCGAGGTCTAGAACATATTGTTCGCTGACCATTTGGGGAGTGGTCAGTGGACCGCCGGCCAGGATGTTCGCGAGCTTGCGCCCAACGTGTGCGTCGTACTCAGAAGCGAAGCCCCCGCGCACCATCATGTGAATCGCCAATTTCGCTCCAGCAAGGAATTGTTCGCCCAGCACTTTGATCTGGGTGGTTTGCGCACCTTCCTGCCAACTCGCCGCAGGCCGCTTGTAACCGCTGCGCGCCAAAGCCAGCGCAACTTCCTTTGCGTCGGCGACGAGCCGGTCGCGGTTCATCGAAACGCCGTCTTCTCGCCGCAAATAGCCCAGGTCGCGGCACTCTTCCGCGCTAGTGCCAACTTTGGCCATGGCAATCGCTTCAAATATCGGCTTCAACGCATGGAATAAATCTAAGTCCTCTCTACCAGCTGCGTGCTCGTTCGCACGAATCAACATCTCTTTCGTTCCCCCGCCTCCGGGAATCAGGCCCACTCCGGTTTCCACCAGGCCAATGTATGCCTCTGCAGCGGCCTGAACCTTTGTAGCGTGCAGGCTCACTTCGCATCCCCCTCCGAGCGCCATCCCTTGCGGCGCCGCCACCACCGGCTTCGGCGCGTATTTGACGGCAAGATTGACGTTCTGAAACTGCTTCACCGCCATGTGCAGTTCGTCCCACTCTTGTTCCTGCGCAGCCACAAGCACAAGCATCAAATTCGCGCCCACTGAGAAATTCACGGCCTGATTCGCAATCACCATCGCGTCAAAGTCGGTTTCCAGCCGCTTCAGGCCTTTGTGCGTCATGGCGATTAAATCCGCGCCGATGGCGTTCATCTTGGCGTGGAATTCGCAGCAAACCACTCCATCTCCGAGATCGATCAGGCTGGCCCCGGCATTCCGCTCGATTTCGCGTCCCGCGTCTTTCAGCGCCCTTAAAATGATGATGCCTTTCGGCTCTTCGACTTTCTTTGCGCCTCCCGCGCAAACATCAAAAACGGTCGTCGCGCCTTTTTCCGATTCGTAAAATCCTCTGCGCCCGCTCGAAAGCACTTTCTCAATGACCTGCGGAATCGCGCGGCCCTCTTTCTGCACCTGTGCAGCGAAAGCCTTCACTCCCACCGCATCCATCATTTCAAACGGCCCAAGTTCCCAACCAAAGCCCCAGCGCATCGCGCGGTCTACATCAGCCACATTGTCGGAAATCTCCGGCACGCGCCGCGCGGCGTAGAGGCACATCTCGGAAAGTCCGCCCCACATGAACTGCTGGGCCTTGTCGCCTTTCTGACCATCAAGGAGCGGCCCCACCAAGGCGCGCAGCCGCTCGCGCGTGTCCTCGATCGCTTTGCCCATCTCAAGCGACCCAAACTTCGCCTTCTGTCGCGGGCGATACTCCAACGTTCTTACGTCCAGCGTAAGAATTTCCTTCTCGCCTGCGCCGCGAACTTTTTTGTAGAAGCCCTGGCCGGTCTTGTCCCCTAGCCAGCCGCGCTTGACCATTTCTTCGACCAGCGCCGGGACTTTGTATTTTTCGCGGGACTCGTCATTGGGCGCGGTTTCGTAGATGTTCTTGACCACGTGGACGAGCACGTCGAGGCCCACGATGTCCGCCGTGCGAAACGTCGCCGATTTAGGCCAGCCCACTGCCGGGCCGGTGCACGCATCCACTTCCTCGACGGTCATTCCAAGCGTTTCCATCAAGCGCAATGCGTTCAACATGGAAAACGTTCCGATGCGATTCGCGATGAAATTCGGCGTGTCTTTCGCGATCACCACGCCTTTGCCGAGCCGGCGGTCGCAGAATTCGCTCAGCGCCGCAACAACCTCGCGGGAAGTCTTCGGCCCGGGAATCACTTCCACCAGTTTCAAGTAGCGCGGCGGATTGAAGAAATGCGTGCCCGCCCAGTGCTGCTGGAACTCCTCGGTCATGCTTTCCGCGATCAAGTGCACCGGCAATCCCGAAGTATTCGTCGTCACGATCGCGCCGGGCTTGCGAAACTGCGCCACACGCGCCAGCAATTTGCGTTTGATTTCCAGGTTTTCGGCAACGACTTCGATGATCCAATCCGCTTCAGCGCAGCGCGCCAGATCGTCTTCAAAATTTCCGATGGCAATTTTGTCGCCCAGAGCCGCAGTAAAAAATGCCGCCGGCTTTGATTTTCTTGCCGCCTCCAGCCCGGCGCGAACAATCTTGTTGCGCTCCGGGGCTGGCGCGTCGGCGGGCAAATTTGGCGGCACAATGTCCAGCAAAATGCATGGCAGACCTGCATTCGCGAAGTGCGCTGCGATTCGCGAACCCATCGTGCCCGCTCCCAACACCACCGCCTTCTCAATGCGATGTTCCATAGTGTTCCTTTTTTTGCGGAGATGCCCGAACGACAGGTTACAGAACCGGCATGCAGCGGTCAAACCGACGCATCAGTTTTGCTGGTAGCTGATAAGATGAGCAAATGGCGGAAGAAGAAAAAGCTTCAGGACCTCTCGCCTGGCTCAAAACCGCGAAAGAGAAAATTCGCGCGTTTGCCTACCGGGACGAGCCGCAGCGGGCCGAGCGCCCGCGGGTTGGTCTGGCGCTGGCCGGCGGGTTTGCCCGTGGCATCGCACATATTGGTGTGCTCCGCGTGCTGCGCGAAGCGGGCATTCCGATCGATTGCGTGGCTGGAACGAGTGTCGGCGCGCTGATTGGCGCGGCTTTTTGTGCCGGCGCGTCTCTCGAAGAAATGGAGAAGATAGGCGCAATCACAACGTTCGCGGATTTCGGCCGTTGGACGCCCTCCTGGCTCGGACTGGCTACCAACCAGCGCATGGAAAAATTTTTCGCGCGATTCACTCCCGTCAAAACATTCGAAGAGCTGCAAACACCACTGGCCATTGCCGCCACGGACATCATTGACGGCGTCACCGTCTATTATTCGCATGGTGAGATTGTCCCGCCTCTTCGCGCGTCCTGTGCCTACCCCGGGCTGTTTGTACCGATCCAGTATGAAAAGCGCACTCTCGTCGACGGTTTTCTGACCTCCCCGGTTCCCATTGAGGGCGTGCTATTGCTTGGCGCCGACATTGTTGTCGCCGTATATCTGGAGTCAGGAAATCTCGAGCAGCCGCGCACGCTCACGGATATTCTCAGCCGCTCGTTCAACATCATGCAGCGGCATTCGGACCTTGCCTGGCGCGCTCAGGCGGACATCATCATCGAGCCGGACGTGAAGCAGTTTGTGTGGGACGATTTCAGCAAGACGCCGGACATGGTTGCTGCGGGCGAAATCGCGGCGCTGCATGCATTGCCGCAGATTCGCGCCGCGTTGCGTGGAGAAAAACGCGACTCCGCTCCGGGAGGCAATCTCACTCCCGCAGCTCTGAAATAATCCGTCCTCTGAAATCCGTTACCAAAGCTACTATCGTTGTCATCCTGAGCGTAGCGAAGGATCTCACCCGAACCGTGCTTCGGCAGCAGACAGCGATTGAGTTCCTTCAGGGGGAACTTCGCTAAATCCTCAAGGAGACAAACTTGCGAAGCTACTCCTTCGTGACCCTCACGACCACATGCTGACCCTGGCCTTTTCCGCGCTGCGTAAGCCACGCTGCCAGTCCTTGCGCAAAACGTTCGGGAGTAAGGCGGAAGCTGGCCTCAATTTTTCCTTCAGCGATGGGCAGGGTGTCATCGAAATCGGCGGAGTTCGTGAAGTTGCGCATGCAGAACTGGTCCAGCCATTCGAGCGGGCAGGGCTTGCTCTC
Source organism: Candidatus Acidiferrum sp. (assembly GCA_036518275.1). Classification (GTDB taxonomy): domain Bacteria; phylum Acidobacteriota; class Terriglobia; order Acidiferrales; family UBA7541; genus Acidiferrum. The sequence goes on from DATDNK010000122.1 coordinate 5,004, forward strand.
GCCTTGAATCATCACATTCACGTTGAATTTCTGCGCGTACATGGGCCGAACCAACGTTCTGGCTTCTTTTTATCTTAGGACGAGGTGTGAGTTTGCGCGATACGGATTAGGAGGCACGTGGCCGCTTAACAGAATGCGCCAGCCCGATGGCTTCAAGCATCCAAATGAAATACCAGCCAATGTCCGTCTGATACCAGCGCAGTCCCAGGCGCGCGGAGCCGGCGTGGGTGTGGTGATTCTTGTGCCAGTTTTCCCCCCACGCGGTCAGTTGAAACGGGCCTAGCCACCAAACGTTGATGCTGGAATCTCCGCCCTCTTTCGCTTCGCCAAGGTGGGTCAGACTGTTTACGAGGCACTGCAAATGTAGCGAGTAGACCAGCCGGATGGCGCCCAGCCAGAAAAAGCCCATCCAGCCAAATCCCAGAATTAGCCCGCAGAAAATCGAAAGTACAATGACCGGCGTTTCCGCCCAGCCCCAGACTTTGTAAATGCCCCCCGTCATTTCCGGCGCCCAGCGCTTTTTGTCCGCGGGCTCCGTCTGATACAACCAGCGCAGATGTGCCCACCAGAAACCGCCTTGCTTCGGGCTCGAAATATCTTCCGGCTGATCCGTAACCGCATGATGCAAGCGATGGTACGCAACCCAACTCGCGGGGTGCCCCGAGCCGTTGAAGACCGCCCAGAAGATCAGGAACTGCTCCACGATCGGATGCGTCTTGACCGTTTTGTGCGCCAGCATGCGGTGATAACAAACCGTCGTTCCAAGTCCGCCAAACGCGGTAAAAAGCACGGTCATGCCAAGAATTTTGAGGCTGGGGAGGGGAAAAAGAATCAGGCCGATTACCGTAAGGACGTGAATCAGGACCAAGTAGGTGAAAACGCCTTCTTTTCCGTGTACCGGTTTCCAGAACGGACGGTCCCATGGCTGCGCCTGCGGCGCTTGCTGCGTCAAGCTAATCTCCATGCATTCTCCGATGATTGCTAAATTGAGGACGCTGGGGCCCCAGCCTGTCGTGCGAATAGGCAGCTATTACAATAACATTGTCCGCCGCAATCTGCTTGGAAACTGTAAAAGAGGATGTGGAAACGGTGAATGGACATCCGACAGCCAACACGGATTCCTACGATCCGTTTCTTATCCAGCGGGCTTCAAGAAGCAGGTTTCTCTACGAACGGAGCTTCCAAAGGATCTGCCGCAGCATACCCAGGAACAATTCCGCATCCGCCGCCGAGAGCTTCATGCGCCGAATGAATCGCCGAATTTTTTCTTCCGCTGGCGCTGCAGAATGCGATTTCGCGTGGCCTCGCGCTGAAAGGTCTTTCAAGTAACCGCTAACTCGCAACAAATCAAGCAGAAGCGACGTGAGCCGCTCGAGATCCCCAGCCGTTGCGAGCGCCGCCTTTTCCGGTGTTGAAGGCGATCTCGCATCACGCACCAATTCATACAGGCAAACCGCAACTGCCTGCCCAAGGTTCATCGAACGATGCTGTTCGCGCGTCGGGATATGCAGCAGGCAGTGGCAATGGCTAAGGTCCTCGTTCGACAGGCCGCGCTTTTCCGAGCCAAAGAGAAGCGCCACGCGGCCGGTGCTGAGGCGCTTTCGAATCAGCCGGGCGCCTTGCTGCAAATCTCTCGCGGCATGGTGCGCATCGCGCCGGTTGAGCGCCGTCGTGCCCACGACCAGTGAACAATCCGCGACAGCCTCTTCCAGAGATTTGAATTCTTCCGCTTGCGCCAGCAGCGGCGCCGCCCCAACAGCGGAACGCGCTTCCCGAAACGCCAATTCATGCGGATTCACCACGCGCAAGTGAAGAAAATCGAAGTTGCTCATCGCGCGCGCGGCCGCGCCAATGTTCAGTGGGTTCCGCGTGTTCACCAGCACCACGCGCAGTCGTTCAAGCCAAGAGTTGGGGCGCACAAACCCATACTCTACTATTAATCCATCATCAGCACCGCTCGCCCGCGTAGGGCGCCCCGGTGCATTTGCTCCAAAGCATCGCCCGCTTTCCTCAGCGGAAGGCGTGTGATTCGCGGACGGATGCCATGCGCGGCGGCGAAATCCAGAGTCTCGCGCAATTCCCGCCGGGACCCTGCCGGAGAGCCCATGATCCGGCGCCTCCCCATGATGAGCTGAAAGGGATCAAAACTGAGGCTGCCCGGTCCTACGCCCAGAACAACCAGTGTCCCGTCGGTCTCTAATCCGGGGAATGCTGCCGTCATCGAGTCAAAGGATGACCCTGTCGCTAGGATAATGTCCGCGCCCCCGTCCCATGCGCGCAGTGCGTCGCCAGGAATCGCCGCTTTCGTGTTTATGAAAAGCTCGGCTCCTAGTTCCCGGGCTTCACCTTCCTTTTCCGCCGTCGTCGAGAGAACCGCGACGCGTCCGCCCATGGCCTTCGCGTACAGCACCGCCAAGTGCCCAAGGCCGCCCAGACCTATCACCGCGACCTTCTGACCCGGCACGAAACCCGCATGACGCAGCCCGCTGTACACAGTCAACCCCGCGCACATCAGTGGGGCGGCCTCCGAGAAATCCAATGCGTGGGGGAGTGGCGCCACATAGGCGGCAGACGCAATCATGAATTCCTGGTATCCACCATCTTTCGTTATGCCCGTGAACTCCCATCCTCGTGCGCACAGGATTTCATCGCCGGCTATGCATCTTTTGCACTGGCCGCAGGTCGAATACAGGGCCGACAAACCCACGCGCGTTCCCGGCTTCAGCCAGGAAACTCCATCACCCAACTCCTCAATCTCACCGGCTATTTCATGGCCAGGCACAACGGGAAAACGCGCGAACGGGAAACCGCCCTGTTGCAGCAGCAAATCCCCGTGGCAAACGCCGCAGGATCGCACGCGAATCAATACTTCACCGGGACCGGGCGTAGGCCGTTTCCGATCCTCGAACCCGAGTTCAGCTTGTGGCGCTTTCTGAACGGCAGCTTTCATGATTGCCTCCCGCCAGCCAGGTATTTTCAGAGGTCTGATCTCGACGGTTCTCGGTCGGCTACTTAGGAAAGCCAGGGAATTGCCCCGAATCTTAGGTCTTGACGGTATTCCGGTCAATAAGAAACAAGCAACAGGACTTGTCAAGTTAGGCGGAAAGCGAGGCGTAACAGAGATTGTCCCGATCTGCGGGCGGCAAGGGATTTACCCGAGGAATGGCGCGTATGCGGCGGAAGCTTCCCAGATCCCGCTGGCTAGATATTCGTGAATGGACTTCGCGGCGCGCCTCCCGGCTCCCATTGCCAAGATGACCGTGGCGCTACCGGTAACAATGTCGCCGCCGGCAAAAACGCCTCTTCGCGACGTCCGTTGCGTCGTGGCATCCGCCTGAATGTAGCCGCGCTTGTCGGTCGACAAGCCGGGAGTCGTGCTCTGCACGATGGGGTTCGCGCTCGTGCCGACCGCAATCACCGCTACCGAAATGGGCAGCTCAAATTCCGATCCCGCTATTGGAACCGGACGGCGCCGCCCCGACGCATCCGGTTCGCCAAGCTCCATCCGCACGCACCGCGCCGCTCTGAGCCAGCCCTTGCCGTCCGACAGAAGCTCCACTGGATTTGTGAGCAGGTGAAACTCGATGCCTTCCTGCTGCGCATGATGCACTTCTTCGATGCGCGCCGGCATTTCCGCCTCGCTGCGGCGGTAAACCACGTACGCTTTGCGCGCTCCCAGCCGCAGCGCCGAGCGGATCGCGTCGAGCGCCGTGTTCCCGCCTCCAATCACCGCTACGTCTTTGCCATGCAAATCCAGCATTGGCGCGTCGTATCGCGGGAACTGGTACGCTTTCATCAAATTGATGCGCGTCAGAAATTCATTCGCGGAATACACGCCGTTCCAGTGCTCTCCGGGAATCCCCATGAATTGCGGCGAACCCGCGCCGGTACCGATAAACACGGCGTCGAATCCCTCTTCGCCCATCAATTCATCGATGGTGACCGTCCGCCCCACCACAACATCCGTCTCGAACTCCACGCCCATGTCCCGCAGGTAGTCTAATTGCTCGCGGATAATCTGCTTGGGCAGGCGAAACTCCGGAATCCCGTAGGCCAGCACGCCGCCAAGTTCATGGAGCGCCTCAAAAACTCGAACCTTGTGCCCCTTCTGCGCCAAATCGCCCGCCACTGTCAGCCCGGAAGGCCCGCTTCCCACCACCGCCACGTTCTTTCCCGTTGGCGGCACTTTCGGCAAGTGGCGAATTCCCATGCGCTGTTCGTAGTCCGCGACAAATCGCTCCAGGTACCCAATGCCTAGCGGCTTCACTTTCTTGCCCAGCGTGCACCCGGCTTCGCAGTGATCCTCCTGCGGACACACGCGCCCTGTAATTGCCGGCAGCACATTGTCTTCCCGGATCTTCGCGGCCGCTCCCGCAAAATCTCCGGCCACAATCAATTGCACGAATTCCTTGACCTTCACGCCTACCGGACAGCGCTGCATGCACGTGGCTTTGGCGCATTCCAGGCAACGCAGCGCCTCCTGTCGCGCGAGCTCTGGCGAGTACCCCAGGTTCACTTCCGTGAAAGTCGAGCTACGCTGCATGGCATCCTGTTCCGGCATCGCCTGGCGCGGCACTTTCATGCGCTCTTTCAGCGTAAGGGGATTCAGGGAAGGCGCGAGAGGCGGCTTCATCGCGCGCCTCCCGGCAGAGCCGTACACGGTTCTTCGCTTTGTGCGCTGCCGTTCTTCTCCGCCTGCGTTTCGCGCTCGCGTACGAATTCTTCCATCGAGCGCCGCTCCGCTTCGCGGTACATGGCGTTGCGCTGCACCAGCACATCAAAATTCACGCGATGCGCTTCAAACTCCGGCCCATCCACACACGCAAACTGGCTTTTTCCGTCCACGAGCACGCGGCAGCCGCCGCACATACCTGTGCCATCGATCATGATGGGATTAAGGCTAACGATCGTTCGAATCCCGGCTGGTCGGGTCAACTCTGCAACGGCTCGCATCATCACTACCGGCCCCACAGCAAGTACCAAGTCAATTTGCGTGCCTCGCTTGATGAGCTCGCCCAGCCAATCCGTGACGAAACCTTTCAGCCCGTAGCTTCCGTCATCCGTGGTCACAATCAGGGTGTCGCTGACCGCGCGCATTTCGCTTTCCAGGATCACCAGTTCCTTCTTCCGCGCACCAATGATAGAAATCACGTCGTTGCCCGCGCGTTTCAGCGCCGACGCGGTGGGATAGGCCATGGCCGTCCCCACGCCTCCGCCGATCACTGCCACAGTTCCGAACTTGTTGATTTCCGAAGGTTTACCCAGGGGGCCGACCACGTCCGCCAGCGAGTCGCCCGCGCGCAAAGAGTGCATCAAGTACGTGGTCTTGCCCACCGCCTGCACAACAATACTGATCGTCCCCGCGGAGGGATCCGAACTTTCAATTGTCAGCGGGATGCGCTCGCCCTGCACGTGAGTTCGAATAATGACGAATTGACCCGGCTGCCGTTTGCGGGCAATCCGCGGGGCCTCAATCACGAAGCGCTTGATACCTGGGGCAAGGAGTTGGGCCTGCTGGATTCTGAACACACGCGCTCCGCGATTATCTCACTCGTAATTCTGAGGGCTCGCCCGACCTCCTGGCCGTGATATTGGTCACACCTCGAAGTGACGTAAGCACTGCCCTCCTTGGGTCGTGTTGCGTAGGAGGCAATCCGTAACATAGACTATTTTTCGGGTAGAATCGTCGCGCCCTGCCAAACCGGCCGTGAATTCCTGCCTTTAAGAGGCCTGTTGGCATGGCCGAATCCATTTCGCTCCAGGACCTCGCTTTGCGAGGGGCTTCACTGTGGGCGCTATTTGTGTCGCAAAGGCGCCAAGCGCCAAAGGCTGCAGCAAAGGGTCTGTAAACTGGAGAGCAAGTGGCAACTCCACTGGAAAGTTGGGTTGAAGAAGCGGCAAAGCTGACGAAGCCAGACCGCGTAGCGTATTGCGACGGATCCGAAGCGGAATACCGGCGCATGGTCGACTTAATGCTCCGCGCCGGAGACACCTTCCAGCTCAATGAAAAAACCTATCCAAATTGCCATTTGCATCGGAGCTCGGTAAACGACGTCGCGCGCACCGAGCACCTGACATTCATCTGTTCGCGCGATAAGGACGACGCTGGGCCAACCAACAACTGGATGGACCCGGATGCCGCGAAACACAAGGTGGGTGCGCTCTTCGATGGCGCCATGCGCGGGCGCACCATGTATGTTGTCCCATACATCATGGGCCCGGTGAAGTCGCCTATCAGCAAAGTTGGCGTGGAGGTAACCGACAGCCCGTACGTCGTGGCGAGCATGCGCATCATGTCGCGCATGGGCCAGGTGGCAATGGACCGCTTGGGCCCTTCGAACGATTTTGTTCCCGGCTTGCACTCGCTTGGCGATCTCGATCCCATGCGCCGCTACATCGTTCATTTTCCCGAAGAAAAACTGATTTGGAGTGTCGGCTCAGGTTACGGCGGAAACGCACTGCTCGGGAAAAAGTGTTTTGCTTTGCGCATTGCCAGCGTGATGGCGAGCGAACAGGGCTGGATGGCGGAGCACATGCTCATCCTCGGGCTCGAATCGCCCGGCGGAAAAGTCACCTACATGGGCGCGGCGTTTCCCAGCGCTTGCGGCAAAACCAATCTGGCCATGATGGTCTCGGCCCTCGAAAGCCAGGGGTACCGCGTCTGGACCGTCGGCGACGACATCGCCTGGATGAAAATCGCTGACGACGGCTATCTGCACGCGATTAATCCCGAGGCAGGGTTCTTCGGGGTCGCCCCCGGCACAGGAATGCTCACCAATCCGAACGTAATGGCCGCGCTGCACAAAAACACTTTGTTCACCAACGTTGCCATGACCGCCGAGCGCGAACCGTGGTGGGAAGGCATCGGCAGCGATCCCCCTCCTGGGCTCACCAACTGGAAGGGCGAAGCTTGGGATTCGTCGAAGGGCGCGGCGGCACATCCCAACGCGCGCTACACCGTGCCGGCGAAGCAGTCGCCGAGCATTTCGCCCCAATGGGAAGCGCCCGAAGGCGTGCCCATTTCTGCGTTCATCTTTGGCGGAAGGCGCGCGCGCGTCGCCCCACTGGTCTACGAGTCGTTTGACTGGCAGCACGGCGTTTTTGTCGGCGCGACGATGGCGTCAGAGACCACGGCTGCGGCAACGGGCGACGTGGGAATCACGCGTCGCGATCCCATGGCCATGCTGCCTTTTTGCGGGTACAACATGGCGGATTATTTCGAGCATTGGTTGCAGATGGGAAAGAAAATCCCGAAGCCGCCCAGGATTTTTCACGTGAACTGGTTCCGCAAAGGTCTCGATGGAAAATTCCTGTGGTCCGGCTACGGCGAGAACGTGCGCGTGCTGAAGTGGATTTTGGAGCGCGTGGAAGGCCGCGGCGCGGCGCAGGAAACTCCAATTGGCTATGTGCCCGCGAAGAACGGATTGAACCTCGATGGACTGAAGGTTTCCGACGACGCACTGAACGAATTGCTTCGCGTGAATCCCGCCGATTGGGAAACCGAGTTGGAAGATTCCAAACAGTTCCTGATGAAATTTGGCGCTCGCCTGCCTAAAGAGATTCGCGACGAGCACGCCAAGCTCTCGAAGCGCTTTCAACACCTCGTCACCGCCTGACAAAATAATTGGTCTTCCTCTATGCGCACGCTTCTTGCTGCTGTTTTTGGATTTTTCACTGCCGGCAATTTCATGGCGGCGCCGCCGGATGGCATTCCGCGTGACCTGGCTCGCCAGCGGGCCGCTCAGATTTCTGATCTTCGCTATCAACTTCACTTCACGCTTACTCCTCATGCGCCTTCTGTTTCGGGTCATGAGGAGCTTCGCTTTCGCATCCGTTCCTCCGGCCCCGTTTTGCTCGACTTCCGCGACGGAACCGCATCGAACCTCATCGTCAATGGTCTCGCTGTTCCTGCAAAAATAGACGATGGCCACATCGAGTTGCCCGCAAACGTGATCCATGCCGATGAGAATGTTGTCAGCATGGATTTCACTGCGCCCGTCGCAGCCGCCGGAAAGGCGATCACTCGTTTCGAGGACAAAGACGACAACACTGAATATCTCTACACGTTGTTTGTTCCCATGGACGCCGAAATGGCCTTTCCCTGTTTTGATCAGCCCGACCTGAAAGGCCGCTTCCATCTCGAACTCACCGCCCCTGAAAGCTGGACCGTCATTTCCAACACGCCTATCGAGTCTCAATCGCCTGGCGGCTCTGGTCAGCGCACAACCACCTTTTCCGAAACGCGTCCTATCAGCACCTATCTTTTTGCTTTTGCCGCCGGCCCTTTTCGCAAAGTGCATGAAACGCCCAGCTTGCCCGGACTCTATGTCCGCCAGTCGAAATTGAAGAAGGCCGAAGAAGAAGCGCTAGAAGTACAGCAGATCACCGCCCAAGGAATCGATTATCTTTCCAACTTTTTTGCGCAGCCTTTCCCGTTTCCCAAATACGACATGGTCATGATTCCAGGCTTTGCTTATGGCGGAATGGAACACGCCGGAGCCACTTTTCTGCGCGAGGAATCCGTTCTCTTTCGCGTAGCGCCCACTCACAGCGATCATCTCGGCCGCGATACCCTCCTGCTTCACGAATTGACTCACCAATGGTTCGGCGATCTCACCACCATGCGCTGGTTCGACGATCTCTGGCTCAAGGAAGGCTTCGCTCAGTACATGGCTTATCAGGCGCTGGCTTCTCTCAAGCCCGATGAAAATATCTGGAAGCGCTTCTATCAATCCATCAAGCCCGCCGCTTATGGAATTGATTCCACCAAGGGCACCACGCCGATCTATCAGGACATTGCCAATCTCAAGGATGCGAAATCAGCTTACGGCGCCATCGTCTACTCCAAAGCTCCGGGCGTCATCAAGCAGCTTGCGTTTGTCCTGGGCGAAGAGCGTTTCCGCGACGGCCTCCGCCTTTATCTGAAAGAGCACGCTTATGCCAATGCGGAGTGGGCCGACCTCGTTCGCGCGTTCGAGCGCGTTTCCGGGAGGTCGCTTCAAGATTGGGCCGCCTTGTGGATTCGCCGCCGCGGCATGCCCCAGGTGGATGTTGCCTGGTCCTGCGATGCGCAAGATCGCATTGACCGCTTCTCGTTGACGCAGCACGATGCCCTTGGCGAAGGCGGCACCTGGCCCGTCGCCATGCAAATCGGCCTTTACTACTACGGTCGCGCGCCGATTCTTGTTCGCGAACAGCTAAACACCCAAAAAGCCGAAGTGAGCGAAGCCAGCGGGAAGCCGTGTCCAAACTATGTCTTCCTCAACGATCAGGATTTTGCCTACGGGCGTTTCTTGCTGGATGAGCGCAGCCGCAAAGCCGTCATGGCGAAATTGGGAGAAGTGTCCGACGTTTTTGAGCGAGCTTTGCTTTGGGGCTCGCTGTGGGATTCCGTGCGCGAAGCCGATCTTGCGCCGCGCGATTTCGTGGAACTTGCGCTTCGCCTCCTCCCCGCCGAGACCGACGAATCACTGGCGCAAAATCTTATCGGCCACGTCGCCACCGCTTTGCACCGCTACGTCAACCCAAGCGTCCGCGCAGAAATTGTTCCGCGTGCGGAGGCGCTCGCTTCGAGTCAGATGCTTCATTCTCCAAGCCAGGATTTGCGCATCATTTGGTTTCGCGCGCTTCGCGCGATCGCGGAGAGCGTCCAGGGACGCGCGCAACTCAAAGACCTTCTCAGCGGAAAGCTCTCCGTGCCCGGCGTCGAGCTTCGTCCTCTCGACCGCTGGATCATTGTCACCGCGCTGATTGCTTTGCATGACTCAGAAGCAGAAGCCCTGCTTGCCGCGGAACAGAAGCGCGACACTACCGGGGACGGCCAGAAGTATGCGTACATGGCGCAGGCCGCCCGCCCGGAGAGCGCCTCCAAGCAGCACTATTTTGATGACTACCTCCACAACTCGTCGCGTCCGGAGGACTGGATCGAGCAGAGTTTCGGGCCGTTCAACTACTGGAACCAGTCGGAATTGACCCTGCCGTACTTGAAGCCTGCGCTTGAGGCGCTTCCGCAGATCAAGCGCGAGCGCAAGATCTTCTTCGCCTTGGGATGGCTCAATGCATTCATTGGCGGCCAGCAATCTGCCGTGGCGCAGGCGCAAGTCCACGAATTCCTAAAGTCGGCAACACTTGACAAAGATTTGCAGCTCAAAATTCTGGAAGTTTCCGATGAACTGGACCGCACTGTGAAAATCCGCCAGCGCTACCCGTGACCTGTGAGAATGATTCTGTCTCCGCCTTGCTCTTCGTAACTCAAAAACGAATTCTGTTTCGTTCTCTCCGAAAAGATAGCCATCAAAGGATGGTCTCGATTTCGGCGTCGATCGCGACATGCGTTGCGGAGACACCGTTAATCGAAAACTTCTGGCCGTCGGCTTCCGTGAGGTGGAAGAAGCGGCTGATGTGATAATCCTCATCAAAAGAGGAAAAGAGCCGCTCGATTTCGCCGTGGTCCAGCGGAAACGCGGACAGCGCGACGGGCCGGCCAAACTCGCCGGCCTGGGAACGATAGTGGCGAACCAGTTCGCTCAACGACATGTTGGGAGCGCGGCGAACAGCTTCGGCGCTCATGCAAACCTCCGCGGAGCCTGTCACCGGAAAATCGAAAAAAAGGCTTCGCAAAACGCGTCCGGGAAATGTACCTGCTTTGATTTAAGCGGTGGCCGTTTTGACTTGCGACAGCGCGGAAGCCACTTCCTTCAGGTCCGGCACGACGGGAATGTCGTAGTTCTTGAACCACGCGACTCTTCCGGCCTTGTTCACAATGGCGATGGCGCGGCCGGTGATTCCCTTGTCGGCCAGATAAACGCCGTATTTATCGCTCATGGCGCCGCGCGGATGAAAATCCGCGAGCAGGGAATACTTGATGCCCATTTTGTCCGCGAACGCCTTGTGGGACCACACGCTGTCCACACTCACGCCGAGCACTTCCGCATCCAGCGTCTCGAACTTCTTCATGTCATTCACAAAGCAGACGTGCTCGTTGGTGCAGGTGGGGCTCCAGTCCAGCGGATACCACACCAGCACGACATTCTTCTTGCCCGCAAAATCTGACAACTTCACTTCTTTCTTGTCCTGGTTCAGCAACGTGAAGTCCGGCGCCGCTTGTCCTACGGAAATGCTCATGATCCTTCCTCCTATGTTTCGCAAATTGTCTTGAACATCTTATCGAATCGGCGAACTCCTCGCCAGTAAACTGCTCTTGTAAAAAGAAACAGAAAAAGCAGATTCCTGGTCGCTGCGCTCGCCTGCGGCGAGCTCCGCTCCTCGGAATGACAGTGGTTCTGTTTTCACGCGCCTTGGCCTTTCCGCACACTGCGGCTTTCCCCACGCCGCAACCTTCCGCACGCCTCAACGGTCCGCACATTTCAAACCATTTACCACACCGGAATCTTAATGGTCGGTGGCCGCGTTGTAGACGACTTTGCCGCCTACGAAGGTTTTCAGGACGCGAATCGAAAGGATCTCCGGCGGCGGAATCTTCGTAATGTCCTTCGAGATGACCGTCAAATCAGCCAGCTTGCCTTTCTCAATTGAGCCTTTGTTGCTCTCTTCAAACTCAGCGTAAGCCGCTTCGACGGTGTAACCGCGAAGCGCCTCTTCGAGCGTGAGTCTTTGTGCGGGATGCCAGCCGCCCGGCGGGTTACCTTGCGGATCCTGCCGAGTGATGGCCGCGTAGATACCGTAGAACGGGTTGAGCGTTTCGCCAGGAAAGTCGGAACTTAGCGGCAAGTGCGCGCCGGAATCCTTGACTGAGCGCCAGGCGTAAGCGCCTTTGATGCGTTCCTGACCGAGGCGCTTTTCCGCCCACGGCATGTCGGAGGTCGCGTGCGCAGGCTGCATGGAAGCAATCACGCCAAGTTTCGCGAAGCGCGGAATGTCCTCGGGCGCGAGCACTTGCGCATGTTCGATGCGCAGCCGCGGATCATGCGCATCGGGCACTTCCTTTTCGGCTTGTTCGTAGCCGTTCAGCACAGCGCGATTCGCGGCGTCGCCGATCGCATGAGTGCAAACTTGAAAACCAGCTTGCAACGCGCGATGGGTCAGGCTGTAAACATCGGCTTCCGGGGTGGTCATTACACCCTTGGTTTGCGGTGCGTCGCTGTAAGGTTCCAGAAGCGCGGCCCCTCGGGAGCCAAGCGCGCCATCGGCAAAAAGCTTGAAGGAACGGATCGTCAGTCGATGGTGTGGATCGATTTCCGGGCCGCGTTTGAGCCATTC
>DATDNK010000123.1:0-3894 GCA_036518275.1 Candidatus Acidiferrum sp.
ATGCGCGAATTTGGGCCGAACTCGAAGCCGCGGGCAAGAGGATTGGGTTCTACGACCTGATTGTCGGAGCTACGGCGCTGCTGCGCGGAAGCCAAGTGGCTACCTTCAACAAGAGGCACTTTCATGCGATCAGGGGATTGACCGTTGTGGAGCCGACCTAGCTTCGCAGGGGGGAGAATAAACCGCCGGCCAGGACTCCACTAAACCATGAAGCCTTGGGTGCGGCAGACCTGGACGATGCTGAGGCGATCGTCCGCGCCAATTTTTTGTTTCATGCGATACAGGTGATTTTTCACCGTTTGCTCGGAAAGGCAAAAGTGGTTAGCGATTTCCTGATTAGTGAGGCCCTCGGCCACCAGCGGGATCAATTGTTGCTCGCGCCGAGTCAGCCCCAAGCGCTGGTGCACGCTCGCCGAAGGGAAGCAAGTGGCTTCGCGTTCCAAATAGCGAAACAGGGCGGCGCAAAGCGTGCCCGGACAAACGGCTTTTCCCGCGTGGATGGCGCGCACGGCTTCCACCACGTCTTTAGCGGACGCTTCGCTTGGAAGGTATCCGCGAACGCCCGCGCGGATGCATTGCAGGAAGGTCGCTTCGTCTCCGGACACGTCGATCAGCAGAATCAGCGCCTCGGGCGCTGCGGACCGTATCTTGCGAATCGCCGCCAAGTCCTGGTCCAGGTTTCCCTTCGAGGAAAGGAGGACAATCTCCGCCTCATCTCTTGCGACCAGAAAGGGTATTGTGAGAGGTGCCAGCGGTCCCGCGGGCAGACGCAAAGCCTCTTCTTGGGAGAAGCTTTGCAGCGGCTTTTGAGCCAAGTCTTGCACCGGCTCCGCGGTCTCTTCAGTTATGACCTCGATGTCGCCAGCCTTGGTCAGCATGCGGGAGAGCGCCTCGCGCAGCAGCCGGTTCTCGGTAGCAACAAAAACGCGCGGCCTCAACTGTCTTTGTAGCGCGGGGATTCCGTGGAAGCCATTGCCATTGGTTCTTTCGCTCAGATGCCGTCCGCCGTTGGAGCTGATTTGCTTCCGCGTGTGCTCATTGACTTGCAAGGTCGGTCGAGTAGCCGTGCCCATGACGGAATCCTTTCCGTTGCCCGAACTTTTTTCCAACTTGGCCTTTGGCGCTGCTTGGCTGGGGAAATGCTTTGCTTTAATTAGTGCAGTGCAATTTCGCAACCGCCGATGGGCTCGATCTACCTTCTGTTAGTTGCCTGTAACTCGTTACTGAGAAAGTGCTTATCCATCTTCAAGAGATGCTCGCAATCCGCTGTGCGTTTCCTTTTGGGCCTCCCTTCACTTCCGGCACTCCAATTTGGGACTGCCTTCGTTCTTTTCTTCTGCGTTCTCCATTTGGTCCTAAACTTCCTCACACTCAGGCTTCCTTTTCTAGTACTCCCGTACTACTATTTTCGGGCTCAGGCCCTACGTTCTTACGGGTACGTTTTCGCTATAGGTTTAGTGGTCGCCGGTGAAATAGACTGTTCCTGGATAGGCAGGCAGTATCCGTCCGGAAAGTCGGCCTCCCATGGCGACTCACAACGAAGCAGTACGTGAACTGATGACTAAGAAACCCTCAAGCGAGGCACCGTCCAAGGCAGCGCCAGCGCAAAGCGAACGCCGCGGCAACCGCCGCTGCCGAATTACGCAGCTGATGCGCATTCGCCCCTCCGACCCTAAGAAACCGCACTTTGAAGACTTGCGCGGGTCGGTGAGCGTCTCGCGGTCGGGCGTCTATTTTCAGTCGAGCGAATCGGGCTACGAAGTAGGATTGCGACTGTTCGTGACCATGCCCTATTCCAACGATCCCGCCTCCATGAATCGCGAGTATCTGGCGGAGGTGGTTCGCCGGGACGTTCTACCCACCGGAATGTATGGCATTGGGATCAAGATCCTGATGGAGATGGGCATTCAGCACTCTTACAATTTTGGCGTCAGCACACCATTCTGAGGAAACTGACAGCCAACAGCCGACAGTGACGAGAAATTCATCGTCCCCAAACGGGCGATGCCGAAGAGAGATTCCTCGACTGCGCAGGCCGACGCATTCGAGGAACGAACGCGGAAGAAAGGGTCGGCCTGCTCCGCTCGGAATGACACGTTAGGAGGCTCTTCAGGCACCTCATAGAGATTGGAACCGGAAGCAAGAAGGGCGTCCCAGGTGCTTGGGACGCCCGTTCTTGCGTTTGGGGGTGGAGAGAACTCTTTACGAACCCTGCCCGAGGAGCCGCATAGTGCGGTGGCGCAGCATGCCAAGCTGGCGGTTCAACGGATGCCTCCGGGAAAGGAAGCTCAAAACCGGGGCGCGCCGCTGGGTGAGCTTGTTGATGGCGATGGTCAAGCGCACGTCGCGCCGCGCAAACTTCAGTCCGGATTCGAGGGCTTCGCGAGCGTCTTCGCGCCGTCCTGCGGCGGCGTAAACTTCGGCCAAATTCAAGTACAGCTGAGCCTGATTTCTCTTCATGCGGACGGCGGAATCACAGAGCCGCTCCGCTTCGCCCCATTTGCCTTCCGAGCGCGCCAGCACCACGCCCAGGTAGGACATGTAATAGGGATTATTCTTTTCGAGTTCCACGGCGCGGCGCATGTGCGGCAGAGCCTTGTCAGCATGTCTATCGCGCAGGAAGGTCAAACCGGTCTTGAACTCCCGAAAGGCTTCCGTATCCATCATGGTCTCACCTCAGTGGCCCCGGTGAATCGCATCGGGGTGGCAGGAGAATTGGATTTCCAGGAAGGGGGGCGGTTCCCGCGCGGCGCGGAGGGTGTGCACGCCAAGCCGTACTGAGGAGCTCTAAAAAGAAATGTTCCGCGAAAGCAGGTCATCAGCGGAACAGCTAGCGCGACGGTTGCGAGAATGGCTCCCATTCCAGTCATTCTGGAACGTACACGGACTTTTGCGAAGAATCTACTGAACGGGAGGACAGTCTTGGTGCAGCGGCACGCGCGTTGTAAGGAGCGCGGATAGGACAGGTAGTACTTTGTAGGTCGTTCGTACCAGGGTTTTTCGCGGTTGCTATTTTTTCGGAACTGGATGATTTCGTGCCTGGAACCGGGGGCAGGTCACGCGGCGACTCAAATCCTAGACTAGTGCATGGTAAACTTTGCCCACAACATAGGCCACAAGCATATAAAGCAGTGCATTCAGGAGAACCGCCAGGAGACTCACAAAAAGGGAGAAGAGCACACTGGAGTTCTCTGTAGCCATCAGGAATATTGACGACGGCCAAAGCAGCATTGTTATCTTCGCCAGTCCCCGAGAAGTGGTTGGGCCAAACTGCAAGGCCTTGCCGCTGTTATGGATCCACCATGTAGTGCTCAAGAGCAATGCAATGGACAGGCCGAACAGTCCGGCAAGTTTCACAAATCGGCTCATCTTTGTCTCCAACGCAGCTCAATAGTGGTCAGAAAATGGGAATAGGGCGGGTGGCCCGTCGTTTTAGTTTGATCTTCTTCCTTCCTGGAGACGAGACAAGTTGAGAGAATACCAGTGTCATAGGTCAACGTGAAGTGATAAGACGAGGTGCGCCCCACCCTTGCGCCGTTGTCTTTGACCAAGGGTGGGATTGTTTCCTCATATGCCAAAAAGATTGAAACGCTTCCCGATGGAGCCACCGAGATAGAAAGAGCGAAAACTAACGAGCAGACCCACCCTTTCCAAAAGAAAAGACGGGAAAGGGTGGGGCCCCCTCGTATTTTTAGAGTGGCGACAAACTAGAAGGTCTACGTGCTCTCATCGCCCGGGAATCAGGAAAGAGAAGAACAATTCAGTGGCTCACCGGCACCGGTTATTTCAGGCGGATTTTTCCCAGTTGCTGCGCCAGGTGTCCCAGTCCTTGAGGGTGGCTTTGTACATGGCTTTGGCGGCTTTGTGGAGCCACCGGCCGCGGCGGGAAGCCAA
>DATDNK010000124.1:0-3202 GCA_036518275.1 Candidatus Acidiferrum sp.
GGCGTATCCGGGAACGAAAAAGTGGTACGGCACGAGCGGCAACAGCTTCGTCGCGGTGGTCGAATTTGGCGATAAAGTGCGCGCCAAAGCCGTAACCGCCGGTGGCGAGAGCGGTCATCCCGCGTCGCCGCATTTTGACGATGAAGCCCAAAGGTACAGCACGGGAAATTTGCGCGAAGTCTACTTTTACCGTTCCCAGCTTCAGGGCCACACCGAGCGCCAATACCATCCCGGAAGCTAAGCAAATTGTTCTGTAACCCGGGCGAGCGTAGTGGGCGGTGGGTCCTCAACTTCCAATTTGAACCCTGGTGCGATCTTACGGGAGCTGGCCCCACGCTTGAGTGCATGAGAACATGCTGCAAAATTCAGTTCCGGCCACCTTGGGTGACGGCTTTGGCATGTTTTGCAAGCGCGAGCCTGTCGCGAAGGGCTTTGTTTTTGGGATCCGCTTGCAAACCCATCTGGTATTCCTTGATGGCGTCGTCGTAATTCCCGTTTTCGTAGTACAGGTCGCCAAGAGTTCTCGCAGCATTCGCCTTTTTGGAGCGGTCGGTTTTTTCTGCTTCGCTGAGTTGCGGAGTGTTACGAGAAGAATTAGCGGGTCCGCCACTCGGACGCTCCTGCCCGGAAGATGCGGCTGGGGGAGGATTCGGTGCCACGCCTTGACCCGCGGAAGGGGAAGCCGAGTTTGGTCCTGTAACGGCCGGCTGCTCCAGGCCGGCGGCGCCTGCATTTCCATCGCTTGCCGGTTTTTGCTGATCTGTCAGCCTGCCGGATCGATAGAAATACCAACCGCCACCACCTAAAGCCCCTACCAAGAGAATAGCGAAGAAGAAAATCCAGGTACGACCGGAACGCGGTGCATCCCTTCGCGCAGAAGCTTCGTCCTTGGCCTCGATTTCGCGGGCGGGCTTCTGCGCCGCCTCAGGCTGTTCTACAGAACGGGGCGAAACGGGACTTCGTACGGGCTCCCTACGCTCGCCTTGGTAAGACTTAGGAGTTGCCCTGTCCCTTGCTTGCAACCCGGCATCTGCTGCTCGCGCTTCTTCTAGGGCAGGCAGCGGGACTTCGCGCGGTTGCTGGCGCCCAGGGCTGGTTTCGGTTTCCTCTTGCTGGAATACGGCTGGAAGCGTGTTCTGCAGTCCGCTTTCCCAGTGCTCTAACTCCTCAATCAGTGCTCTTCCGCTCTGAGGTCGGCGCTCTCGCTGTTTTTCAAGGCACTTCATTACCAAAGCCGCTATCGGTCCCGGAATAGTTAATTCCGGTCGTACGCTATGGATCGGCGTCGGGGGCGTCTGGATGTGCGCGAACAACATATGGAGGGGCGTTTCGGCCTTCAGCGGTAGTTCACCGGTCAGCATCTGGTACATGACGATGCCAAGAGAATAGAGGTCCGAGCGTCCGTCAATTTTGTCGCCCGAGGCGCCCTTGGCTTGCTCCGGAGACATGTACGGTGGCGTTCCCATGAGCATCCCGGTGCCCGTCAGTGACATGTCGGAGGTGGTGTTGAGTCCTTCATTGAACTTGGCGATGCCAAAATCCAGCACCTTGGCGACTTCCCGCCCATCTGAGGAGACAAGGATGATGTTATCCGGCTTTATATCCCGGTGAACCAGGCCAATCTGGTGGGCTGCGTCGAGCGCCGCAGCTGCCTGCTTGATGATGGAACAAACACGTGGCACAGGCAGCGGACCCTCGGACTGCATCAGGCTCTTGAGGCTTTTGCCTTCCACATACTCCATGACGATGAAGGGGCGATTATCTTCCGTCTCATCAAAATCTTCAACGCGAACCGCATTCTTGTGGCGCAGCTTCCTGGCAAAAATGGCTTCGCGGCCGAAACGCTTGACCAGGTTCTTGTCATTCAGAAGATGTGGAGACATCACTTTCAGTGCGCAGAGCTCATTGAAATGGATATGAACCGCCTTGTAGACAGAGCCCATGCCACCTTCGCCGATTTTGCTCAAGATGCGGTATTTGCCACGAATGACGGAACCTGGGGACCATTCCGAGGGCTCTGTGAGTTGTACGCCGTCCTGGGGGCAGACCGCAAAACCAGTCGGATAACTGCGCTGGCAATTGGGGCAAACTTTCATGGTTTGCTGTCAAGCAAGGACACGCATCGAAAAAGCCGATGATTTATCAAGATTGTACACTATTCCAGTTCCAGCACTCCCCGCTATGCGCGTTTATTCGCCTGACCGTTGCTGGAGCAAAACCAATGCGTAGGTCACGCGGAGTGTGCAACACCTACTCTGAATCAATTGCGTGGGATCCGGCTGTGCCCTGCGATTTGAACGTGAGTCGTGAGATCGAAGAAAGTGCGTGCCCCTCTTGGCCTTCAGAGCTATACTCCCCGCGATGTAGTTTTCTACCGGTAACAGCCCCTCGCGGACATTCGACAGGATTGGAGTATTCGAGTTTCAACTCGCTCCGTTTCCATTTGGAGGCTTCGCATGAATGCAAAGAAAAATATATTCATCGGATTAATTTTCGCGGTCTTCGCGCTTGCCGCGCTTGGTCAAGAGCACAAGGCGCTTACCAATAAGGACGTCGTGGACATGGTCAAGCAGGGCCTGAATGAGTCCATGATCATCAAGGTGATTCAGGCGAGCGACAGCGATTTCGACACGGCTCCGGATGCCATGACGCAGCTCCAGAATGCCGGCGTGAGCTTGAACATCATGGATGCCATGCTGAAAGCAAAGGCAGCCAAGAAAGCGCCCGCTCCTGCGCCGGCCGGCGCGCCAACTCCTGCGGCAGTAGCGACTCCCGCAAGTACCCCGGCCGCTGCGTCTGCAGACGCGAATGCTGGCAAGTACCTGCTTAAGGAAGGCACAGATGTATCCCTGAAGTTTTCGTCGGACCTCAGCTCGAAAACCGCCAGCGAGGGCGATACGGTGGAACTCAGCGTTGACAGCGATATAAAAGTCGGAGAGGTCGTGGTCGTGAAACAAGGCTCCAAGGCTGTTGCGGTTGTTTCCAACGCCAAGAAAGCAGGAATGATGGGAAAGCCTGGAGAGCTGAATATTCAACTGCAACATTTGACGACAGGAGATACCCGGGTTCGTCTGAGAGGAACAAAAGGACGCGAAGGAGAAGGCAAGACGGGTACTGCGGTTGCCTTAACCGTTTTGTTCGGTCCCATAGGGTTGATTAAGCATGGAAAGAACGTTGAGGTGAAGGCCGGAACTCCGCTGAC
>DATDNK010000125.1:0-24635 GCA_036518275.1 Candidatus Acidiferrum sp.
TTGCTCGAGGCAGTGAAAGGACTGGTATTTTTCGGGTTTCCTCTGCACCCGCCGAATCGCCCCGGAACGAAGCGCGCGGAACATCTCGCGAGGGTAAATCTGCCGATGCTCTTCCTGCAAGGAACCCGCGACACGCTTGCCAATTTGACGTTGCTGCGCCCGGTTTGCGAGAAACTGAGCGACCGCGCCACGTTGCATATCATCCCCGAGGCTGACCACTCATTTCACGTTCTGAAAAAGTCAGGGAAAACGGATGTAGACGTAATGAAGGAGTTGGCGCAGACCACTGTAGCCTGGGCAGACCAGCAAAAGAATTGAGAAAGGGAATTATGGAAATACCGAGGTCAGACATTACGGGCCCTCATGCTTCTGGAATGCATCGCCTGGGGCAAAAGGTTCTCCGCAACGGCATCCTTGTGACTCTGCTGGGTTTTTCGTTATTTTCGGCCGGCCATGCTGCGCCGAGGCCCGAGAAAGGAGAAGCGCTGCAAATTTATTTTGTGGATGTCGAGGGAGGGCAGGCAACTTTGTTCGTGACTCCGCGAGGTGAGTCGCTGCTGATCGATACGGGGTGGCCTGACAACAACGGGCGGGATGCGGATCGTATCGCGGCGGCCGCGAAGCTGGCTGGTATCAAGCAAATGGATTTCGTACTCCTCACGCATTACCACATGGACCATGCAGGCGGAATCACGCAGCTTGCGGCACGAATTCCGATTCGAACGGTCATCGATCATGGAGAAAACCGGGAACCCAAAGAGGCTGCGACGGAACAAGTCTGGGAGGAATATCAAAAGCTGCTGTCAAAGGAAAAGTACAACCGCATGATCCCCAAACCAGGAGAAACACTTTCTCTGCAGAGAATCGACGCCCGGGTGATCAGTGCGGATGGAGCCCTAATTGAAATGCCGCTCACGGGAGCGAGCAGCAAGAATCCAAGCTGTGACGCCACGACGCAATATCGAGCGGATCAGTCGGAAAATGCGCGTTCACTTGGCGTACTTTTGACCTTTGGAAAGCTGCGAATCCTGGATTTAGGCGACCTGACCGCAGACAAGGAAATGCAACTCGTGTGTCCGGAGAACAAACTCGGAGCAATAGACATTTACATTGTCTCGCATCATGGAGCGCTCACCAGCAACAGCCCTGTGTTCCTAAACGCCATCGCGCCGCGCGTGGCTATCATGGACAACGGTGCCGCGAAGGGCGGGGTGCCTTCTTCTTGGGACGCGGTCAAAAAATCGCGGCGACTCGAGGACTTTTGGCAACTTCACTTTTCCGATGTAGGAGGAGCGGCGCACAACGCCGCTGACACTTTCATCGCCAACCTCTCCGGTCCTGATGCGGGGAACTACCTGGAGTTGACAGCGTGGGAGGACGGAAACTTCGAGGTCTTCAATTCCCGAACGAAGCAGACGAAGCATTACCCGCCAACGCAGTAAGCCGCTCGGGATTCTCTGCGCGGAATTCCGCATTTCGGACCCGCGTTGCTTGGCAAGTCGAATTCACATGGATGGCGCCGCAGCTTTGGCCATTTCGAGAGTGACGCGCTGCTTTTGGCGATAAGCGATGTTCGCCATGTGGGCGGCAATCGCGGAGCGGTACCCAATGTCTACGTTCGCATTCGGCGTCTTGCGGCTGCGGATGCAATCGATCCAGTTGGCCATGTGGTTTTGGTTCTTTGTTTCGCCTGTGAGCACAACGCCATCGCGGCGATTCACCTTTTCCGGGTAGTAACGCAAGCTTTCCCCGGATCTGCCGGTCACCATGTCCGTGGCACCCATGATGTGTTCGATGGTGCCGTCGCTACCGAGAATTCGTTCGCCCAATCCGTAGTGGCTGTTGTTGAAAGTCGACTGCCAGGTGACCACCACGTCCTGGGGGAATTCCAGCGTTACGACGATCGTGTCCGGAACTTCACGTCCGTCTTTTTCTGAGAAGATGCCGCCACTCATGCACGCGGCGGTGGGCTCGGGCAGATCGAGCGCGCTCTGGATCCAGGCAATCTGGTGCACCATGTTTTCCGTGACGTTGCCGCCTGAGAATTCCCAGAACAGGCGCCAATTGATGAATTTGTATGGATCAAAGCCGTGGTCGGGCCGGCCGTTCAAGAACGCTTTCCAGTCGACGTTTTGCGCCGTGCAATCTGACGGCACCTTCCTCACCCATTGCCCTACGCCATGCGGCGTGTTGCGGCTCATCCAGGATTCGACCTGCGTAATCTTGCCGGCGAGGCCATCTTTGATCCATTTGCGCGTGTCTGCCAGCGATCCGGAGCTCTCGTGCTGCAGTCCGATTTGCACCACCCGGCCAGATTGTTTCGTTGCGGCCAGGCATTCTTCAGCTTCCGGAATGGACCAAGTCATCGTTTTCTCAGCGTAGAGATCCTTCCCGGCTGCGAGCGTGTCCACAAAATGCCGCGAGTGTATGTGCAGCGGACTCGCAACGATGACGCCATCGAGATCTTTTGTGTCCAGAAGGTGCCGGTGATCGTCGAATGTCTGGATGCCCGGGGCCATCTGCTTGGCGGCATCGCGCCTTCGCGAGTAGACGTCAGCAATGGCCACAAGTTGAGCGTTTGGCAGCTCCAAAACCTCTTTCAGCAGTTCCTCACCGCGTCCACCTACGCCAATCATTCCAACGCGAACGCGGTCGTTGGCGCCCAGTACCGTTGGAGGCGCGAAGGCGGCAAGGGCCGCGGCTCCTATTGCTGTGTGCTTCAGGAATTCACGTCTCGTGTTTGTGGCCATGGGGTCTGCCTCTCGAGGAAGAGTTCCCTAAGGGACCGTTAAGAATGCTTTTTCGTTGCAGCTGCAGCTTGAAGATATTGCGTCACGACCCGGGCATAATCGGCAATGGCGACTTCCGGCTCTTCAATTTCTGGATGCCAAACTTTCTCCCATTCGAAGGAATAGTAGCCCGTGTACCCAGTTGCTGCGAGTAGCTCTACCTGGCGCTTCACCGGCACATCGCCGCGCCCTGTAAGCACGTAATGGTCCTGGCCGTTTTCGGTGCGGGAATCCTTCAGATGCGTGTGGCGGATATACCTTCCCAGTTCCTTAATGGTGATCGCCGGATCCTCTTTGCCTTCCACAAACATGTTGTGTGCATCCCATAGAAGGCAAACGTGCGGGGATGCAGCTTTTTCCAGGATTTCCCGGAGAATGGCGGAATTGGTGAAGTCGCCATGGGATTCGAGGAGCACGGTCACTTTTTTAGGCGCCCCATAGTTTCCCAATTCACGAAGCGAAGCCGCGACGTGCTCGACAGCGGCCGCACGAGGCCCGACCAGCTTGTTGCCGAACACACGCACGTAGGGGGCGCCAAGCCGAGAGGCCAGGTCGATGAACTGGTGCGCATCGGCAAGTTCCTTCTCATGCTGTGACCCGGTTTCGTGCATGTTGGCGGAACTGCTGACACAGGAAATGCGCAGGCCGTGATTCGCGATTTCTTTTCTGGATTGCTCAATTTGGGTGTCGGCAAATTCTGGGCGCGAGGGCAGATCCATAGTCCCTTGCAGGCCGCGAAGCTCGACTGCGGCAAAACCATTCTGCTGGGCGAAGTCGAGAATCTTAAGCCAGCTCCAGGAGGGACAGCCCAGCGTCGAAAAGCCGATGGCCAAACGGTGGCCCGCGGCGCGGAGGTTTATTGGCATGGCCGCGAGGGCCATTGCCAGACGTTGCAGAAATTCCCTGCGCGCTAAGGTCGTGCTTCGAGTGGATTCGCTCGACATGGCTATCCCGATTCTACTGAATCAGCCTTACGAAACATACGCCGCATAAGCTGTGCACACGCGGTGAGTGCCCCATGGCTTCCAGCGAGCTGCGCGATGCCACACAGGCTGCGGAACAAGGATTACAACGCGCCAGCCTCCTGCAATTCTTTTTTGACCCCTGCCCAGCTTTGGTGCGTCGATTCTTCCGCAGTGCCCGCACGCCAGTGGGTCTCCAGGCGGAAAATGGAAGCTGCGGCCGCTGCGCCTATTCCTGAAAGAAATTCACGGCGTGCTATTCGAGGCTGCATATTCAGTCTCCTCGTGTACGTGGCCAACGCCATTGAGGCCCACTTGAATTGCTGCACGTCTCCTGACACCTTAAGTGGACCATTCTTCAATACGCGCCGATCGCATGCTTTCTGGCTGCTCATTCTAGCCGCGGTGCATCAAACCTTACAGTACAATGGAAAGAGAAGTAAGTGAGGAGAAAACGAGGATGTTTGGACGCCCAGTTGGAAAAATTGACATTGACGCATGCCGCGTGGGGAGTCGGATGGCTTTAATTACCCTGGCCGCTCTTTTTGTGCTTCCGCTTGCAGCGCAGGTGCGAGGGCCGCTGCCAGCGCCACCTCCCGGCACCACAGTCGAACTCGCATCTCCGCCTCAGTCGTCCGCAGGAGCACGCGAGCGAACGTCCCATATCACGAATGAACCGCCGGCGATGCCGGTCGAAGAGATCATTCAGAAATTCACGCAGCGCGAAGAAGAGTTCCGCAAAGAGCGCGACAATTTTACGTACACGCAGGACGTGCTCTTTCAAACCATTGATGAAGACGGTCAGGCGGACGGGGAATACCGGAAGGTCACGGATATCCTTTTTACGCCCGAAGGCAAGCGTTACGAGCACGACACGTACGCGCCCGTGTCTACGATTACCCGGATTGGTTTCACAAAGGAGGATTTCGACGACATCGAGAAAGTGTGGCCCTTCGTCATGACCACGGCGGAATTACCGAACTACGACGTAAAATACATAGGCCGCGAGCACGTGGATGAGTTGGACACTTACGTTTTTGACCTCGAACCGAAGAAACTGGAAAAGGGCCAGAGGTACTTCAAGGGGCGTGTCTGGGTGGATGACAAGGATCTTCAGATCGTGAAAACTTCCGGCACGTCCACAGGGTTGATCAGGAAGAAGGACGATTACGCCTTTCCGCATTTCGAGAATTACCGCGAGAATATTGAGGGGCACTACTGGTTCCCAGCTTACACGCGTGCGGACGACGTGTTGCACTTCAAATTCGGGGAAGACGTGCATGTGCGCATTGCGGTGCACTACACGAACTATAAGCGCTTTAGCTCGACAATCAAGATCGGCAATGCCACGCAAATCGATCAGCCAAAGCCAAAGCCGTAAACCCAGCTAATGAGGTAGGGATGTGGCGTTACCGCCGGCTGAGCCAGACAAGCACCACCCCAAGGCAAACGACGAGCACACCAAGCCACCGCTGCTTGCTGACCTTTTCCCGCAAGAACAGGGCCGCTCCGATGGCTCCAGCCGCATAGCTCAGCGCGGTCACCGGCACTACGAAACTTACGTTTTCCAAGGAAAGCATGGCGAGCAAGGAGAAAAACGCCAAGGTCATTAGGCCGATTCCGGCCCACATCGACGCGACGCCAGCAGCACGGCGAGCGAATTGCGCCAGCGCTGCAGGACGGAAGTCGTGGACCTCGCCCAGGGTTTTCATGGCATGGGAGATGCATAGCTCCCCGCCCGTTCCGGCGGCAACGATGAGGAATAGGAAAACAAGCTCCAGCATGTTTACGTTTTCTCCGTCGATCGCGGATGAGTGTGACCAACGATGAAGACGCCGAAGCAAATCACGGCGATGCCCGACCAGCGCAACAGGTTCACTTTTTCGCCAAGCACCAAGAGACCAAGAATGGCCACCACGGCGTAGGAAACGGAGGAAGCGGGCTGAACGTAACTGTAATCGGCCCAGGTCAACACCAGCATGTAAGCGACGAAGAAGGCCAGCAAGCACGCGATGCCGAGCCAAATGTAACCTGAAGCAAGAATCCCAGTCAGGATGTGAAGAAGTCCTTGGGGCCCCCAATCCTTTGCCGAACCGACGCCCTTCATCCCTTTGCTGAGCAACACGTTGCCTAGAGGAGCGAAGAAAACGATGAAAAGAAGAAAAAGGTAGGTTTTGAGGTGCAAGCCTGAAGAATTCTTCATGCGATTTGAGGTTTGCTCCTCCGGCGAAAGTTCGCTCTTCTGGGGATTGCTTCTACTTCATCTTACCCGATGTGCCCGTGTAGCCAAAGCCCTGAGAAGCGAAAAGGTTCGCTTTTTGTTATTCTCTTCCTTCGAAACAAATCTTTAGAGCCAAACCAAATATGTCCGCTCAAGGGGTGCGATGATTTCGCAGGCTGGCGGTTATCTCTTTCTCACGCTGGCAGCCACACCTTCTATTTATTATCTCCTTGTATTGTTCAGCACGTGGCGTTTTTTTGGGCGTGCCGAGGATCGTTTGTCCCCGGATTCAGGTTTCGCGCCGCCCATTAGCAATCTAAAACCTCTCCGCGGACTGGACCCCGAAGCTTACGAAAATCTGGCCAGCTACTGCCGCCAGGACTACCCGGATTACGAGCTGATTTTCTGCGTCGGCGATGAGAGCGATCCTTCCGTGCCGGTGCTCGAAAAACTGAAGCGCGATTTTCCCGACCGGCAGATTCGTATTCTCTTTGGCTCCGGGCGCAAGGCTATCAACGACAAGGTGGCCAAGCTAGTGCGGATGGTGAACGAAGCGCGCCACGAGGTCCTGGTTATCAACGATAGCGACGTTCGCGTGGAACCGAATTACCTGCGGACGGTTGTCGCACCACTGCGCAATCCGAAGGTTCGAGGCGTGACTTGCCTATACGTTTCAACAGAAGACAAGACTTTCACACAACATCTGCAATCTATTGGCATGATTTGCGATTTCTTTCCCGGAATTTTTGTGGCGCGGCAACTGGATGGCATCAAATTTGCCTTCGGCCAGACCATCGTCACGACTAAATCGTGCTTGAAGGCCTTCGGCGGGTATGAAGCCATTGAGAACCGTCCTGCGGACGATTTGTTGGTAGGCAGATACATCGCACAACAAGGTTACGAAGTGGAATTATTGCCCTACGCCGTTAAGACTGTGCCTGACTACGATTCTTTCAAAGATCTGTTCATCAAGCGCTTGCGCTGGTTGACGGTCATGCGGCATATGCGGCCGTGGGGACACATCGGGCTCGCGTTTACGCAGGGATTGCCCTGGAGCCTGGCGGTGCTCCTTGTTCACCCTTTTGATGGGATCGGAGCCGCCTATTTCGGCGTGTATTTGTTGTTTCGGCTGTTGAACACTTGGTTCGTGGGTGTCTGGGGAATGAAACAACGCGGGCTTTGGAAGAAAATGCCGCTCATCATCGTCTGGGATGCGACGGCGTTCGTGATTTGGCTGCTGACATTTGGCCGAAGGCGCATACGATGGCGCAGCGTGGATTACCGAATTCGTGACGGCATGTTGGTGCCTATCGCGTCAAGTCCGGCGCAGAATTCGTCGCGATAAAAGAAGAGCAAAGACTGCTTTGGCGGCAAGGTAACGATGGGCGCGAAAGTTGCAGTGGCGGGTGCGGGAATCTACGGCGCGACCGTGGCCATTCGGCTGGCGGAGAAGGGTCATGTCGTGCACTTGTTCGATCCCCTGGGAATCCTGCGCGCTGCGTCGGCGATCAACCAGTATCGCGTACATGCGGGTTATCACTATCCCCGCAGTTTGGAAACGATTCAGGAAACGCTGGAAGCGCGTGCCGAATTTATACGCGCCTACGAACCAGCCATTGTTCGAAACAGCCGGCATTATTACGCAATCCCGAAGCAAGGTTCCCGCACGCCGCCTGATTTGTACGAGCGTGTGATGAAGGAACAAGGGCTTCCGCTCAAGCCTTGCCGGCCGGATTGGATGAATTTCGACTTCATCGATCGCTGCTATGAAGTAGAGGAAAACATCTACGATCCGGATGTGCTGCGGGAACTCGTTGAAGCGCGCATCCGCGCGCTGGGGATTCCGTTCGAACGGAAAGCGTTCACTGCGGCGATGCGAACGGACTTCGATTTTGTGGTTTGGGCCACCTACGGCTTGGGCGCCAGCCGGGGGGCTTTCAAAATTGCCAAATTTCAAGTGGCGGAGAAAATGCTCATCGAATTGCCTGCTGCCCTGCAACATGTCGCGCTCGTTGTTGTCGATGGGCCCTTTACAGCATTCGATCCGTATGGGAGTTCTTGCCGCTCGCTTTTCGGCTCGGCGAAGAACACCAATCACTGGACCACGACGGATCCGGATGAACCGGTTCCGGAACCGTACGCGGCCATTCTGAATGAGCCGGAATTTCGTCCTGTCCCCTTCACGCGTTTTGAAGCGATGCGGCAGGATTGCTGTGATTCTGTGCCGGGCGCGAAAGATGCGAAATATATCGGGTCGCGCTTCACGATTCGTGTCGTTGAGGATAATCCGGAACACGACCGCCGTATCCTTTACGTGCAGGAAGGGTTGCCGGGAGAGATTTATATTTTTTCAGGAAAAGTGGTGAGTGCCGTGAAAGCAGCGCGCCTCGTTTGCGAGAGGATTGGACGCGATGGCTGAAGCGCCGACGTATGTCATTCTCGGCCGTGGCCAGTGGGCGAAGAAGATGCAACCCATCCTTGTCGCGGAGGGAAGAACGGTCAGAGCAATTGAAGAAACGCGTCGGTGGCCTTCTGAGAATACGGGAAGCTATGTATCACGGCTCAGTGAAGCGATGAAGGCGAGCCGTGCGGACGTTGCCTGGCTTTGCGTGACTCCCGGTGACCACGTGTCCCTGATGATTCAGGCGGCGCTGGAGGCAGGTCTGCATGTCATCGTGGAGAAACCGTGGTACGGCTCAAGTACAGACGTGGAGCGCTTGCAAGCTCTGGCTGGTGCACGCGGGCGTTTGATTGCCATTCATTTCGAATACTTGATTCACCAGGAAGTTGAGAAGTGGAAGAAGAGTCTCTACCCTGGCACAGGAATGCGTTTTGGAGGTCATTTCTTTCTTAGCCGCGCCGATCACATCGGCATTCCCGCCGTCGATAATCTGGGCTGCCATCTCATGGCGATTCATGAATTTGCCGTGCCCGCTGCAGAAATTTGCGAGATTACTTGTGCTTACGAACGTCCGGATGAACGTGTAGTATGGCTAGAAAGAGGGGGGCAACGGATCGCCACGATCGACCTCCTTAAGGGCAGTGAGCGCATCATCCAAGACTTCCTGGAAAAAGTAGAGGCCGTGCTGGACGGCGCTGCCTTTCCGTTCGATCTGGATTTTGCTTTGTGTGTGGCGAATCAGTTGAATGCGTACAAGGCGCGGTGTCCCGCGTAACCTGATTCAGGCTTTTTTGGCTTTGGCTTCCGCGCGCGGTTCCACGCTGGATGCTTTCGCCGGCATGCTCATCTGCAGGCGGCGTTCGTTCTTTGGTTCACGCCAGTTGACTTGCGGGAGCATCAAGGAAGCGTCCACGCGATCGCGGTATTTGAGCGCGATGTTCATCAACGAGTCGAGCAGGGAATCCGACAAATAATGCGGCTCTAAGCCCAGATCGATGAGCTTCGAGTGCTTTGCGTTGTAGTAATGTTGCTCGGCCTCGACGCGGGGATCGGGGATGTGATCGACTTCCAAGGTTACGCCCATCTTCTTCGCAGCAGCCTCCACCAGGCGTGCCAGGTCCATGATGGAGAATTGCTCGGTGAATTGGTTGTAGACGCGGCATTCGCCCCGCGCTGCGGGGTTGTGACAGGCGATTTCAATGCAGCGAACCGTATCGCGAATGTCCAGAAAGCCGCGGGTCTGCCCACCCCTTCCATAGACCGTGAGCGGCTGTCCGATCGCGGCTTGCACGCAGAAACGGTTTAGCACCGTCCCGAAAACGTCGTCGTAATCGAAGCGGTTGATCAGCGCTTCGTCGAGGGCACTTTCGTCCGTCATCGTTCCGTAAACCACACCTTGATTCAGATCAGTAGCGCGAATGCCCCAAATCTTGCAGGTGAACATAATGTTGTGGCTGTCATGCACCTTCGAGAGGTGATAGAAGGACCCGGGTTGCTTCGGGAAGGGAACTGTGTCCCTTCGGCCGTTGTGCTCGACGGTAATGTAGCCCTCTTCGATGTCGATGTTGGGAGTGCCGTATTCGCCCATGGTGCCCAGCTTGATGAGGTGGCAATCAGGCAGGAATTCGCGGATGGCAAAGAGCACGTTCAGCGTGCCAACGACGTTGTTTACCTGCGTGAACACCGCGTGTTTGCGATCGATCATGGAGTAGGGCGCCGAGCGCTGCTCCGCAAAATGGACGATGGCCTCCGGTTCGAAGGACTTAAACGCGGAAGAAAGAAAATCGTAATCTGTGACGTCGCCAACAAACATCTCGATGGTCTTGCCCGTAAGGTTTTGCCAGATGCGCAGGCGGTCTGTCAGCGGACGAATGGGCGTCAGCGTTTGCGCGCCGAGTTCGTGATCCCACAGGCGCCGCACATAATTGTCCACGATGGCAACCGCGTGACCTTTTTGCGAAAGGTATAGTGCTGTCGCCCAACCGCAATAGCCGTCCCCACCGAGCACGGCAATCTTCATGAATCCTCCTTCGAGGTTACTTATCATTCTAATGTCTACGGCTATAGGCGCTGGGAGCTCCCCACCAATTTGCTTGGCACCCAGCACAAAAAAAAACAAAAAACGCGGGAATACGCCACTTCGACCAGGACTTCTTTTTTTACCTGTATACTGCAACCTTTGCAAGCAGCTTTTTGCAGCGTGCGCACAAAAAGTGCAAGCTGCACTGAACCTGCCCTGCCTAATGGGCGGACCTACCGTGAATGGGCGGACCTACGGTGAACGGGCGGCCAGCCCCGTTGTTACCGGCGGATGATTCGTGAGCACCATTTTGCCGCCACTAGAAGCCACAACGGTTAACCGGTCTTGCCCCAGCAGTTTTTCAAAATCCCCGAGCGCCTTAGCATAAGCCAGCAAATAGTAGCGTTGAGGTTCGAGCCACAGCTGCTTGAACTGTACATCCTCGACAAATACATTCGGCGCGCCTGGCGCGTTGGCCCCGTATTCTAGATTGAAATAGCGGCCGTTCAAAATCAGCGCCTCGCGGTTGGTGTAGAACGTGATGGAGGAAAACTCGTAGTAATTGCGGTTATTGATCAGCGTTCCTTCCGGTGCCTGCAGGATGGCTTGGGCGAGCGGCCGGGATCCCAAGAAAGGGTCGAATACGACAAGCGCCAGACGCGCCGCGTGAAAAAAGATGACCATCATCACGGTGGTGGCTAAGAACGCGCGCTGCCGCGCCCAGCGAAACGTGCCTATCGCTCCTACAAGAAGCGCCAGCGAAGCCACGACCATTGGTATCCGCAGGTAGGCAAAAGAATCGAAGGTTAGGTCCAGCATGTGTCCGAGCGACAGCGTGTAAGCGCTGGGGTGGTGGCTGAGCGCTTGTGATATGTCGCCGGGCGTGGGCAGATGTCGGACGGCGATAAAGATTCCGACGAGTGTGACCAAAGCGAGAGAGACGGTGACCCAAAGAACGCGCGTTCCGCGGCGGATCCAATCCCCGCCCGTCGCCATTGCGGAGCCGAGCAGCAGCGCCAGGGCCGGATAACACGGCATCGAATAATATTCTTGCGTTGTGGAGAAAGTGAAAAAGACCAAGATGAATCCTGTCCAGCACAGCGCGAGCAAGCGAGTTCGCCCCGCCCGGTCAAGAGGTTTATACGAGAGCTTGACCAGCGCAGGGAAGTACACGCTCCAGGGGAACAACCAGGCGAAGTGAAGCAGCCAGAACCACAAGCGCGGAACGGTGTTGTAATCGCGCGGGTAACGCAGGTTCAAAAAGCGCAAGACCTGTTCGTTGATGAAATAAAACCAGAGAAAACCGTGGTATTGGCCCGGCCCACCGTGGAGGGCAAAGGAAAAATACGGCGGATTTCGCAATGTGGCCAGAATATGCCACGGCGCAGCGATAACCAAGATAATGAAAAAGCCGCTCAATGGCCGGAGACGCTGCCACGCGCGCCGAAGAAGAAACTGCTCGGTCAGAAGCAGATAGATCAAAGCGGTGGCAATAGGAAACGCAAGTGCCACCAAGCTTTTGAGCAGCAATCCGACGCCCAGACTCGCCGCCAGCAAAAACGCCCAGAATCTCGGATGCGCTTCTTCTTCATCCAGCGCACGCAAGAAAGCCCACATGGCCAGAGCGATGGTAAATGTCAGCATGACGTCCGGAATCAAAATGCGTGTAAATAGAAACAATCCGACGCATGTGGCCATACACAAGCCCGCGTAAAGTCCTGCGCGCCTGCCAAACGCCCACGTCCCAAAAGCGGCGGTGAGCCACGCCAGGGCCATCACGGAAAGCGCAATGGGGATGCGCGCCACCCAGTCGTGGACGCCAAAGATTTTGAAGAAAACAGCGATGACCCAATAGATCAGCGGCGCTTTTTCGAGGTAAGGGACGTGATCTAGCCTCGCCGTGACCCAATCGCCCGAAGCTAACATGTTGCGCGCGATCTGGGCCTGAATCGCGTCCACATCATCCATCAAAGATGGTGGAGAAACGACGCAACCCAGATAAATGATTCCGGCAACCAGCAGAACCGTCAGGTAGACGCGCCAGCTTTGACTTGTAATAAAACCTTCGGCGGCTCCGAGAACGCCGCCTGGATTCGCCATTTTTTCATCCATAGAAAGAGGATCAATAACCCCCACAGGTGGTACCCGAGATTGGCTTTCCGCTCCAGGTGGAGCTGCAGGAATTTGTCGATGATTTCCTGCCGGAAAACATCGCCGTATTCGCTGGCGCCGTAATGCAATGCATCGGTCAAGAGCGGGAGTAGCGGGCCGCGCAGCCATTCCTGCGCTGGAATGTCGAAGCCGATTTTCGGCCGGTGAAGGATTGCCGGCGGCAACTTTTTCTTCATTAATTCCTTGAGAATTACCTTTTGCTGAGCGCCGCGAATTTTCAAGGAAGCAGGCAGCTTGGCGGCGAACTCGACGATGCGATGATCCAGAAATGGCGGCCGCACTTCGACGGCGTGAGCCATGCTCATGCGGTCGCTTTTCGTCAGGATGTCATCCGCGAGGTAGTATTTCTGGTCGAGCCAGAGATATGGCGCAAGATCATCGGTAGTTGGGGGCAGCCCGTCTAATTCTGTCAGGAGTCGCTTCAAGGAAGGCGGCAGCGGCTGATGGACAAGAGCCCTCTTCTCCTCGTCGGAAAAAGTGCCGTTCCAATAGACATGTCCGCGCGCGGGCGACATCAGCGCGCCTTCGAGGAAACGCTTTACTTTGTACTCGAGACTGATTTTGTCGTCCGAGACAGGCCAGTAATGAACCGCCCGCAGAGCGGTTCGTACCACAGAAGGCGGCAAGATGCGTACCCTGTCCGCGAGACGGTTCGCGCGGTACGTCAGATATCCGCCGAAGAGCTCGTCGGCGCCCTCTCCGCTCAGAGCTACCGTTGTCTTTGTCTTGCAGAGTTTGGACAGAAACCACACGGGAAGTGCTCCCGCGTCCGCGCTAGGCTCGTCCGAGTAGTAGGCGAATTCTTCAATCGCCCCGAGTAAATCTTCGGCGGGAGTCAGGTCCAGTTCGGTATGGTCCGTTTCGTACTGCTTTACGGCGCGATGAATGTATTGCGTCTCGTCGAAGCTGCGGCCGCGAAATGAGATGGAAAATGTCTTTAGCTGGGAGCTCGAAGCTTTCGCGGCGTAATGAAGAATCGTTGTTGAATCGATGCCGCCGCTGAGCCACACGCCCAAGGGAACGTCGGAAATCAAGTGCTCGCGAACGGCGTCTTGCAGCAGAGCACCGAGCTCTTCTTTCGCAGATTCGAGGGTGTACGTATTCGAAACGCCGAAGGGTAAGGTCCAATAGGAGCCGGTAGAAACCTCGCCGTCCTGCCACTCCAACCAACCGCCTGGCGCGAGCTTTTCGATGCCGTCCACCAGCGTCCAGGGCGAGGGGATATAGTTCAACGCGAGATAGCAATCGAGGCCTGCGAGACTCAGCCGGCGGTCAATCTCGGGATGGATGAAAAGTGCTTTCAGTTCCGATGCAAAAAACAGTTCTTCATCCTGCCGCGCAATGTAGAGCGGCTTAATCCCCATGCGGTCTCGGGCTAGGACGATGCGCTTTCTAGATTTGCTCCACAACGCGACCGCGAACATTCCCCGCAGCTTCGCAAAACACTCTTTGTCCCATTGCAAAAAGGCACGCAGCACGGTTTCGGTATCGGAATGCGATCCGAAGCGATGTCCCAGGTTTTCCAGTTCGGCGCGCAACTCGAGGTGATTGTAGATTTCCCCGTTGAAGACAATTCCGCTATCGCCCTTTTCGCTGACGATGGGCTGATTGCCATGATCCAGATCGATGATTTTCAGGCGCGTTGCACCCAGCGAAAAGAGGTTTGATTGGAACACGCCCTGTTGGTCAGGCCCGCGGTGGATCAGCGTGGCGGTGGCCTGCCGAATTCTCTCCGGCGGCGCGCTCCAGTTTTTAGTGGTAAACCCGGCAATCCCGCACAATGCTCGGCACCCCTCCGTGCTGCGCGGTGCTTTCGCGCAAAGTCACACCCAAACTCTCTGAAAAATCCGCCCATAGAAGTCTATCTGGTGTGCCAGCCTGACCGCAACGTAAGACTCTGCGATCAAGTCAAATTATGCACCGGCGATTCGGAGGTGCAGAAAACGGAGCGCGGGAATCAGTGTACTGCGGACGCAAAAGAATGCATGAGCGCGCTGACGCCATTCCACATAATCTGCACCCCAATGCAAAGCAGTAGAAACGAGGAGAGCCGCAGAATGATGCTCATTCCGCTTTCCCCAACTGCGGCGGCGAGGCGGTCAGCAAAGCCGTAACACAAATAAATGCTGGCTGCGACCACTGCGGAGCCAATTACAGTTGCGAGGATGGCGAGCAGGTTAGGTCCCAGGTGGTGCGGGAGGTTAGCGCCGAGCGTGATGGCCACGGAGATCGAACCGGGGCCCACAGTGAGAGGCATTGTTAAGGGATAAAACGCATTCCGGAAGATATCCTGCTGATCCACCTTTCTCTGAACCTCGCGGCCCCGGTCCGGTGCCGGCTTTTGATTCAGCATGGCCCAGCCGTTGGCAATGACCACGAGACCGCCGCCGACCTGCACCACAGGTATCGAAATACCGAAGAAGTTCAGGATGTGCGTTCCCACCATGAACGAGGCAATGAGCAAGATAAAGCTGTTCAAGGCTACCTGGCGCGCGAGGGCGCGGCGCGCCGCGCCAGGGTATTCGCTGGTGAGCGCCAGAAAAACGGGGCTGCCGCCAAGCGGATTCACGATGGGAAAAAGTGCGCTCAGGATGAGCAATAGATTTTTAGCAGTTTCGAGCAATAGTCCCCCGGGCCGGAGAGTATAGCCGAGAGGGAAGAGGACCCAAAGAGGGCAACCTACTTCGAATCCTGGATGATCTGGTAGAACAAATCGACTTCTTTAGGCTCTCCGTAAAAAGTGGCATTCCAGGTCCCACGGAACGCAAGGCAGGAAACAGCGACCCATTTGTCCTTAATCACAGACGTTTTCATGCAGAGTGCCTCTTTCTCACCAGTTCCTATTCGAAAAGGGCCTATCGTTTCTCCGCCTCCGCCAGCTAGGTATGTCCAATAGGCGCTAGCAAACGATTGATACGCGGAATCCTTCTCTCCGGCATTTTTGGGCGGATTCTTGACTGGCCAAAACATGACCAATGCACTCGAAGGACCCTTTGCGAAAACAGTCGCGGAAAGCTTTGACAGGATAATGTTGTCCCCTTCGACATGGCCATACCACCGCAAAGGCAAGCTCACGGATCTTCCACCATGCGTTATGGATTTCCCGTATCGCAGACGCGACCACGCGATGACTAGCACCGGACCAAAAGAGATAAGCAGGAACGCGGCGAGGCCACACGCCGCAAAGATCAGCTTCCTTGGGAATCGCACTCGCAAGTCTGTTGAGCTTAAGCAAAACTCTGTCGCGGCGGGAAACCCTCCTAAGACCGGAGGGAACCCGCAGCGATGGAAAAATGCGGAAGTACTAGAAAGTGATCTTAGCACCAATTTGAATCTGGCGCTGCGCGATCAGAGAGTTGCTGGACTGCGTTGCAATCTGGAACGGACTCGTCGACGCGCTCCCAGTTACTGCGGGATCCTGAAACACTAGGCAGGGCGCGCTCGCACTGCAAGGAACCCCGCGAACGTTACTGCTGTTGCTTGTACCAATCGAGAACATCTGCGCGCTGACGCTAGTGACGTTCACATGATTAAAGAGGTTAAAGGCGTCTCCGCTGAGCGTGAGCTTCCAGGATTCCCAGATCTTGAACTCTTTCGCGATGCGCAGGTCGACGTTAACTGTGCGTGGCATCTGGAACGAGTTGCCTCCAAGGAACGGCACGCGAGTCGTGCCGCCGTCGTCAAGTGAGTTGCCAGTGGCACCTTGCGGGGCGACGTAGGTCACACCGTTTATAGTTTGCGAAGGGGCACTGCCCGAGGCTGTCGGTGTAAAAGGAGCGCCCGACGAAGCAACGATGAGCGGAGAAATTGAGAAGCCGTTCGCCAAGTAACCCAGCCAATGACTCCCACCGCGATAGTAGTTCGGGCTCCAAATAGCACCGAAGGTAAAGCGGTCGCGAATATCGAAATTCGAGCGGCTGTATTCGTCCCGAAGATTGAAGGGGTTCAACACATTGTTGGTGGCCGTGAAAGTCTGAGAGGCCTGGCCGAAATCATTCGCCCGTGACCAGGTGAAGGAAGATTGAATCTGAATGCTCTGATACAAGCGGCGATTCAAAGCAACCACAAGCGCATTGTAATTGGAGTTGACGGAATAGGAGATGTCGGTGACCGCCTGAACTGTGTTATTCGGGCGCCTTGTGCCAGTTAGAGTGTTGGCCACTCCGAAGAACGGGACGGTGACCTTTTGTCCGTCGAATGACCCGCCAACCACCGTATAAGTCGTAGTCAACGTGGGAGCAGCCAGGTTGGTGTCCACAAAACGGGGGAGGCGACGGCCAAGGCTGCCGATATAGGAGATGGACACGGCGGTATTCTTGGCGATCTCACGCTCGACCTCGAGATCGTATTCATGAACGATTGGGAGCCGGGAATTGGGCGCAAACTGAATGATGTTTAGTCCTGGGGGTACCGTGCCCGTAGACAGCACGTTGGGATACAAGGGTGAAGTCGCGGACGGGTTGATAGTGGTGGTGTTCTGGCCAGATGACAATCCGGTGTTCGCGATGGCGTTAAAAATTGTGGAGTTGATGATGCGACCGTAATAGATGCCGTAGCCGCCACGGAGAATAGTCTTGCTGTTACCAAAGATGTCCCATGCGGCACCGACGCGCGGGCCAAAATCATGCCGATCGCTTGGGAAGGAATTGGTCAGCGGGAACGATGAGTTGGGGATCTGAGGGGACGGCAGAATCTCTGTATCCCAGCGCAGTCCGAGGTTGAGGGTTAAGCGTGGGCGAATGCGCCAGTCGTCCTGCGCAAAGAAAGCCAGATCATTTGTGTTGAAATTGAAACCAGGTGTGCCTAGCCCCTGAGTAAAGTTCGTGTAGCACGGGATCGGCGCGCCGACGGACGTGCTGCAGAACAGCGGATTTCCGGTCGTGACACTGGTAACGTAATCGCTGATCCAGTCCGCGCGCGGGGTGCTGGTGAACCTGTCAAGGGTTGAGCCACCGTAGAGATACGCCCCGAATCCCGAAAAGAGATTGATCTCGTTGTCATGGACGTGATTGACGTCAAACCCGAACTTAAATAGATGTGTGTTGTGGGTCCAGGCTATGGTATCCGCAATCTGGTTGCGGCGTTCGTCTGGGAAGGCCGGGCGGTTCAGGAAGTTCGGCATGCCGAAAACCCAGTTACCGACTCCGTTGATAGTAATCTGCGGTGAAAACCCAAACGCTGAAACTGGTTCGCCCGACAGAGGCGGTTGTCCATTCTCGAACTCAAAGTCGCGGCCGTATTGGTAGCGTAATTCATTGGTGATGCTCGGGCTGATCGTGGAGATCAAACGAACGATACCCCAATCATCCTTTACATCGTCGTTGCCGAAGCTCTCGATTCCCCGGTTCACGACCGCAGCGGTCTGGATGCCCTCGGGCGAATGCCAGCGAAGACGATTGTAAGTAAACGAGGCATGATGTTTGGAAGTGATATTCCAATCGATCTTCGGGAGGAGAATGAGTTGGTCACCTCTGCGGGCAACGGTGCCCGTCAGGTTTGTCTGTAAAGCTAGGGCGTTGTTCACGTCAACCGCATGTGCAGGCAAAACGCCGCGATTTGTTAGTGTAGTGGTTTCCGCTGCGCTAAGTGGCGCAAAGATGGCGCCGGGGGTTCCCGAGTTGGCTACGGCTGGGAATGGCCGGAGTTGCTGGTCGGCGCTGAAGAACCAGAATATCTTGTCCTTGATAATCGACCCACCGATGCCGCCGCCGAATTGGTGTCGCTTGTCCTCGGGAAGAAAAGGTACAAGAACACCGTTGACGCGATGTTTTTGAAAAGGATTAATGGCACCCCAGTCGCTGCTGCGCAAGTACCAAAACGCGTTGCCGTGAATTTTATTTGTGCCGCTCTTGGTAACGGCGTTCACGACGCCACCGGCGGCTCGGCCATACTCGGCGGAGTAGTTGGAAGTGTTGATTTGAAACTCCTGGATGGAAGCCTCGCTACTGGAGTAGCTGATCCGAGTTCGACCGCGCTCCTCGCTGAAGAAGGCCTGGTTGTTGTCGGCGCCATCCACAGTGTTGTTGTTGAGGAGCCCGGAAATTCCGCGGAAACTCACAAGCCCAAAGCCTCCGTCCGGCGTTGCGCCCGGAGTGCTTAGAGCGAAGAAGGACCACCGGCGGCCATTGATTGGCAGGTTCTCTATCGTTGTCTGGTTAATGTTAGTGGAGAAATCGGCCCGATCCGTGACGATAACAGGCGCCTCTGCCGTGGCGACGATTGTCTCGACTTGGGCCTGAACGCCAAGCGCGACATCTACAGGAGTGGCGCGCCCGACCTCGACAATGATACTGGTTGCTTTGTAGGCAGCAAAACCTCTTGCGGAAACCTCCACAGAATAAGTGCCTGGCTGCAAATGAGTGACGAGGTATCGTCCGTTGCCATCGGTCGTGGCTGTGCCTGTAGCTCCCGTTCCGAGATTGCGTGCAGTCACATTGGCGCCGGGAACGATTGCACCGGAGGGATCTGTCACCACGCCGCCGATGGCGCCATCCGTAGTGGACTGGGCAAACGAACCTGAAGCAAACAAGAAAAGTGCCATCATCACCGCGAAGGACAAGTAGCAGGCCTTCAAGTAGCAGGCCTTGATGATGGAGTGTCCGGTCTCATTCTTTTTCATGAACATTCCTCCTGGAGAACTCGTTCGGCATATTGCGCAACTGTGCGCAGCTCAGGGCTTTACCGGGGTAAGGTGGCGCCTTCCGTTTGGGTCAAAGCTGATGACCACATGCACCGGCCGTCGACTTCATAAAAACGACTCTGTAGGTGTTTATCTTCTATCACAAAAGTGAGGTGAAGATAAAGCCACGGGCTGTGGAAAGATCTGTGGTCCAAAGATTTCCAACTTTATGGACGCGCGTACCCGAAGTGCCACTCTGGCACACAGAAGCAAAGGCTAGCCGCAGAATTTTGCAGGCTGATGAATGTTTAGCGACAGCGGAGTGACAGATTGAGCATTGCCTTGCAGACATGCGTGGGGTAGAGTCTCGGTTCGCCAAGCAGGGGAAAAGCATGGCAGACCAGAAAGCTGCGATCCAAAAAATCAGGCACGGACACAAAGACAGGGTTCGAGTACTGATTACGGCTGGCCGCATTCATCGACGCATCCGGACGCTGGCGAAAGAGATTCGTAGAGATTTTCCCGGCGAACGGCTGCACCTGGTCAGTGTTCTGAAAGGTGGCGTTTTCTTCCTGACCGACCTCGCTCGGAGCATTCCCGGAGAAGTTTCATTTGATTTCATTGCGGTAGCGAGCTACGGGCAGAATGCGCATTCTTCCGGGCAAGTGCGGCTGACTCGAGACCTGGATTCGAACATCGAGGGACGGACGGTGATTGTGGTGGAGGACATTCTGGACACAGGCTTGACGCTGCAGTATCTGCTGGGGCTTTTCCGGCAGCGCAAACCCAAGCACCTCCGAGTGGCAGTGTTGCTGGACAAGATAGGCCGCCGCGTCGCCCCGGTGCGCGCGGATTACGTGGGCTTTACCATCCCCAACGCCTTTGTGGTGGGATACGGCCTGGACTACGCCGAGCGCTACCGCAACCTGCCCTACGTAGGGGTTCTGAAGCTGGGAAGTGGTGCAAAGAAGGAGAGTACGAAATAGGGACAGACCTGTAAATCTCCTCCTACTAGAATTTGCCACGGTTTCGAGCAGGCCAATAAGGACCGATGAACTATATGGTGGTTCGCGAGTCACGCGAAGAAGTCCTGCTTCGACCGCCTGCTATACTACTTGTTAGTCCATGAATCCAACCGATGAACACATTGTTACGGCCGCACTGAATGGCGGGCCGGAAATCTCCACAGAAGTGTTAGCTACTCTTGCCGAGATTGGCGAGGAAGTGAATGCTTCGCTGGATTTGGATGAGGTTCTTGCGCGCGCGGCCGCGCTCATCAAGCGGCACATTGACTATGAAATTTTCGGCGTGCTGATGATCGAGGGCACCGGCAGCTATCTTCGGCACCGTTTTGCCATCGGCTATCCGCGGGAGTTGGCGGAGAATTTACGGGTTCCTATGGGGCAGGGAATCACTGGAACGGCCGCAGCCACCGGTCATTCCGTGCGCGTCAGCGATACCTCCAAAGATCCGCGCTACATCAACGCCATTGAGAGCGTGCGCTCCGAACTCGCTGTGCCCTTAATGGTCCGGGGAAAAGTCGTGGGAGTTTTGGATATCCAGAGTCGGCATCTCGATTACTTCACGCGCGACCAGCAGAATATCCTGACACTGCTGGGCAGCCGGCTGGCGATCGCCATCGAAAATGCGCGTCTTTTTGAACAAGTGAAGGCGCAGGCAGATACCCTTTTGTTGCTAAGCGAAGTGGGCCGTGAAACCAGCGCGATCTTGGATGTCGAAGAACTGCTCCGGCGTGCGGCGGAGCAGACCAAGCGCGTGATTGATTATCAAATTTTGAGCATCATGCTCTATGACGAGGAGCAAAATGCTTTCCGCCATCGCGTGGATGTGAAACACGGTCAGAGTGTGCAGGGAAGGCTGCGCGCGTCGGCGAGCGAAGGCATCGTTGGCGCAGCAGCGACGCTGAAAGAGCCCGTGCTTGTGTCGGATGTCACCGTGGACCCTCGCTACATCATGGTCAATCCCGAGACACGGTCCGAATTGGCAATTCCCATGATGCACAAGGGAAAAGTCATTGGCGTGCTGGACTTGGAAAGTCCGATCCCAAATTACTTCACCCAGGATCATGTGCAGACGCTTTCGATTCTAGCCGCGAATCTGGCTGTCTCGCTGGAGAACGCGCGGCTTTATGAGCAGCTGGCGAAGGAAGAGGCGCGGCTGGAGCGGGATCTGCACGCTGCAAAGAGGATTCAGGGCGCGCTGCTCAGACCGGTTCCAACCGAAGATTACGGCGTGGATATCGCTGCGAGGTATTTGTCCGCCCGCGAGGTGTGTGGCGACCTGTACGATTTCCTGCGATATGGCCCGCAGCAACTTGGCATCGCTTTAGGAGATGTGAGCGGAAAGGGAACCGCGGCGGCACTGTACGGTGCCGTAGCGATTGGAATCATGCGCAGCCTGGCGCCGCAGAAGCTTCAACCTGCCGAGATGCTTAAACAAATGAACCAGCTCGTAGGCGAGCGGCGCATCGAAGGGCGTTTCATGACCGCGTGTTTTGCAACCTGGCAAAAGGGCCGCCAAAAGTTGCGGGTGGCCAACGCGGGCCAGTCGCAGCCGCTACTCTACAAAGATAATCGCTGCGGCAAGATTGAACTGACCGGATTTCCGCTGGGAATCTATGAAAACGTCACCTACGACGAATGGGGAGTGACGTTGGAGCCAGGAAATATCTTGGTGTTCCACTCCGATGGCATCGCGGAAACCACCAACAGTGAAGGCCAGTTCTTTGGCACCACCCGGCTGCGCGAGTTGATTGAAAAACACCACGACCAGACCGCGGCGGAACTGGCTGACAGGATTTTGGACGAAGTGGACTGGTTTTCGCAGAGCGCGCCGCTGTTCGATGATCGCACACTGGTGGTGATGAAAGTCCGATGAGCCATTCGTTCTCTGCGCCCCTCCGTAAATTGACATTTGTCGATCCGGTTGCGTTCACCCCCCATTTTGCCTGGAAGCAAGCTCCTTCCGCGCAATCCGGCGAGCAAGTGTTCTGCGAAGGAGTGGCACTGGAAACGGTTGCCAATGAGTTTGGGACGCCTGCCTATTCGTACAGCAGTGCCGCCATTGAGGATGCGTACCGCGAATTTCAGGGCGGCCTGAATGGAGTTCGGCACACGATATGCTTTGCCGTGAAGTCCAACGGTAACCTCTCGATT
This sequence comes from Candidatus Acidiferrum sp., assembly GCA_036518275.1. Lineage (GTDB taxonomy): Bacteria > Acidobacteriota > Terriglobia > Acidiferrales > UBA7541 > Acidiferrum. Next base: position 22,361 of record DATDNK010000125.1, read on the forward strand.
TTGCAGCAGCTCGCGAAACTGGGCAGTGGATTCGACATCGTTTCTGGAGGCGAGTTGCGCCTCTTGCAACACATCGGCGTGCCTGGCGATCGCATTGTGTTTTCAGGCGTAGGAAAGAGCCGCGAGGAAATTCGCGAAGCGCTGAACTACCACGTCGCGGCGTATGACGCCGCTCCAGGGATTCTGCTTTTTAATGTCGAATCCGAACCGGAGTTGAAGATTCTCCTCGAAGAAGCCGAGCAGATCGTTAAAAAAGAGGGAAAGCCGCCCGCCGCCGCCATTCGCGTCAATCCCGACGTTCTGGCGGGTGGACATCCCCATATTGCAACGGGAAGGCACGAACACAAGTTTGGGCTGGACTGGAAGGAAGCGAAGCGTCTCTATCTGGCACATCGCGATTCGAAATGGGTTCGCTGGGAAGGGCTGAGTGCCCACATTGGTTCGCAGATCACTTCGCTCGATCCTTTTCGCCGCGCGGTGAAGCGTTTGGTGAATTATGTCGGAGAATTGAGGTCTCAGGGCATTTTGCTGCGCTTTCTCGACGTCGGTGGCGGGTTGGGAGTTCGCTACTCCAATCAAAAACCTCCGAGGCGAACCGAATACGCAAAGCTCATCAAGGAATTGGTGCGCGGGACGGATGTGGAAATTCTGCTCGAGCCAGGGCGCTCGATTATTGCCCAAGCCGCCGTGCTGTTGACGCGCGTTCTGTATACCAAGACCAATCGTGGCAAGAGGTTTGTAATTGTCGACGGCGCCATGAACGATCTGATGCGGCCGTCACTCTATGGCGCGATTCATCCAATCACAAAAGTAACCCGTAACGGAAACGAATGGCGCGCTAACCGGCAGCGCGCCGACATCGTTGGTCCGGTGTGCGAGACAGGAGATTGTTTTCTCCACGATTGGCCACTCGGCGAAGTTCGTGCTGGGGACCTGCTGGCGATCTGGGGCGCCGGCGCTTATGGAATGGCGCTCGCGTCGAACTACAACGCACGCTGTCGGCCGGCGGAAGTGCTGGTGGAAGGCGATGCGTTTCGACTGATTCGCCGGCGCGAAACCCAGGAAGATTTACATAGGACGGATACCTTGCACCAGAAGGAAATCTCTAATACAGCTTAATGGTCGGCAAGAATAGCTAGTTCTTTCCCGCCTCGTAGACGACTTTCCCGCCCACAATCGTGTAGCGCACCGCCGCATCTTTAATTTTCTCGGGCGCCACGGAAAACAAATCGCTATCGAGCACAACGACGTCCGCCAATTTGCCCGGCGTGATAGAGCCTTTTTCGTTTTCACGAAACTCCGCAAAGGCCGAACCCATCGTGTAAGCCTGGATGGCTTCTTCAAGCGTCAGTTTCTGCTCCGGGAACCACCCGCCTGGATTTTTCCCGTCCAGGGTCGCGCGGGTCACAGCGGCATAAAGGCCGAGCATAGGGTTCAACGGAGCAACGGTCCAGTCGCTACCGAAGGCGAGCCGCACGCCGTGATTCAGGAAAGTCCTGAATGCATAGGTCGTTTTGGCACGCTCGTGTCCAATGCGCTTTTCCGCCCAGCGGCCATCGTCAATGGCATGATATGGTTGCACTGAGGCAATGACCCTAAGCTGCGCAAATCGCGCAAAGTCTTCACGCCGAAGATGTTGCGCATGTTCAATTCGCCAGCGGCGCTCTTGGCGGGGGCCGTTCTGTTTCGCAACCTCCGAGTAAATGTCCAGCATGATGCGATTGGCCTTGTCACCGATGGCGTGAACTGCCAGTTGCAGGCCAGCCTTGTCGGCGCCCAGCGCCATCTTCAGCATGTTGCCTTCGGGCAGCATCATCTCATTGGGCAAGCCTGAAGTTTCGGGAGCGTCGTTGTACGGTTCCTCGAAAAGTGCCGTTGTCGATCCTAGCGAACCGTCCGCGAATCCTTTGAGCGCGCCGAGGTGGATCCAATCGTTGCCAAAGCCCGCTCGGATTCCCGTCGTGGCCGGGGCTTCCCACTGTGGCAGCGGTGTGATGCAGTAGATGCGAAGAGTCAATTCACCACGCGCTGCGAGTGTTTGATAAGCGCGAACATCTTCCGTCGAACTGATGTCGTGAATGCTGGTCACCCCAAAGCGCCGTGCCTCGTCCATCGCAGCATGAATCATGCGGAGGAGTTGCTCTTGCGACGGAGCTGGGATTACCCGGTAGACGAGATCCATGGCGGCATCTTTCAAGAGCCCCGTGGGGTTGCCGCCTTTGTCGCGGACGATGGTGCCGCCGGGAGGATCCTTCGTCTCACGCGTGATTCCCGC
>DATDNK010000126.1:0-12153 GCA_036518275.1 Candidatus Acidiferrum sp.
GGCAACCTGCAACTTAATCCCAAGCAGGCCGAAGGCATCAGCGTCAACGTGTATGCGCCGCGCAACATGTCCGCCAATGCTCAGGACTTTGCCTCCGATGTCGCGCGGGCGGCAGTAACGTTTTCCGACTTGTTCGGTCCCATACCTGACCCCACATTCACGCTGATTCAGTTGCCTGAAGGAACGTTGCGCGAATTCGCCGGTCCTGGTGTTCTCCTTCTCAGCCAACGCATGTGGGATCCCAAAGCAAGCGATCGGGCCATCGCCCGGCTCGTCGCGTCGCAATGGTTCGGGGTGCAGGTCGCTCCAGCAACGCCCAACGACGTTTGGATCACTGACGGCCTCTCCCGCTACTGCGAAGCGCTCTATGCTGAACAGACTGCCGGCAAGGAAGCAGAGCTGCGCGCCGTTGACGAATTTGCCGTCGGCGCGCTGATGTATGAAGACGCCGCGCCGATTGGCCAAGCTGGCCGCCTCGCACCTTACTCACCCGACTACCGCTCCGTGGTGATGAATAAAGGCGCTATGCTCTTTCACATGCTGCGCGCGATGATGGGCGACGTGGCTTTCAAGTCCGCGCTGCACGATTTTTATTTTCAGTTTGCCGAAAAATCCGCCCACAACGAAGATTTCGAGAATCTGGCCGACCGCCGCGTCCAAGCTTCCGTCAAACCGCCAGCAGATCCTCCGAATCTGCGCAGCTTTTTCGCACAGTGGCTGAATTCCACGGGCATTCCGGAATTCACGCTCGATTACGTTGTCTACCGCACTCCGAAAGGTTTCCGCGTGGTGGGCAAGATCAAGCAGCCTCTCGACACGTTCCACATGCCCGTGGATTTGCGTATCGAAACGGAAGGCAACCCAGAGACCAAGACCATCGACTGCACTGGCCTGGAAACCCAGTTTTCTGTTGACGTTTTCGGCCGACCCAAACCACTCGGCATCAAGATCGATCCCAACAACGTCATCCTCAAATCCAGCACCGCGCTTCGTGCGCGCGCTGCAATCGCCCGCGGCGAAGATCTCGCAGAGCAAGGAAAGTTCTACGATGCGGTCGCGCAATACCAAAAAGCGCTCAACATCCAGCCCGGCCGCCCGCTCGCCAATTTCCGCATGGGCGAAGCGTTCTTCTACCAGAAGAATTATCAGGCTGCCGCCAACTCTTTCCGCGAAGCCCTGCAAAATGTTCCCGAGCCTTCAGAAAAGTGGACCGAAGTCTGGAGCCACATCTACCTTGGCGAAATCTTTGATCTGCTTGGTCAGCGGGAGCGCGCCGTCAACGAGTACAGCAAAGCCAAGCAAACCAACGACAATACCGGCGGAGCGCAGGCTAGAGCCGAGCAGCTGATCAAGAAACCCTATTCTGAAAGCGGCGGCGAACTCGTTGCTACTCCCGCGTCCACCGAGCCCGCAAAACCAGCCAACACACTTCCAACTCCTGCTTCCGGCGAAAAGCCCGTCCTCAAAAAAAAGCCTGACCCCGCCCCGCAATAGCCTTTTCCCCCTTGTAGGGACGCAGAATCGCTGCGCCGTCCTCTACCGCTCCCCCAAATACTTGCCCAAGAACTCCTTCACGTCCTTTTCCCAGATCCGCCACCCTTCTCTTCCAAAAATCATGTGGCCGGGCGCAACGCCTCGGGCGTCTTGCGGCCTGAACGCTGGATAAACAATGAGTTTCGCCGTCGCGCCGCCCGCCTCCGCCTCACGCACCACGGCTCTCACTGATTCCGTCGTGCGATCGTTTTCCGCGACCATCCCCAACAGCGGAATCCGAATTTTCCCCGCTGCCTCCTTCAACGCCTTCTGCATAGCAGGACTGCGGTCCCACGTCAGCGCCGCGCCCGCCTGATCCACCACTACGCGAAACTCCGAAGACCGGCTGGCCGCAAACACGCTGATAATCCCGCCAAACGACCACCCCATCAACCCCATGCGCTTTGTGTCCGCGTACGGCAGCGTCTTGACGAAGTCCACCGCCGCCAGCGCGTCGTCCGTCTCTTTCTGGACGCGCATCACGAACCGCGGCCCGCGATCTTCTCCCACCGCTTCGCCGAAAGTCGGCCCGTCTGACTTCCCGTATCCGCGCCGTTCCGGCACCACAACCAGGTAGCCGCTGTGCGCCAGCATCTCTCCGACGTAGACAAACGGCATCTCTTCCTTGTCGCGCTCAATCCGGGAGCCGTGGCTGTAAATCACCACCGGGAACGGACCGGCGCCGTCGGGTTTGTACACGTACGCTTCAATATTCAATTTTCCGCTGGGATAAAACACCGTCTCGTAGGTCTGTGGCTTTGCGCTCGTCTGTCCCCGCACTGAGCCGCAGGCCAACAGCACGCTGCAAGCAATCGTCATCACAAGCGCTGCAAATCCTTTGTGCGTATGTGCCTCCACATTTTTCTATTGGGCACTAGGACCATTCATGGCTTCGGGGCCACCGACTTGCGTCATGCCGAATAACCTGCGCTTGCCCTCCACTCGCCTCCTGAGCGTACAGAGACTCTTAGCTGTCGCTACCTTGGACATGACCTTTCCGATACTTTCCCCAGAACAATTCAGGCAGGCAGCACAGCGCAATGGCGCCCACCAGGATCGTCAGACCAAGTGGACTCCAGCCGTTTCTGCCCAGCGGCAGCGCCCCAAGGCCATAAAGAAGGCTGGCAATCGCCATCAGCAGGAAGAAAGGCCCGGTGAGGTAGCAGTGCAGCCGTCCGCACCGAGCCGCATTGACGAGGCACGCTGCTCCCATAATGACTAGCGCGGGAGTCCAGACGATGGTTCGCCAGACACTGCTGTTACCAATGTGGATGCCGGCCGTTATGGCAATCGCAATACCCGGAAGCCAGAACAACGCAAACGTCAGCCAGGGACTCTTCAGGATGTCGCGGGACTTGCCATTTGTAGGGCAGGACTCCATGGAAGCTGACTCCACTACGCTCGCCTTCATCCTAAATGATACAGCAGATGCAAGAGCAGGGAGCGGGCTTGGAGACAATTGAGACGTACGACTGCATTACTTCCGCTGCACCAACGCTTGAAACCGTTCCCCCATGCCTTCAGGATGGATCAGCGTCTTCAGTTGCAGACGTGCGCGAGTCTGCTCGGCTTCGCTTTGTCCGGGGTCGTAGAGGTCGGAAAATTCGTTGGGCTGCCCGAGTGCCAGCAAGAAAGCGGTTTGGGAAGTGAACTCCGCGGTCTCCAGTCCCGAGCGCTGTCCCCAGGTTTCCAGCGCCGTGAAATTCACATGCGCGGTCAAGTCCTGCTCTCCCGGTGACGCGTAGAAATTCTCGTTCACGCGATGCTCCCGGTAGGCCAGCAGCGTTCCCCGCATGTGGCGCTCGTCGAAAAGTTCCGCCGCGCGATGGCCATAATCAATCGTCAGCACGAATCCGCGTGCGATGCGGCGCCCGACTTCCATGATCCAGTCGCACGATTCGAGCCCCGCCTCCGCGTGCTGCCCTTCGTTCAAGGTGATGCCTTGCGTCGCAAAGTATTCGTTGATCGCGCAAGTCGAAACCGGCGCAATCACATCCACAAATTCCCCGTGCTTGCAACCTACGAAAACTTCCTGCAGCGTGCTATCTCGCATCACCACGCGGTGCACCGCGAGCGCGTCGATCAATTCATTCGAGAAGACGCAGCCAGCGGGGATATGCGCGGGGATCTCAGCCGCAATCCGCAAAGGGCCTGCCGCGGCATGCCGTTGCAATCGCGCAGCCGCCTGCTCGCGCCGCGACGCGGAACGTTCAACGGCAACATATTCCAGCGCTCGGTAAAACTCGGTGAGCTGGGCTTCGCAGAAGTCGAGAATATGGAGCGCCAGCCGTCCCACTCCCGCTCCCGCTTCTACCAGCGAAAATCCTTTGGGTCGCCCAAGCTGTTCCCACATTTCCGCGAATTTGCGCGCCAGCAACCGCCCAAAAATCGGATGCACGTCTACGCTGGTGTAGTAATCGGCGAAGCGCTGCGATTCTGTTTTGCTGTAGTAGCCGTACACCGGATGGTACAGGCATTCGCGCATGAAGTCGGCAAAAGGGGTGGGGCCGTAGCGGCGAATCCGTTCCGCGAGCAATTCCCCAAGCGGCGTCACGCTCCCTTTGCTCCAGCAGTTCCTGAAGCCAGTTCCGCTTGGAGTTTTTTCCAAGTGCGCGCAAAGATTTCCTTAGCCGCGTCGTCAAAGAGAACAAAGTGCACAGTTTCGAGCGAAGTTTCTCCCTGGAGATGTTCCGCGGCCTCCCGCAACATGATGTTTGCGCATTCCTCCAGGGAAAACCCGGCGATGCCCGTGCCCACGGCGGGAAATGCGATGCTTTTCAGCCCTCGGTCCTTGGCGATTCTTAGACAATGCACGGTGGAGCTTCGCAGCGCCTCGGCCGTGGTTGTCCCGCCAAGACGCATGCTGGCTGCATGAACCACGAAGCGGGCTTTCAACTTTCCGCCCGTGGTAATCGCCGCGTATCCCACGGGGATGGAACCAATCTCGTTGCACTCCTGCTGGATGGCGTCGCCGCCTTTTCGCCGGATGGCGCCGGCTACGCCTCCTCCGAGAATCAAATCGTTGTTCGCGGCGTTGACAATGGCGTCTGTATCCATCTCCGTCAAGTCGCCTTGCTGGATCGCGATTCTCTCTGCGAGTGGTTTCATGGCGTCTCTTGTTTTGCGGCCGCGCAGCCTAGATTTTCTTCCCAACAGACTTCGCCTCTGTCGCGCGCACGTGCTCATAATCGTAAACGCTCCGGTCCGCTTCCTCAATGACGATCGCTTTTGTGCCCATGCGGCGCGCGACTTCGCGGCAGGTTGCAACGGCTTCTTCGGAAGTGTACGGCGTGCGCACCAGTTCGATGAGCTCCGCCTTCGGATTGGGATTGGAGAAATACATTCCGATACAGCGGTCGCGCGCAACGACAATGTCCGTAAAGTCGGTAATCGAGAGAGAAACGGCGGTACTGGCGAAAATCGCGCCGGTTTTCGCGAACCTGTCAAAAATGGTGAAAAGTTCGAGCTTCATCTCCAATTCTTCCGGAACCGTTTCGATGATGAGTTCCGCGTCGCGAATCGCGTCCTTCACATCGGTGGCGGTGGAAAGCAGCGGGAACAGTTTGTCATGAGCAGGAGCCTCTACCCTTCCGCGCCCGACCTCTTCCTCAAACACTTGCCGGATCCAGCTCATCGCTTCCTGGAGGACGCAGGGTGAGATGTCTTCGAGTATCGTTTTGTATCCGCCCAGCGCCGCAGCGTACGCAATTCCGCGCCCCATCATGCCCCCGCCAATCACGGAAATGGTTTTCACTTCCATAGGCTAGTGCGAAAGCTCAGGGCAAGGCTGCATGAGAAACCGTCCATTCGGCTTCGTAAAACGTGATAAAGAAGACAGGCGCTGTCAGTAGCGCGGGACTTTCGAATCGACCTCGAGCGACCAGCGCTCAATTCCTCCCGCCAGGGACTTCGCTTTCTCGAATCCCTGAAAGCGCAGCCACGCTGCCGCATCCAAACTTCGCATGCCGTGATGGCAATAACAAATCACCTCGTCCACGTCCGGCAGGGTGTTCAAGCTGGCTGCCAGCACGCCGAGCGGAACGTGTTTCGCGCCCTCGATGCGGCAAATTTCGAATTCCCACGGCTCGCGCACGTCGACGAGCACTACGTTTTCACCACGGTCGAGCCGGGCCTTCACTTCCGCGGGCGTTATTTCCAATTGATCCATTCGCTTATTTCATTTCGCTTTCCAGATGGGTTTGCGCTTCTCGAGAAAAGCGCGAATGCCTTCCTGTGCGTCGTGAGTTTGCATCAGCTCAGACAAGTATACGCGCTCAGCTTCTTCAAGCTGCTGCAAAAAGTCCGCACCATGAAGATGCGCCAAGGCTTTTCGCGTCAAATGGAGAACGCTCGGGCTGAGCTCTCGGAGTTCTCCCAGAAGCGCATCCACAGCAGCGGCAAGCTCATAGTCGGGAACGACACGCGTGACAAAGCCCAGGCGGTGGGCCTCCGTCGCGCTGATTTGATGCCCCGTGAGGATCAGATGCGCCGCTGCCTGCGCTCCAACCAGGCGCGGCAAGGTCACCATAGCTACGGGCGGAAAGCAGCCAAGCTTAATTTCGGGCTGGCCGAACTGCGCGGACTCCGCAGCAAGAACGAAGTCGCAAAACGCAGCCAGCTCCATGCCGCCGCCAAGGCAATAGCCATGCACTGCGGCAATCGTAAGACACTCTGCTGCGGCCAAACGCCGAAAAACAGCGTGAAATGCGGAGAGCATCCTTCCCACGCGCTTGGGTGTGTGATCGGCGACGTCGGCGCCTGCGCAGAATGCCTTCACGCCCGCCCCCTGGAAAATCACGAAGTCGGATTTGGGGAGAGCGCGCTCGAGCGCCGCATCGAGCGACTCCATCATGGCGATATCGAGAATGTTCAAAGGCGCACGGTCGAGGGTAATCCATGCCGTGCGGTGCTCGATGCGGAGCTGAATGGTTTCGACGTGAGTGGTCATGCTTTCCGAGCGTTGGAACTTGAAAACTATATGCCGCGAAACTGCGGGGCCCGTTTTTCGAAGAATGCACGAATGCCTTCGCTGCAATCTTGCGAAAGATAGCAGCGAATCTGTTCCTGGACTTCCTGCTCCAGAGCTTTCCCTAGTTTTTCCTTTTCGCTACCAAACAAAGTTTTTTTGACGGCACGGATAGCCAGTGGCGGGCCTTGTGCAATTTTTTTTGCAAGGGACCGCACTTCGGCCTCCAGCTGTGCGGCGGGCACGACGTGATTCACAATACCAAGCCGCAGCGCAGCCTTCGCGTCGATCATGTCGCCGGTGTAAAAAAGCTCGGCGGCTCTGGCGGGTCCGACGAGCTGCGGCAGGAAATGAGTGCCGCCAAAGTCAGGGAATAAGCCAACTTTGGGAAAATTCTGGCCGAACGTGGCTTCTTCCGCAGCGATGCGAATGTCTGCGGCCAAGGCGACATTCATTCCGGCGCCCGCAGCAGCGCCGTTGACAGCCGCAATCACCGGCTGCGGCATGATACGCATCTTAATCACCGCTTGCATCCCAGAGCGCAGGAGCGGTTCCAGCGACTGCGTCTGCCCGGTCGCCCGGCCCTGGCCGATCAAAGCAAGATCGCCTCCGGCGCAAAAAGCGCGGCCAGCGCCGGTTATCACTACCACGCGGATCGATTCGTCTCCAGCGATGCGGCTAAGGGCACTGCTCAGGGCGGTAGCAAGCTCGTTGTTCAGAGCGTTCAGACGCTCGGGGCGGTTCATAATCAGCACGGCAATGGCGTCGTGCTTAGCTTCGTGGAGGACCGGGCCGGCCTGGGCCGGTTGAGGAGAATTGCTCATACGCTGTTCAGGCTAGTGTGCCCGGACTTCCCTGGCTTTTTCAACTTTTGCGACCAGTCTCGCGAGCTTTCGGAAATGCACTAGTTTTTCGGATTTCATTTTATTGTTCGCGCCGCTCGTGGAAGGCAGGACGTAGACTCGCGCGCCGTATAGCAGCTCTTTCTGCATCCCGTATTTGCACCGGCGCTGGGCGAATTGCTCGTAAGTGAGCTTGCCGTTAAAAGCTACGACACGAGGAGCAAACTCTTCCAGCTTCTGCGAAAGCACAATCCGCCCCTCGGCGAAATCTTCGCGCTTCAATTCCTCAACACCTTTCGTCGGGCGCTTCACCAAGTCAGTGAGACCGACGCCAAATTCAATCACGCGGCGGTCGTCATGGTAATCAAACGGTTCCGGCACGACGCCGCTTTTGTAGAGGATCGGCCAGAATTCATTGCCGCGCCCGGCATAGTAGTGTCCGACGCGGACGGAAGACTCGCTGGGATTGCATCCCACGATAACGAGCTTCATGCCTTTGCGAAGGTGGTCGGGCAGGGTCCGCATGATGCCAGCTTACTATGCCTTTTGATGTTTTTTACTTCCCTTTGAATTTGGGTGCGCGCTTTTCTAAATACGCAGCCAAGCCCTCTCTGGCGTCCTCGCTGGTGAAGAGCAATTGCTGAAGTTCGCGCTCAAGACCCAAAGCTTCCTGGAAAGGAATTTCCGAACCCGTTACAACGGCGCGCTTGATGCGTCCTACCGCCCCTGCCGCCTTGTTGGGCGGACAAAATTGACGGGCATAGGCCATGACTTCGCGCCAGAAATTCTCCGCGTCGTAAATGTGATGGACCAAACCCATTTCCAGGGCTTCTTCAAAGCTGAAGGTCTGTCCGCGCGCCATTAGTTCGAGCGCCTTTGCGCGGCCGACGGCGCGGGCAAAGCGTTGCGTTCCGCCGGTACCCGGCAAGACGCCCAGGTTGACTTCGGGCAGTCCGATTTTGCCCCCATCCTTCTTCGCAATCCGGATGTCACAGGCCAGCGCGACTTCCAAGCCGCCGCCAACCGTGTGCCCGTTCAGGGCCGCGATAACCAATTTCGGGGTCTGCTCCAAACGGCAAAGTGTTTCGTTGGCATGCAGGCAAAAATAATATTTGTAGGTCGGATCGGCTTTGGTGAGCATCCCAATGCTTGCGCCAGCGCAGAAGAACTTATCTCCGGCCCCACGAAGCAGGAGCACATGCACGTTTTCGTGCATACGCGCCTTCAAAATGGCAGCGTCGAGCTGCTGCATCATCTCGTAGCTGTAAGTATTGGCAGGCGGATCATCCAATTCGAAGATGGCTATGCCCTCTTCGACGCGATATTTCACAAGTTCTTTGCTGCTGGTGATCGATGAGGTTGCCATACTCGGTTTCTCCAACTTTGCCTCACAGAATACCTGTAACCAAAGAGCCCAGCCACACATCAGCCTGGGTAGTTGCCCCTCCAAAACGGCAATTCGCGGCCGAGTTTTTTTTCGCGGGCGGCCGCATACACTTTCATCGCGACTGCCAAATCCCATGAAGCAATTCCGTTGGACTTGAACAGCGTGACTTCGGCGTTGCTGGTGCGGCCGTTGACGGTGCCGGCAACTACGTCGCAGAGCTTTCTTACGCCGGTCCAGCAGATTTCGTCCTCTTTGAATGCTTGGATCAAATCGCCCGCTTCCTGGCGGGATTGCTCGACCGAGTCCACGACGATGACGTCAGCGCTGGCCACCGCTTCGTCATCCAATTCACGCTTGTGAGCGTGGTTCGCACCAATGGCGTTGATGTGCACAGCGGGTGTTAGGTCCGCGCCGAAAACCACAGGTTGAGAAGCGGTCGTCGCTGTACAGACGATGTCCGCGCCACGCACAGCCTCGCTGGAAGAACCGCTGGGGATCACATTGATTCCCAATTTTGCTGACATTTCCTTACAAAACTTCTCGCGCTTGGCGGCATCGCGGCCATAGACGCGGGCGGATTCGAGCTTTCGAACGGCAGCAATAGCCTCGAGCTGCGTCCGAGCCTGCCCTCCGGTGCCGATGATGGCGGCGACGCGCGAATTTTCGCGGGCCAAATACTTCGTGGCCACGCCAGAAGCCGCGCCGGTGCGCAACTGCCCCATGTAATCGGCTTCGATGAGCGCGAGCAGGTCTCCGGTGGCCATCTCGTACAGCGGAACGAGAAACTGCAGCTTGCCGCGCACGTAGGTGTACTGCTTCATAGCCACAAAGCCGGAGGTGTAGTCGGCCGCGGCCATATAGTGAAAAAAGCCGCCATGAGACAATTCGAAGCGTCTCCGCGGGTGCACTACCACTTCTTCGGCGGCTTGCTTGCGCGAAATCTCTTCGACCGCCCGCAGCGCCCGCGGCATGTCGAGCACTTGCCGCACTTCCGCCTCGCTGATATGTAAGGTCATTCGGCCTTCCTCTGCCTACGCTCGGTCATGCTTCAACAGGACATTTCAATCATCCACAGACTGGATTAGCGTGCCGCCGGCTTGACGGGTTTCATTCGAGACCGTTTGCCGGAGACTTCACCGGGTTCACGGATGCGCCGCACAATGGTCTGCATCAATCGATAAACGCGTTCTTCCTTATTTCCCTCTGCGACATGGAAGCGGAATTCGGGCTCATCTTTGGGGCCCTTGCCGACGCGAATGGGCAGTTGGCCGCAAAGGCCGTTTTCTATGAAGGCAGTCTCGTAATGGCTTCTCTTGGCATACCAGGTGTAGACGCGTAGGGCCGTGAAGTCGCACGCCTGTCCTTCGGGGCCGCGTGTGGCGGCGAGGAGGTACTGCGGCTTGTCGCCGGAGGGATCCGGGACGCGGTTCAGCTCAAACCAGGCGACAGGGCGAATATTTGCAGAAGCGACGCCTTCGCGGACCGCTTCCGGCAAATCCAGCTCGATAAAACGCGAGATGACCCAGCCTGCGACCGGTACGGTTTGATCGCCGGGCTCCGAGGTGGTTGCCTCAACAGTGCGCGCCGGAGATTCGCCCGGCGGACGTGTGGCAACGCCGCGAACCAGGAACCAATCTTCTCGTTTGGTTTCCTGCGGCTCATTGCCGGAATCCTTTTCATCGTTGACCTGCGCCCAATCGGCCACGCCGCGTCCCAGAACTTCGACAGGAACATTACGCGTGAATTGGTAGAGACGCGGCTCGGTGCGTCCGGGGAGCACGCGCAGATTCGTGGAGACCTTGGTGCGGCCGCGCGCCTGCACGGGCATGTTGCGCACCTGCTCAATCAGCTTGATGCTGCGCCGCCATAATGCCGGTTCCATCAGTTGATGGGCCTCGACCCAGCCGATGGCGCCGCTCGGCGTTCGTACCTTCATATACTCATTGCGTTTGCTGAGGACTTCTACGCGCTCACCGTAATGCAGCACTCCAACCTGCTGGCGCACTTGCGCGATGCCGCTGAGCACCGGAGCGACTTTTTCGTTGACGAAAGCTTCGCCCTGCGATTCGCGCTTCGGACGAACCATCCAGGCGGCAAAGGCCACCAGGCAGAGCAGCGGCACGGCGATGAGTAGCTTTCGCTTCATGCGCTATCCCCGAAAGTTGTGCCGATGGCGCGCGCCGCGTGCACAATTTCGCTGCCGGGATCGACGAGCTTCATGGCCTCCAGTGCTTTTTCAAGAGGCACAGAGTCGATTTGCGTGCCTCGCAGACAGACCATGCGGTTAAATTCGCCGCGTGCGACGAGATCCACGGCATGCACTCCCATGCGCGTAGCGAGAACGCGATCGAAGGGTGTGGGCGAACCGCCGCGCTGGACGTGGCCAAGTACAGTGACGCGAATCTCCTTGTGAAGCATCTCGCGAAGCGTGAAGGCAATCGTGTTGGCGACAGTTCCGGGGCCGCAGGGAGGAATAGGCTTGCCGCCTGGGTCGGTGGCGGGGAGCTTCACGCCTTCCGCCACCACAATGAGGCTGTAGTGGTGGCCTCGGATTTCGCGCTGTTGAACGGCTTCGCTAACGGCCTGGAATGAAAAGGAGATTTCCGGAATCAAAATGATATGGGCTCCGCCCGCCAAGCCAGCATGCAAGGCTATCCAGCCGGCGTCGCGCCCCATGACTTCAATCAACATGATGCGATGGTGGCTTTCTGCGGTGGTGTGAAGGCGGTCAATGGCCTCAGTGGCGATAAGGATAGCGGTGTCGAAACCGAAGGTTACATCCGTCGCGGAAAGGTCATTGTCAATGGTCTTGGGCACCGCAACAATGTGCATGCCCCGGCAGGCAAAATCGCGCGCGATGTGCTGCGTGCCGTCACCACCGATGACCACAAACGCATCAATGGCCAGACGGCGAGCGTTCTCCAGGCAAAGATTGGAGTAATCCCGAACGACTTCCTTGCCGTCTTCCTGCGTGCGGTAGCCAAAAGGATTCCCGCGATTGGTGGTGCCGAGAATCGTGCCTCCACGCGGGAGGATGCCGCTGACGGACTCTTCGGTCAATTCCTTGGCGCCTTCCGGCCAGATGAGACCGTCGAAACCGTTGTGGATGCCGAGCACACGCATTCCATGCGCATTGATGGCGGAACGCACCACGCCGCGAATCACCGCGTTCAAACCCGGCGCATCGCCGCCGCCGTTGACCACAGCAATAGTCTTTCTCTTGGTCATATCATTTTCTTTCTCCACCCGGATTGCTTGAGATTGTACCTGAAAGCGTCTTGGCGCCGGAGATGCCGATGGGCGCGCAGCTTTTCTGCTAAAATGCGGCAGCTTCCAAGAGATAGCAGCTGGAAAACGTTTCCCGGAGGTCCTTTTTTGATGAAGTCCCTGAATGTTCTGCAGCCGTTTGGGCTGCTGTTGCTGCG
>DATDNK010000127.1:0-8035 GCA_036518275.1 Candidatus Acidiferrum sp.
AAGAGGCGGTGCAGCGCGTGGCGCGTTGCCCAGACGCCGAGACGCACGCCATGGGCGAGCCAGGAGACCGCAAAGCGGATGCGGAGCTTGCCTTCCAAGCGGCTATGCCGCAGGAGATAGGAGTAGACTGCACGGTCAAGCACAGAGAGGCGGAGTTGCGGTACGACGTCGTCGTCGAGTTGTTTCCACACACGTCCCGCATCGAGTTTTTTATTGTTCATGTTTTTTTCCTAAGGTGGGATTTTGAATTGACAACAGACCGCTAACCAGGAAAGGAAAAGCTCAAAGGCTTAACACAGAGACCACGGAGAGAAGGGCACAGAGATCACAGAGAAAACAATCGCGGACGCAGGTCTTAATGTAGCGCCGGGCTTCAGCCCGGCATCCCTCTGCTCCGCAGAAGGAACCAGCAGTTACTCGCAAGCATCCGGAGGCGCGGAGAGTCGCTGCTTGTCCTTTGGACGCGTAATTTGCTGGCCCTCTCTCTGCGCGCTCTGGGTTCTCGGCTCTGTGATCTCTGTGTTGAGTTTTTGAAAGGAGGCGCTGGCTGCTGGGCCGGAGTCCGCGATGAAGTAAGGCCAAAAACAAAACGCCCCGACCGAAGTCGGGGCGCAGTTTCTTACAGGAATAAGTCTACCAAACCGGTAATCCGCTTGTCAAGTCCAAAACTGAGAATTCTTGCGTTGTTGTAGATAAAGGCTTTAGCTGGTGCGCCCTCGATGCGCTGGCCCAAAATAATCTGAAATCACCTCCCGGTACCGGAACCACCCGCAACGCGATTTTTGCACTTGCCCGCGCACGACGCATGGCGAAGTTCGACATAGACGGGTCCAGCCGGAGCCCTACTGACCAGTCCTAAAGAGGCGTGCGAGCGCGGTCGCCGCCGCCGCGATCAGGTAGAGGGACCCCTCCACCAGGAAACACATCAGTCAGCCTCTGAACTTGGGCGCTTGCATTGCGTTCTTAGATTACTCCCATCCAGAGGAATACTTCGACCTAAAACTCGCGGACCTGCCTTTTGCCATTGTCTGGTGCCACGCAGGAATCGACGGTGGGTCGCGGCCTCGAGTGTTCGCTTACGGGAAGGACCGTGTCGCAATCGGACATTGCCTCCAGCGAGAGAAACCGAGACATAACCCTATTTATCGCATTTCCAACAACTTACCAATGGGATTGTAGTGGCAAGCGGGTTGCCACTACCAAGTGTACCTAGTGGCAATTTTGACTGTTTCGTGCGCGGCCGACAACCACGAAGCGGCGGTTCTCCTCCGCTTCTGACTTGCTGGCGGTGGCGCTCGTGGTTAAATTCAGTTTCACCAGAGAAGAAGAGCTGAGAAGCATTACCCCTTCGTCTGACGGGTCCGCGCCACTGGCTGAGTGAATTTGGCCGAAGGGTAGGGGCGAAGCCCTCCAGAGGAGGCAACATGACAGCCCACAGCATCGACAAGTCGGAACGCGACGCCTCAGGATTTAGATACGTAACCAGGAATGCCGCTGCGCTGTTCGGTGATCTAAGGGTAGCCCTGCGTTCGCTCGGTCGGACTCCGGCGCTGTGGCTCACGGTTGCCTTGACGCTGGCGCTGGGCATTGGCGCGAACACGGCCATCTTCAGCGTTGTCCGGAGTGTGCTGCTGCGCCCGCTGGTGAATCGCGATGAAGATCGCCTGATTTACATCCAACAGAAGGCGCCCGGCCTGCAAGTGGACAATGCCACATTCTCGATTCCTGAGATCGCTGACATAGGCGCCGGCTTGAAGACTATCAGCAAAATCGGCACGTTCTCTACGGTCGACTTCACTGCGCAGGGATTCGGCGAGACCCGTGAAATTCACGCTGGCGTAGTCGACGGCGGCTATTTTGAGGTGATGGGGCTAAAGCCGGTGCTGGGCCGCCTGCTTGATGCGCGAGACGATGGCCCCAACGCCGCCGGTGCAGCCGTGCTCACCTATAAGTTCTGGGCCACCGGGCTGCGTGGGGATCCAAATGTGATAGGGAAGGTGATCAGCCTGGGGAGCATGATGCAGGTTCGCCCTGCAACCATTGTCGGAGTTTTGGAACCCTCGATCCCCTATCCGGCAGAAACGGAGATCATCGCCAACATTGTGACCAGCCCGCATCATCTTTCCGCAACGATGGCGCAGGGCCGCGAGCACCGTATGACCGATGTATTCGGCCGGCTCGCCCCAGGGGCGAATCTGAAGTCCGCACGCGCGGAGCTTGTTACCGTGTACGCGGGAATGACGGCGGCGCACCCGGATGTGTACAAGCCTCAGTATCACTTCCAGATCGACGCCCGCCGGTTGCGGGACCAGATCAATGCTAAGGCCAGCACCATACTCTGGCTATTGTGTGGCGCCTCCGGCCTGCTTTTCCTGATTGCCTGCTCGAACGTCGCGAACCTGATCCTTGCGCGAACCGTTCGCCGCGAGTCGGAGCTGGCGATCCGCGCCGCACTGGGAGCAAGCGCTGCCGCCATCCGCCGATCGCTGCTGGCGGAAGGTCTGGTCCTGTGCGGCAGCGGAGGCTTGGCAGGCGTGCTGGTAGCTATTCCCATGGTCAGCGTGCTTGTGCGTTACGCGTTGCGATTCTCGGTGAGGGCGGCCGATCTGAGTGTCGATTTTAGTCTGCTTTGGATGGGCTTAGCTTTGTCGCTGGCAGCGGCATTCTTTCTTGCCTTCGTTCCCCGTCTACCTTCCACGGATAGCGCCCGCGGACTGGGACTCACAAGCGGTTCCAGCCGCGTCACGGGGAGCAGCCGCCGACGGATTCGAGTTTTCACTGTTATCCAGATCGCCGCGTCCTTCCTGTTGTTGGCCAGCGCTGGTGTACTGCTGAGGACGTTGCTCTCGCTCCAGAAGGCGCAGCCGGGGTTTGAAACCGGGCACGTCCTGATGACAAACCTGCCCTTGATTTCCGATGGCCGCACGCCGCAGCAGGTTGGCCAATTTTATCAAGAGGCTCTGCGCAGCGTGAGTGCGTTGCCGGGTGTGGAAGGCGCTGCCATGGGCATGTTCGCGCCGTGGCGTGACGGCCGTTTTCTCACCTTCACTCTGCAATTCTCCGTCGAGGGTAGACAGAGAGAAAGCAGCAAGGAGGACCTGCGTGCCCGGTTCCGCTATGTTTCTCCGGGCTACTTCGCCACTCTGGGGATTCCACTTGTTGAGGGGCGTGATTTCACGGAGGCCGATCGGAGGGGAGCCGAACCCGTAGTGGTCGTCAGCAAGAGCATCGCGGACCAATTGTTCCTCGGCCAAGACGCCCTCAACCGGCACATCACATGGACCGATCCTCTGCTCAAGTATGTGAACGACATCAGCTCTGAGCCACAGCGCATTGTGGGCGTCCTCGCCGACGTCGACGACGCGGACATCATCCCTCAACCGAACCTGACGGTGTACAGTCCCTTCGCGCAGGGGCCTATTTTCGGGGCCAACCTGCTTGTCCGCACGAAGAGTGATCCCTACGCGCTCCTCCCGACGATCACAAAGACCATTCGCGCAGCGGCTGCTACTCAGCCCGTCGAGCACGCCAGCACCTTGCAGGATGTGCGCACGGAGGTTCTTGCCAACAACCGAGTGAACGCCATCGTGTTTGGAGGGTTCGCCGGGCTCGCTTTGGCGATTTCCATCGTCGGAGTCGCCGGCGTGCTGGCCTTTGCCGTGAGCTGGCGCACGCGGGAGTTTGGAATCCGTCTCGCTCTGGGTGCTCAACCCAGCCGAATTCTCGCTGGCGTGCTGATCGACGGCTTGACGATCGCCGCTATTGGCGTTGCGGCTGGCGGCCTCGTGGGTTGGGGATTATCGCGCTTGGCCGGCAATTATGTTGCAGAACTCAAACTCCCCGAGCCTCTTCCCCTGATCGCTTCGGCAGCAGTCATTTTCGCGGCCGCAGCGATGGCTTCGCTGGTGCCGGCCGCCCGCGCCGCACGAGTCGATGCCGTTCAAGCACTTCGCGCTGATTGAAACCGCGGCTCTGCTCCTTGCTGGCGATGCGGCCTCATCTTAGATCGTATTCACATCATGCCCATGAGAGAACTCCTGGGTTGGGCTTCCCGCTTGATGATTCGAGCGTAGGCGGCTAATCGGAAACTGGACGCTACCAGAGAATGCTTGGATTTGACGCTGCCGCGGGCCAACGCTACCATTTTGCTTCTCACTGGTTGGAAGTGGCTTGCGCTGCATTCCGCAGTGTCCCCAAGCTAAAATAAAGCATCAGAGAGATGCTGTAGATGGTGGGCTTCAGCCCAGCGAACCAGGAGGAAGTATGGCCACAGCAGTTGCTCCCCGCGTTTTCAAGAATTTCATCAACGGCGAATGGGTCGAGTCGCGCTCCGGCAAGGCCTACGAGAATCGCAACCCGGCGAACACGGAAGAATTGGTTGGAATGTTTGTCTCCTCGAACGAGGAAGACGTCGATCTGGCGGTAGCCGCCGCAAAAGAAGCATACAAAACGTGGCGCCTCTTGCCTGCTCCCAAGCGCGCGGAAATTTTGTTTCGTGCCGCCGAATTACTGGTGCAGCGCAAGGAAGAGTTTTCCAAGGACATGACGCGCGAAATGGGCAAAGTCCTCGCGGAAACGCGCGGCGACGTGCAAGAAGCCATCGACATGACCTATTACATGGCGGGCGAGGGCCGCCGGCTTTTCGGCCAGACCACTCCTTCCGAGCTCCCCAACAAATTTGCCATGAGCCTCCGTCAGTCAATCGGTGTGTGTGGAATGATTACACCGTGGAATTTCCCAATGGCCATTCCTTCGTGGAAGATGATACCGGCGCTAGTCAGTGGGAACACGGTTGTGCTGAAGCCGGCTGAAGATACGCCGCTTTCCGCATATCACCTTGTTCAGGTTTTGACCGAAGCGGGGGTGCCGCGCGGCGTTGTGAATCTTGTCAGCGGGGATGGTCCCAACGCGGGCGCGCCTTTGGCGCAACACAAGGACGTCCCGGTTATTAGCTTTACTGGCTCGACTTCGGTGGGCCGCATCATCGCGCAAGCCTGCGCGCCGGATTTCAAGCATTGCAGCCTGGAGATGGGCGGGAAGAACATCATCATCGTGATGGAGGATGCGAACCTCGATCTCGCGATTGATGGCGCAGTTTGGGGCGGCTTTGGCACCACAGGACAGCGATGCACCGCGGCCAGCCGCGTTGCTGTGCACAAAAGCGTTTACAAGGAATTCGTCACGCGCTTCGTGGAGCGCGCCAAGTCGCTGAAAGTCGGAGATGGCTTGGATCCTACGACGGAAATGGGGCCGTGCATCAACGAGCAGCAATTGAAAACGGTAATGAACTACGTGGAGATTGGCAAGACCGAAGGCGCGAAGCTGCTTACGGGAGGGAATCGGCTGGACGGCGGTGCGTACAGCAAAGGCTGGTTCCACGCCCCGACGGTCTTCGGTGATTGTTCACCCACGATGCGCATCGCCCAGGAAGAAATCTTCGGCCCGGTCGTGTCCGTGATTCCCATCGGCAGCTTCGAAGAGGCGATTAGCGTGGCCAACGGTGTGGCTTACGGCCTCTCCGCATCGATTTACACGCGCGATGTGAATCGCGCTTTCCAGGCGACGCGCGATCTGTACACGGGGATCGTCTACGTCAACGCCCCCACGATTGGCGCGGAAACGCATCTGCCTTTCGGCGGCACCAAACAAACCGGCAACGGCCACCGCGAAGCTGCCATTGCCGCCATCGATTTCTTTACCGAGTGGAAGACCATCTACATCGACTATTCCGACAAACTCCAGCGCGCACAAATCGACAACGCTTAAGCTGGCACTGGGGCAATCGTTTGGTACATCAAGCTGTCGCTACGCTAGTTCTTGGCCTTGCATCCCGGGTCGCCTTGAATGCCTGAGGCGGGATCTCCAAAGCACAGCGCGCCGTGACCTTCGATGTTGCCGCTGTTGGTCCCGAATTGCGTGCCATCGAAAGCCGCAAACAGACCGCGACCTCCTACCTGGCGTGCGATCGTTGCCAATGCGTCCTGCGCACTGGCAGGACCCGTCGAGGCATTCTGTGTCGGGTCGGTGACGCAGCTGCCAGTGCAGCCGTCAGCGTAACCTACCAGCACTCTTCCGAATTTGTCGACCGTGATGTCGTTGAAGTCCAGCAAGTTGCGGCATGGGTTGCTTCCCCCTTGGTTCCAAATGCAGCCGCGTTGTACGGGGTCGGTGGGAGTTGCATCAACAGTGGTCCAAGTGTGGCCGGCATTGTAGGTGAAAGCTACGTACAGGTGCCAGACTCCCTGGAAGTCAGACGACTGCGTGTCACCGGAAGTCTGCGTGCCCAGGAAAGCAAAGGCTGCACGGTTGTCGTCGCCGGCGATCACTTCGGCAAATTCGGCATTCTGGATGCCAAATGGAGTTCCTGCATCCTTCGACTTTGACCAGCTCAGTCCGCGGTCGTGAGAAACGGCGATCTTAGGGTGGCCGTCGAGATTCACGTAACCGAAATAGATGGTGTTGTTGGAGCCCGCGGCAACCGAGGGGTCTGAGCCGGGGCTGATGCTCTTGCCGTCCGGCACGGTGCGTACCGACCAGCTCAAGCCGTTGTTTGTAGAAACCGCCACGCCCGGGCGGTCCACGCCGTTGGCGTCCATACACCTCTCATTAGGCACGTACGCCGTGCCGTCGGGTGAAACGCGGACATGACCGTGCAAACCACCGCAGGTGCCGGGGGCGACCGGAAGATCAACGCCATTGACGGTTGTGAAGGTGTAGATGGGCACGCCAGCCCCGAACGTGAGGCCGCCATCGTCGCTGCGAGAGCAAAGCGCGGTCGCTATGTCCTGCGAGCAGTAGTAGATGCCATGCGGGTACCCGGTTGGCGTCAGCGGAGCGGGAACGGCATAGGGGCCGCCGCCGACAGTCTGGTGGTCAACTCCGGCAGGCTGGCCAGAGCCTTGGGTCGGAGTCCAAGTGTTGCCGTCGTCGTCGGTAAACGAGAGCTCGCTGGTGGCAAGATTGAGCTGAGAAGAAAACAGCCGGTTAGGACCCCCGAAGTGACCATCGTCTACAAACATGATGGGGTCAAGGCTTACACGCGCAAAGGGTGAACGTTTGTCCTCCCAGAAGGCGGTTGCCGGATTAACGCTGTCGTTGAAAGTCACTCGCAGGGTATGGTTTCCAGCCTCGATGAACGCTTTCCCTGTAGCCCAATCAACCCCTACGGAGGGCTCTCCTGCGCCATGCTCCCCAGCAGTGGTCGAGTCCGCCGATGGCTGGATGCAACTGGGGGGCTGTTGCGTTCCAGTGCAATCATTGGGGGCAGGATAGTTGATGAACGTGGGGGCTCCGGGAGCGGGAGGAGGCGGCAGTGGCGCTGTAGGTCTGGGAGCGATGGTCAGCGTGACCACGACATGAGCCGCAGTCGGCACCGGGGCCAGTGAGGCTACCGAGCGAATGTGCCAGAGGCCGTCAAGGGGGTCGGTCACAGTAAGGTCCTCCTCGCCCGGCCCGGTCGAAGTGTCGTCGGGCGAGCCGGGACCATGGTCGGCACCGGTAGGACTTATGGCAAAAATGTCCAGGTCGGTGGGCAGGGTGCTGGTCCAGGTATATTGAAACGTGAGCTTGGCCGTCATTGTTTGATAGAACGTAGCTGCGGGCGCGGGGAGCACCACGGTCAGGTCGTGGTCATCACACAAGCCAGGCGGGCAGACGTCCTGAATCCCGACGTTGACCACCGTGCCCCCGCCTACGGGAGCGAAGGTCCACGACAAGGGGCCCGAAGTGCTGCTGATGGTGCTGCTCGGCGCTGTTGTTGTTTGCGCCGATGCAGTCCGCGTGTGGATGAACAGCACAACTGCGATCGAAGCGGCACCCAAGGTCGCAAGAAAAACCCAGAAGACAAAGCGAGTCCGTTTCATGAGCAAACCTCCCCACAAGTTCTTAGCTGTTAGCCTGAATCACACCCTGGAATTCCTTGAAGCTGCTCGCAGGCTACTTGGTAATGCATCTGAGGCTATTCGCCAATCCGGTTGCGACCCGAATGCTGGCTCAGGCAAATCCTCTACGCAGTCATACTCAGCGGGCACCGCTC
>DATDNK010000128.1:0-2644 GCA_036518275.1 Candidatus Acidiferrum sp.
CAAGCGGATCCCTCCCTCACCGATCTCGACAAAATCAAAACTTCGCCCATCACTGGAGTTCATTTCTGGTTCGACCGCCCTGTTATGGACGAACCGTTTCTCACGCTCCTCGACACCACGACGCAATGGATTTTCAACAAAACCGCGCTCTATGCGGATTCTTTAGGCAATTCGAATGGCGCCGCAAACTCCCCGAAAACCGCGCAATACCTCCAACTCGTCATCAGCGCCTCTTACGACCTTCTTGAAAAGCCACGTCAGGAAATCATCGATCTCTGTCTGGCGGAAGTCCGTCACGCTTTGCCCAAAGCCGGCGATGCGCAATTGCTCAAATCCACGGTCATCAAGGAAGCCGCTGCCACGTTCTCCCCAGAACCCGGCGTGGATCGCTGGCGGCCTTCCCAGGCCACCTCCATCCCTGGCTTATATCTCGCTGGCGATTGGACGCAGACCGGCTGGCCCGCCACGATGGAAGGCGCCGTCCGCAGCGGCTACCTCGCGGCCGAAGCTCTTCTTCGCGCCTTCGGTACGCCCCGAACTGTTCTCCAACCCGATCTCCCTCCCGACGGCTTTATCCAAATGTGGCTTGGCAATCCGCGACCCGCTGGGCTTTAAGAATCGACTTGCTCAAATGACCCAATCTTTCTCTCTCTCAGCGTCAATTCTTCTACCGCTGCGTCTAACTGCTCGTATTCCGCGGCGTGCGTTTCCATAAACGTTTCATACGCCTGCCGCGAGGCCCAGAAGTCCAAAGTGAGATAGATTGCGGGATGCTCGGGATCATGCAATAATCGGGTCTGCTGGTAGTTCGCATCATCCGGAACAATTTGGCGCAGTCCCCTCCGGGGCCATAGACTTTCTGGAACCGTTTTTCACAGCCCGGCTTGACTTCGAACTCCCATAGGGCTACAAACATAGAGGTCCCATCTCCTGCTCTCGGACGTACGCTACTCTGCAAGCAAACTCATGTAGGCATTGCGCAGTCCGGCCGAGTGTAGCAATCCAGTTGGATACAAGCCAAGTTGGCACAACGTTGCGCTCAAGTTTAAGTTGTGGCCGTTGCGGTCCGTCAGGGCCGGCGGACGGAGGCATTTGTGGATCGCAAGTATAGTCATCGCGGTTACCGCGATTCGGAAAAGAGTGAGAAGCGAGAGCGCTCTCACGAAAAGAAGGCGCCCGCGGGCGGTCCGCGGGGCGCCGATCAATTCGGCCCGCGCACTCCGCGCATGGTCGGGACCGTCACACGCGCCCGCTGCTCCAACTGCGGTGCCGTTCTCGCCCCCGGTTTCGATCCCAATGGCCAATGTCCCAAGTGCCAGTTCGAACTGCATTGCTGTAAGCAGTGCCGCTTCTTCGATACTGGCGCGCAATTTGAATGTACGCAGCCGATTAAAGAGCGCATCTCCCCGAAAGACGCCAAGAACAATTGCACGTTCTACGAATTTCGCATGACTGTCGAGAAGGACACCGCGCCTACTTCTTACGCGCAGGCCGCCGGTTCCGCGGCGCCTCTGCCACCGCGTTCCAGCGACGCCCGCCAGGCCTTCGAAGACCTCTTCAAAAAGTAGGCTCGAGTAGTACAGACTTCAGTCTGTGCCGCCGCATGATCTTGGCTGGATCAAGTAGGGTGATTTGAAGTTTGAAGCCAGCGCATTTTTTGCCATGCCAACTTGCGTTCCCCTCGCTGGATTTCTTGTTATGCTCTTCCTTCGGAGGTTCCCTCAATGAAGCACTCTCGCCGCGCGTTTCTTGAAGGTGGTCTCGCTCTGCCCGCGGTTCTCCATTCCTCGCCTGAGTTTGTTGGTTCGTCTTTGCCTGAATCAGCTACTCCGCTGGACTCTTCCTTCGATCCCTGGGTCGAAATCCATCGCGAAAATCTTCGTCACAATGTCGCTGAAATCTCCCGCCGCGTTTCCGCCCGCCCCATTCTCGCCGTTATCAAAAACAATGGCTACGGCATGGGCGTTGTTAACATCGCACAACTTCTCGAACCGCAGTCCGAGATTTTCGGCTTCGCCGTGGTCAAACTTCACGAAGCCTTTTCTCTCCGCGACGCCGGCATTCGCAAACCCATCCTGCTTCTCGGCCCATTCGACGAACAAAATCTCGCTGACGCCGTCGCGCGCAATATCCTGCCCATGGTCTATACGCCCGTCGGCCCCGCCCTCGACAAAATCGCCGCCAAAATGCAAAAGCCCGTCTCGCTTCACATCTGCATCGACACGGGCATCGGCCGCGTCGGTGTGCCGTACCATCAAGCTGCTCCGCTTGTGCGCGATCTCGCTGCCAGCAAGTCGGTCCGCATCCAGGGCACGATGATGACGTTCACCGAAGATCCAGGCTTTGATAAGGAGCAGCTTCGCCGCTTCAACGAAACCTGCGCCGGCCTCGAAAAAGACGGCATCGCCCTCGGCAAAAAGCACGCCGCCTCCAGCTTCCCTCTCTTCCAGCATCCTGACGCCTTCTTCGACATGGTTCGCCCCGGTATGGCCATTTACGGCATTTACTCCGAAAACGAGTTTCGCCACATGGGCATCATGGATCTTCATCCCGCCATCAGCCTCAAGGCTCGCGTCATTTATGCAAAAAAATTACGCAAGGGCGACAGCGCCGGCTACAACCGCGCCTACATGGCCAAAGATGA
>DATDNK010000129.1:0-6198 GCA_036518275.1 Candidatus Acidiferrum sp.
GTTGGCAAGTCTTCGCGTAACTCCAGCTCCACCCAGTCGCCTGCGCTGTCTTTGTCCTGGCTTTCCTTGTATCGCACGATGGCGCGCAATCCCTCTAGGTGGTGACACACGGAAAAGTGATCGCGCCCGTACCACAAGGTATCGGAATAACCAACCATGTGCCCGCCTTTGCTGCGAAATGTCTCCTTGCCGCTCTCGTTCTCAATCACCACGGTGGTCCCTTCGCCCTTCTCGCCGCAGGTTACGGATAGCAATTTGCCACTCGCAGCTTTCGTGCCCTCTGGGACCTCTTCCGCCAACGACACCTCGGTCTTCCGCTTTTCTGCCGGAATCAGGTTCCACAATTCTAAAGCTTCGTCATGATCCGGACCGCGCCATCGTTCCGCGACGAACGCAGCAAGCTTTGTTGCTTCTTCGTCCCGTCCCAACTCCAGCAGGATTCTCCCCGCCAACAAGTGATAACCCGCGCGCGCCGGCTCCAGCCCCTCTGCTTTGCGCGCCATCACTAACGCGTTGAGCAGGTCGCCTTGGCGCACATTCGCCAGCGTCAATTCGACGTACGCGGGCGCATACCGCGGATTGGCCTTCAACACTTCATACATCACGCTGCGAAACTTGATCTGGTCCGCCGGCGCCCCCGACTGCGGCCGGCCCTCCAGCATGGCCCGGTAGAAAAGTGATAGGTATCGTTCCCGGTCAGCCTCATATGCCTTTCCAAATTCACTCTTCGCGTCTACGTCTTTCCCTTCCATGAAGTCCAAGAAGCCCAGGGATTCATGGGCCAAGGCTAGCGCTGGGTCGTCTTTTAATGCTTGGTCAATTGCTTCTCGCGCTTCCTGGCGGTCATGGGACCACAACCGGTATGTGCCCAGTTCCGCTTCCGTCTCAGCTGCGCTAAGCAGGTGCGAAGGAAACTCTTTTTCCTTGATTTGCGGAGGATTCTCCATGACGTAGCTGGGCAAGAGAAATTTGTTGGCGTATTGCAAGAGACCGTCTTCCATGGTCTTGAATGGGCCGAAGGTTTCCTCAAATGCCTTCTTCTGCTCCTCGCCCTTCTGCAGTTGATTGTAGAACCGCGACAGTTTTGCCCCCTTCTCCATGCCCGGCCCGAACACCAAGTAATGGACGAGCGCCCACGATTCACTGTAGTAGAGATCGATCTGCCGGTCGTTGTTACGAAACTTTCGCCATGGATTCTCTGAGATCAGCTCACTAATGGGAATGAAAGCATTGCCCAGCAGCCGGTTTACCCTTTCACTGGGAGCACCGACATACATCTTTGTCTGCTCGAACCGGGTGTTCCCGTAGAACTCCGCCAGACCTTCGTCAAGCCACGTTGGGAACCATTGAAAGTTTGCGTGCAGCAAACTGTGGACATACTCGTGGTACACAACCTGGTATCTTCCCGGGATGTCCTGGTCGATTCGCACGACAGCATATTGTCTTTCCCAACCGTGCTGAAAAAACCCCGCGGGTTTGGGTCCGTTTCCTTTCCACAATTCCGGAGCCATCCCCTTCAAGCTTGCTTCGTCTCGCACCGCGAAAATGACAAGAGGAGCGCCGGTATCCAGTCTCATGTTTGGAAAGCCTGTTGCGAAAACTGCGCGCATCTGTTCAAACTCGCGTGCTACCCGCCGGCCTGAGTTTGGGCCAACGTCGGTCAAAACGCGGAAGTTGGGACTCTTTACCTCCGTCCACTGTTTTTCTCCAGCGTTTGCTCTGAAACCGGAGGAAAGAATACTGGCGAGAGCGAAAAGAAGGGATGTGCGGGGATGACCCACAAGCACCTCGAGCGCCACAGGATAGGATTTAGCTTAGTTCTTGGAATCCGCGAAGGCAACAGCTTCTGGGGGTTAGTAATATACGCCTTACTGCGCGGTGAATTCGCGCAGAGCGCCTAGTAGGCGGTCCACCTCTTCCATGGTGTTGTAATGCACTAGCCCGATGCGTAGCACGCCGCCTTTTTGCTCCACGCCAAGGCGTTCGGAAAGATTCATGGCGTAGAAGTTGCCGTCCCAGGTGAAAATTCCGCGATCGCCAAGAAATCTGGCAATTTCGGTAGGGTGGTGCTCGCCCATCCGCAAGGAGATCGTGGAGCAGCGTTCGCTGAACCGCCTAGGATCCGCGATTCCGTAAACCTTCACGCCGGGGATCGTTTGCAAGCCCTGCAGGAGTTTCGTCAGGAGGGTTCGTTCGTAGGGCACGGTTGCACTGTACGCCGCTTGCAAGGCTTCGCGACGGTTCTTCACGCTCAAATCGCAATGCCTCCCAAGTTCCGCGATGTAATCGACGGACGCGCCGATTCCCGCGATCAGTTCCTGCACTTGCGTGCCGGTTTCCCAGCAATCGGGAATCGCATCCGTTGCCGGACGCACCTTGTAGGGCTTGAATCGCTGCAAATGTTCTCGCTTCCCGTACAGCGTTCCCATGTGCGGTCCAAAAAATTTGTACGGCGAGCACACCAGAAAATCGCAGTCCAGCGCCTTCACGTCGATGAACCCGTGCGGCGCGTAGTGCACCGCATCTACAAACATCAACGCTCCAGCTGCGTGCGCCAGCTGAGTGATCTCCGCGATCGGATTGATCGTCCCGACCATATTCGAGGCATAGCCCACAGCCACCAGCTTGGTCTTCGTAGTGGTCTTTCGTTTCAAGTCGTCGAAATCCAGCGTGCAATCCTCTTCGCGAATATCCACCTGCCGGATCACCACGCCCTTTTCTTCGAGTGCGCGCCACGGTGCCACGTTCGCATCGTGGTCCAACGTGGTCACCACGATTTCATCGCCCGCTTTGAGCTCTCGCCCGATCGCCCGCGCCAACGCGAACGTAATCGTCGTCATGTTCTGACCGAATACAACCTCATGCGGATCAGAGTTGAAAAAATCCGCCATTGCCGCGCGCGTAGCCGCAATCATGGCGTCATTCCGCTGGCTCGTCTCAAAAGCGCCGCACGTATTCGCGTTGGCGTTCACAAAGTAGTCTTCAACCGCATGGATCACCCGTTTCGGCACCTGCGTTCCCGCTGGGCCATCCAGAAAGGCAGCCGCATGCCCGTTCACTCGCAATTTCAGCGACGGAAATTGTTCGCGGACCCATGCAACA
This sequence comes from Candidatus Acidiferrum sp., assembly GCA_036518275.1. Taxonomy (GTDB): domain Bacteria; phylum Acidobacteriota; class Terriglobia; order Acidiferrales; family UBA7541; genus Acidiferrum. The sequence goes on from DATDNK010000129.1 coordinate 3,103, forward strand.
TCGAATGCGCTGGTTTCTGTTCCCTGCACAACTGGTGTGCTCATAGTGTGCTTCCGATCGACAAATCGCTTCTTTCTCGGACCAATTAGTCTCTCACAGGCGCTGCGCACGTTGTAGCGGTTGCGCTCTGCCAATTTGGCGACACTTTTCTGCGCGCTGAAATCTCCCCGCGTCTGCTTGCATCCTCTCGCGTGATAGCATCATTTATCTGCACTCAGTCATGCCGCTGCCGCGCCGGCTATAAATCAAACGGGTCATCGCGAAACGGCGAGCCCTGCGCTGTGTTTCTTAATGAGGTGTCTCGTGCCTGAAACCATTCCGCCATCCGAGCGAACACGCGTGGTTCGCGAGCCGGACCGCGGCGTTTACGATCGAGAAAGCATTTACAAAATCCTGGATGAAGGATTCATCTGCCACGTGGGATTTTCTGTGGATGGCCAGCCGTATGTCATTCCCACATTGTTCGCGCGCGTGGGTGACGCCCTCTATTTCCACGGGTCCGCGGCGAGCCGCATGCTTCGTAACCTCAGCGAAGGCATTCCCGTCTGCGTCACCGTCACTCTTGTAGACGGCTTCGTCCTCGCTCGCTCTGTCTTCAATCACTCGATGAATTACCGCTCCGTTGTCGTCCTCGGAAGGGCGACTCGCGTCGATGAGCCGCAAGAAAAACTGGAAGCCTTACACGGTTTCACCGAGAAAATCCTTCCGAAGCGCTGGAACGACGCCCGCCAACCCAGCGAAAAAGAACTGAAAGCCACTAGTATTCTCCGCCTGCCGCTCACGGAGGTTTCTGCCAAGGTTCGCACCGGCCCACCCATGGACGATGATCCTGACTACGCTCTTCCCGTTTGGGCTGGCGTCATCCCAGTGCATCTATCCTTCGGCTCGCCAGTCCCAGACGAACGATGTGACCTCTCGATTCCCTTGCCTGCCTACGCGTCGCATTATCGGCGGTGAACCATGACTGAATTTACTCCCGCTCCGATCAAACCTGCTGTCACCGTCACCGCATTCGAAGCGTTGGACATTCGCGTCGGCACAATCGAGCGCGTCGAAGAGATTCCGCGCTCCGATAAACTGATGAAGCTAACCGTGAATTTCGGCGATCATTCCCGTACGATTCTGGCAGGCATCAAGAAAGAGCGGCCCAACCCACGCGAAATCGAAGGGCGTCAAGCCTTATTCGTAGTCAATCTCGAGCCGCGCAAAATGGCCGGCGAAATCTCCGAAGGCATGCTTTTCGATATCGGCTACGCGGACGGCGTTACGCCGGTACTTGCCGTCCCGGAGCGCACCGTTCCCAACGGGACTCGTGCCGGTTAGAGAATCTCACTTCGCCGCTGCGAGCTTCTGCGCCGCCGACGAAATCAGCGCCGCCTCATTCTCAAGAACGTGCGCAACCACCACGATCGCCTCGTCCGCCTGCTTCCACTGCTTCAGTTCGATCGCCTCGCGCACCGCCGGAACGGTCTTCACCGCGTAACCCGTATAAAATCCCGGCGCGTACAATTGATGTTTGAACCACGGCCGGTTCGGCAGACCTTCCGCGTTGGTCAATCGGCGTTCACTTTCGATCAACAACTTGTTTACTTCCGCCAGCGAACCCGCAGTCGGCGCCGCGCTGCTCTTGGCATTGATTTGCTCCAGCGCTTTCCGATACTCCGCCGCACTATGATTCAGCGCGTCCGCGGCATTTTCCAATGGCGCAAAATTCAAATGCGGCGGTACGGCCTCCACCGGCGGCGGCACGAGCGGCCGCTTGGGATCGTTCGTGGCCTGGAACACGCCTTCCTCGATCTGCTGATTGCGTTCGCGGATGTCATCCAGCGTTTTTTGCGCCAGCGCTTTCAGCTCTTTGAGATACGTCTTCACCGTGTCGGCAAAATCCCCAAACTCAAACGGCAGCAGATCCGCATCCGCCAGCCGCATCACTGCTGTGCCGCCGGCCTGCGCCAAAGCGCGGCAATATACAAAATCCGTGTCGCTGAAATGCGTGTACCAGTAAAAATCATCGTAAATCGAATGGTAGATGCCGCCTCCGTCCTCGCCTCCAAAGCCAAAGTTCAGCGACGCCACTCCGTCGTGCTGCAAAAACGCCGTATAGTCCGAGCCGGAGCCCAGCGCCGGAATCCGCCAATCGGCGCGCTTGCGAATTTCTTCCCGCTGCTCCGCGGTCTTTGCTTCCTCGATCTTGTGAAGCTGGTCGCGTTTCCAAACACTGAGTTTTGTCTCGGGGTCGGTGATATCACGCGCCACGTCGTTGCTGAATTTCTCCAGCGTGTGAGAACCTTCCACCTCAAAATACCCGCGCCCGTTCGTGTCCGAATTGATGTACGCCACCCCGTGCGCGCGCAATTCGTCGTAGTGCTGCTCCGCCCATTCCGTCGAGCCCAGCAGTCCCGGCTCCTCGCCGTCCCATGCGCAATAGATAATAGTGCGCTTCGGCTTCCACCCGGCCTTTACCAGTTCACCGAGTGCGCGCGCCTCTTCCAGAATCGCGACCTGCCCGGAGATGGGATCTTCCGCGCCATTCACCCAACCGTCGTGATGGTTCCCGCGAATCACCCATTCACCCGGAAAAGTTGAACCGGAGATTTTCCCGATCACGTCGTACAAGGTCTTCAGCGGCTCCCAATTGGACTTCACCCGCAGATGCACTTTCGCCGGCCCTGGCCCTACGTGATACGTAATGCCCAGTCCGCCGCGCCACTCCGCTGGTGCGACACGTCCAGTAAGCGCGGCCAGCAGCGGCTGCGCATCGGCGTAAGAAATCGGCAGCACGGGAATTTTCGTAATCGTCGGCGCCTCCTCTACTTTTAATCTCTTCGCATCCTTGGTTGCCCCAACTCCCGGCGTCAGCGGGTCGCCGGGATACAACGGCATATCTTCAACGCTGCCGCGCTGCACTCCCTCGAGCGGGCGATATGGCCCACCGGGAAAAGTATCGCCTTGAAAAAAACCATCTTCGTGCGGGTCAGAAAAAATCAGACACCCGACCGCCCCATGCTCTGCCGCGACTTTCGGCTTGATCCCGCGCCATGAATGGAAATAGCGCGCAATCACAATCTTGCCTTTCACCGACACGCCCATGCGCTC
>DATDNK010000130.1:0-2644 GCA_036518275.1 Candidatus Acidiferrum sp.
GGGGCGGTAGCCGTTGCGCTCCGCTTCCTCGCGCGTGCGAAAGAAAGTGACGTTGCGCCGCAGCGGCCGGCGCGCCGGGCAAGAAGGCCGGCAATAGATGTGCGTGGAGCGCACCGCAAGGACAAAAGTGCCGTCGGCGCGAGGATCGCGCGCTCGCGTGGCGCGCCAGTAGCGCGCGGCCGCGTGCGGCGTGATAGTTTGCGCGGGACTCATTCGTGTGTGTGTCATGTTGGTTGTCCTGTACATGACCACAAGATAGAACAGGTGAAAAAACCATTCTATCCGGAAAAGCGCGGCAAAGTGAAAAGATGCCCGGCTCGTGAGAAACGTTGCGAATTTCGAGGAGAACAAAGAAGCTGGCTGGAAGCCGGCGCTACAGAATCAGGCTTCGCCGGGAGCAGGAACGGGTTCGGGCTTTTGTGAGCGTCGCGCAGGGACGCGATGCGGGGCGGTGATGACGAGAATGACCGCGGTAAGAATGACCACGGCTGCGACAACGGTGCGCAGCGAGATAGTTTCGTCCGCGATGAGCCAGCCGAGATAGAGCGCCACCACGGGATTCACCAGCGCGTAGGTGGCCACGCGCGCGGCTGTGCTTTTCTGCAAAATGTAGAGGTACGCGCTGAGGCCAATGCCCGACCCAAAGACAACCAGGTAACCCAGCGCGATCCAGGAGCGCGGGGAAACCGCGGCAAAATGGAAACGATGAAACTCTCCCGAGAGCAGGCCGGCGAAGAGCAGAACTGTGCCGGCGACAAGACTTTGCATCGACACTCCCAACAAGGCGGAAGCGGGCATGCCGCCATGTTTCGAGTAGATGGAACCGCAGGCCCAGGCAAAGCAAGCGATCACCAAGACAGCGACGCCCCGAAGGTCGACATGCTCGGAGGCTCCCAGGTGAACGGGGCCAACAAGCAGCGCCACTCCGGCAAACCCCAATAGGAGGCCGAACAAGACTTTGGGAACAGGCCTGTGACCGCCGGGACGCAGCCAGTCCACGATCACAAGCCAAAAGGAAACCATGGCCACCAGCAACGCGGTAATTCCCGAAGGCACGGTTTGCTCGGCCCAACTGACGCCGCCGTTGCCGACAAAGAGTAGCAGGCAGCCGGTCACGGCGGCGGTTTTCCAGTGGATGGCGGTAGGCCGGACGCCCGTTTTCCAGCGCAATACGGGATAGAGGAGCAATCCAGCCGTAAAGTGCCGCAACCCCGCCAGCATCAGGGGTGGAATGGACTCGACTCCGATGCGGATCGCCAGGTAGGTCGAGCCCCAGATAATGTAGACCGCGGCAAAGGCCGCGACGACCAACGGACTTAGTCCCGCGGAGGCTTGCGAGGCAGGCGCGGGGGGTCCTCCGGCCTTGAGGGCCCCGATGGAAGAGGACGAGGTGGTAGTCGTAGACATCTTGGGCGCCAGCGTTCAGTAATAGATGGAACTAGAAGACGAATCCATCCGAAAAGGAGCAGCAAAAAAGAGCAACTAACCATCCACGCCTGAAAAGATTCCAACCTCTCCACGAATAGCCGGGGAATGCAAAACTGTCGAGCACCATATTGGTTGGGCTCTGGGCAAAGAAATCCACAGAATGTTGTGAGCGAGTTACCGTACTATTACTAAGTGTTGAAACATAGGACACTTCCTGATTTTTCCACAGGTTGACTTCGACTTTTTGATTTGCGATGTTATCGTCCCACACCGCACAGGCGTGGACGGGGTAATTCCAGAAAGTCAGATCGTTGCAGTTGCTTGTTGGGCCAAAGCCAGCACGTGTTGAAGTTTCGTCTCTGAGGGGCGAAATGAGCGCGACGAGACGCGCATTTCCAGCTACCTGGCCAGACAGGTCCGCCGTAGAGCCGCGAGAAGCGGCTGCGGCCCCACACATTGCGGTGGCGAGACCGCAAGTCTCGCCGACGGGGCCGCAACTTGTGCCCGCGGCGCAATCGATGCCTGCGATATTGCCCCGGACGCCCGTCTTGCGCGTGGTTCCGCTGCTGCGCTCGTCACTGCCACGGCAATTCGTACGCGTGCCGACGCACGCCGTTGGTGTTCATCCCGAACAGCGCCAATACCCACGAGCCAAGCTGAAGCTGCCGCTGCGCCTTCGCGCGGTCGGTGGCGTGCCGGAGAAATATCCTGTCACCTTGGTGATGCGCAACATCAGTTCGACCGGCATTTATTTCCTTTGCCCGAAGAACGTCGCCGTAGGAACGTCGATTGAATTGGAGGTTGTGCTGGTGAGCAAGCCCATGGGCATGGGCAGCGTGGTGATGAGCACTATGGCGCATGTCTGCCGCACGGAAGTAGCGGCTATGCCCGGCTGGCATGGTTTAGCGGCGTGCTTCGATGATGTGCAGTTCGACCACGATGATGATGTGCCCTCGCGCTTTCTGAAGCCTTAGCTCGAACTTCTCCTCATTGCCGTTTCCCGAGTATTCGCTGCTTTTCGAAATCCTTTGCTGGGATCAGAGAACAGAGATCAGAGAAGACCAGAACCGTTGCGACAAAACTGCTTCGCGCGACGCATCAGAAATTTTTCTGTTACTCTGGGCGCGATGGGGACGAAGCAGAAACCGTGTCTGCGGGGCGTGCTGTTTGACTGGGATGGGACGCTGATTGATTCCTACCATGCCGATACTTCCGC
>DATDNK010000131.1:0-2488 GCA_036518275.1 Candidatus Acidiferrum sp.
CTATTTTACCGATTCCGGGGCGCCGATGGAGTATTCCCTGCCCTTCCAAGCGATCCTTCCCTTCACATGCGCCCTATAGGACGCCCAGAGCACGCCCGTATACAAGAAGGCCGCAGGGATGTAATAAAAGATGAACGAAAATGGGTAATGGTTACGCGCGAGATCGAGGCCATAGATGGTCTGGCGCATGATCAAGAACAACACACCTAGGAAAAACAAGAACGGGAACTTCAGACCAAGGAAAATTAACAGGCAAGCAATCCAAGGGAGTGTGGATTCCATTTCGCGGACAACGGCCCAGGGCGTTCCGCCCATCAGGCGGTAAAGATTCTTCTTCCAACCTACCCACATCGCGCTGAACGAAATGTACATTCGCGTGCGCACCAGCCCTCTGCCCGAACCAAACCAAATTCGATGGCCGGCCTGCTTGACGCGCAAGGCAATCGCGACGTCTTCCAGCACTTCCCCGGCAACGCCACGGTGGCCGCCGATGGCGTCGTAGACCTCACGGCGAATCAACAAAAACTGGCCATTTGCTGCGGCCACCGGTGAAGCGGGATCGTTTACTCGGTCATAGGAGAATTTCTTCGCCAGCCGAAGATAAACGAACGGGATTAGCGCTTTTTCGTACCAATTGTGGTTAATCTGCTCCGGAGAGAAAGAAACCAGCGCGGCCTGCTGTTCGTGAGCAATTTGCAGGGCGCGCCCCACGGAGTTAGCGGCGTGGCTGGCGTCGGCGTCCGTGAAAAGAAGCCAGGGGCTCGTGGCCTGCTGCACACCCACCCAAAGAGCGTGATTCTTGCCTACCCATCCGTCAGGCAAGGGACCTGCTTCAAGAAGGCGCAGATCGGCGATTTCTTTCATCGCACAGCGCACGACATCAGCGGTCTTATCCGTAGATTGATCGTTGACTACCAGGATTTGCGCAATCTCCGGCTGGGGCGCGAGCGACTCGATGCAAGCCGCGATGACCGCCTCTTCATTGCGCGCGGGAACGATGGCTGTGACGGACTCCGCCGTAGGAGCGCTGATGGGTTGCTCCACTGCGGATGCGTCTGGATGGCTGGCTACCATATACAATTGGATGCGGAGAACCAGTTACGGACTCGGAAAGAATGCGCTACCATAATACGTGATGACCTTGCTCAGGAAAATGGCGGCTTGGGGCGTAATGGCATTTATCGCGCTGGTCTTCGTTATTTTTGCGCGGCCGATGTACCGCCAGGGCGAGCCCACGGTGGCCGGCAAAACAGCAGAGGACTTCTCCACGGACATTGACGGCAAGGCGGGCCGCCTCAGCGACCTCAGGGGAACAGTCGTGGTGCTGAATTTTTGGGCCACGTGGTGCCCGCCCTGCGTGGAAGAAACGCCTTCGCTCAATAAGCTGCAGAAGTACATCGAGTCGCGGAATGCACTGGTCCTCGGCGTGAGTGTGGACGAAGATCCGGGCGCGTATGCAAAATTCCTGAAAGATCAGGGTGTGATTTTTCCCACTTTCCGCGAACCTACGCGGAAGGTTGCACTGGACTACGGCACGCCGGTCTTTCCCGACACGTATATCATCGACCGGCATGGAAAAATCGTGCGCAAGTTCTACGGCCCGCAACAGTGGGACTCACCGGAGATGCTCGCCTACTTCGACTCTATCCTCGGGAAGGGCTGAGTAAGTCAGTTTTGGGTTTTATGCGTGGCCGCATTGCGGTTCGATAAAGAAGAAATGGCGGTGCCCAGCGTGGTGGAGTTCGGCAGTGCAAAGACCAATTCACTTTTTCGTTGGTCTTATCTCCTTTCAGGGCTCGTATTCCTAGGTCTTGCAATCCAAATTCTGGGTATTTCGTTAACAGATCGAAACCTTCATCCGCTGATCGTTCCAACTCCTCTCGCATTGCGAGCTGTCGGTTATCTCCGCCATTTCGTTTGTCGCTCCCTTTTTGTCGCTCGCTGCACTAGCTAGGGCTCCGTCTGATACCAAGAGAGCCGCGACTGCGGCCGAGCGGCGATTCACATGGATTATTGTCCTCCTAGCAGTTCTCTTGTCCCTGCCAGAATGGCTCTGGAGTTGTGGCGGCCATCCGACTTGGTATATGGGCTTCGCGGGTTAGTCTCGGATTCGCAATCTTATATCGTTCTAGGTCTGCGAAATGAATGCTGCTACTCGTAGCGGAGCGCTTCCACTGGATCCAGTTTGGCGGCCTGCATAGCGGGAAGCCAGCCGCTAATCACGCCAACCAAGACAAGTACGATCGTGGACATCGTCATGGTGAAAAGCGATAGCGTCAGGTGAATGTCCACTTTGCCGGAATCGTCTTCGTAAGCGGGCCCAAGAAACGGCAACGTGCCGATCGCCGAAGTGAGCGCCCAGGAAAGCAGCATGCCAATTGCACCAGCAGCGAGCGTCATGACTAGGGCTTCCAGCAAAAACTGTGAGCGAATGTGAGATTTCCTCGCGCCCAGCGCGCGCCGCAGGCCGATCTCACGGACGCGCTCT
>DATDNK010000132.1:0-4122 GCA_036518275.1 Candidatus Acidiferrum sp.
TACTCTCAGCAGCCGTCTTATTCCCCGCGGACTTACTCTTCGCCGGGCCGCAGCTACCCGGCACCCTCTCGTTCGTACTCTCCACCCAGCCGCAGCTATGGCGGTGGAGGCAGCTACAGCGCTCCCCGCGGTAGTTATGGCGGTGGTGGGGGCTCGCGCAGCTACGGCGGCGGAGGTGGTCGTAGTTATGGTGGAGGTGGAGGGGCCCGAAGCTACGGTGGAGGGGGCGGTGGCAGCTCCCACAGCAGCGGTGGCGGAGGAAGCTCTCATAGCAGCGGTGGGGGAGGAAGCTCTCATAGCAGCGGTGGGGGAGGTTCTCACGGCGGAGGCGGCGGCCGTCCGCATCGCTAATCTGCTTTTATAGCTTCTGACATTTCAAGCCCACCCGATCTTTCGGGTGGGCCTTTTTGTCAGAAGCCCTTTCCTTGAAGCCCCCTTTCCATAAAAACGATGGTCAGCCGCGAACGAGTGCTGGCCGCAGCTTGGTGGCGCATGGCGTAAGCGTAGCGACTCGTGATATGTAGAACGCGAGCGCCGGAGGTGCGGCGCATGTCATTCCTGCATGAATTCCGAATCTCCGGCCAGCAAGCTTGCCAGCGGCAAGCGCCTTCCCCATCGTCATGCTCTCAATTCAAGTAAAATCGAGAAACCCGAACAGAATCACGTGCAACTCTCGGGGAAAACATGTTTCGGGTCTTTACCTGATTGACGCCGACCCGCAACCACCTGACGATTCCTCTGCCCACCTCATGGCTACTCTACCAGCGCATCCGCAGCGGGGTCAGATGTTACTCGAAGGCCGCAAACATTCGCGCACCGCCGCACGATTCCTCGTGCAAGTTTCTTCGGTGCACGATCCCCTCTTAACGGAGTTGGCTTCCGTGGAAAACCAGAGCCCTTACGGCGTGCGTCTGGCGACGCAGCGATCCTGGGAACTAGGCTCGCACGTTGACGTGGAATCCGTCGCGGGTAACGTCAAGGCAAGAGCCCGCGTTGTTTACTGCACGGTCCTCGGCTACAAGAAATTCGTTGTTGGACTAAACATTCTCAGCCGTGGTGACGAGCAGGCCAAGCCTTCCACAAAAGAGTGAATCCTCCTCGGAGAAAGTCAAAGCCCCGCACGTAAGACACTCGCATGCCTCGCCGCGGCGGCGCGCGGATTACGGCTCGGAGGTCGAAGCGAATCAATATAGCGACTGTGGAGCTGTCTTGACCGCGAGTTGCATGAGCATTGTCGCTGTGGAGAGCTGATAGCAGCCGTTGAAATCAGGGCATTCCAAACAATGCTGCCAGGCGTCGCGGTCTACCATCGCCTCTCTCTTGTGAACCACTAGTCCGCGATAGTCAACTTCGTATCCGAAGACCTTCCCGGCCACTGGTTTGTTGTGGGCCGTTTCTACGACGGGGGGAAACATCTTCCCGTAGCATTCCGGTTTTGTATTCATGGCGTTACCTCCCCATTCTTCATTCTTGAGCCACCTCTGCGGGAAACCACGATCGCGTTCGATTGCAGACACCGCACACCGAGAGCATGACCGGCACTTCCACGAGGACGCCAACCACCGTAGCCAGCGCAGCTCCCGAGCCCGGACCAAAGAGCGCTATAGCAGTCGCGACGGCAAGTTCGAAAAAGTTGCTAGCTCCGATCAAGGCTCCAGGTGCGGCGACGGAGTGTGGGACCTTGAACAATTTCATCAGACTGTAAGCCAACCCTGAGTTGAAATACACCTGCAACAAAATGGGGATGGCAATGAGAAACACGTGAAAGTAACGACTGGTGATGTTGTCAGCCTGGAACGCAAAAATGAACACAAGGGTGATAAGCAGAGCGCCGATCGTGATTGGCGCAAATCGCGGCAGCAGGCTCCGCTCGAACCAGTCCGCTCCGTGCCAACGTATGAACCACCAGCGAAGTGTAGAGCCCACTGCCAGCGGAATCACAATGAAGATGACAACGGAGCACAGCAGCACGTTGAACGGCACTTGCAGCGAAGATGCTCCGCTCACGAGGAAGCGTACGATGGGCGCAAACAAGAAAAGCATGATCAGGTCGTTTACCGATACCTGCACGAGCGTATAGGCGGGATCGCCATCCGTTAGATAGCTCCACACGAAAACCATCGCCGTACAAGGCGCAGCGGCCAAGATGATCGTCCCCGCAATGTATTGATTTGCGAGCGAAGCAGGAATCCAGGCACCGAAAAGATGCCGGAAGAACACCCAGGAGATCAAGGCCATGGAGAAGGGCTTCACCAGCCAGTTCACAAACAAGGTGATGAAGAGTCCCCGCGGCCGCTGGCCGATATGCAGGATGGAGGCAAAATTCACTTTCATCATCATCGGGATGATCATGAGCCAGATCAGCACGGCGATCGGCACGTTGACCTGGCTGCCGCGTCCAAATTCCATTCCGCGCAGCACTTGCACTAAGCCGGGCGACAACTTGCCGAGCGCAAGCCCGGCCACCATGCATAGCCCAACCCAGACAGTCAGGTAGCGTTCAAAGAAATTTAGGCGCTTGGGAACTTGGGAGACATTCGCTGTTTGTGTAATCGAAGATGCCATGCTTTTCGATTCCTCTCTGTTCGGAAGGCCCTTTCAAACACGCGCAACCTGTGGCGATCTCGATTTCCCGACTTCTGAATAAGGATGCCACTCGCACACGGTGCAAGATCCTGCTGCAATCGCCCGCTTCAGTTTTCGAGTGTCTTTTCCGAGCGTCTCGTGGTTCTTGAGAGTCTTGCCAAGGAACTCGAACAGGGCGGCCAGCGTGCCCTTCTTGTGGGTGGCTAGAGAATAAAAGACGCGGTAACCGGCGCGACGGTCCGTAACCAGCCCACAGTTCTTGAGGTAGATGAGATGGCGGGATACGTTTGGTTGAGAGGTTGCCATGACGTGCTGGATGTCGCATCCGCACAATTCCCCGTGCAGCAACAGGTTGAGGATGCGAAGGCGGCTCGGGTCAGCCAAACCCTTGAAGTAACCGCATAATTCTTCCACGAATTGTCTCCTTTCCTCCAAGGGTCCGTTTACGCCTGAACTGTCTCGTGCTCGCGGACGAGCGCCTCAACCTTCTCCTTGACCACGGCTAAAATGCCGTCGTTGTCTTTGCCGCGAATATCGACTGCCACGAAGTGCGTTGGATTGAAGCCAGTCTTGCGCATTAGTTTCTGAAAGAGTTTGTGCTGCGCCTCAGGCGCGCAAGCGCCACTCACGATGTACGTCTCCGGTTCTTTAGCCGATTCACGGAAAATGTCAGCTAGGATTTCGTTGCCCCCTTGCCCGCACAGCTGAGGATGCAGGACGGCGTACTTCACGTCCAACTCCGACTCCAATTGAAAAGGAAGAGTGTTAAAGTCGCTGTCTTTGAAGGACTGGCAGAGCCCTTTGCAATTGCACAGCAAAAGCTTGATGTTCATGATGGACTCTCCTCACGTCTATTTGTCTAGGCGCATACTCGCATTATCGAGTTTCCATTTTCCGTGACCCGAATCACGCATGCCTGTGATGCGAGGGTCTAGCAAGGCACTGCACCCGAAATTAAGGACACTGTTTGTGGGTAGAGCGATTCGCTCCCGATGCGGAGATTTCCTTCTTAATGGCGAGTCTGTCGAGGCTCGCGAGGGGAAGACAAAGGAATAGATTGATTCGCCTGTTGAGAACCACGAACAAACACGAGCACGGAGACACATTCAGTCGCATGCAATCCCGAGACAACGAAAGGTAGGCTCCATATAAGCCTCTTATTCACAGCTTTGCCCGACTAGCTCCACAGGTCATCACGAACTGAATAGCCGGGTGGCACAGAGACGGTGCGGCGTGCCGCTCGATTTGTAAGTTAGGGATTCTCGCCTTCTCCAGGGCCTCCTTTCACAGGCACAACTCTTTTCCCTGGCAAGTGTTAAATGTAGGAGGGCAATTCGCGGGCGCTAGTTCCTCATTCGACAAGGGGAAATGGGCCGAACGAAAGCTCTGAAAAACGAAGTGTTAGGCTCGTAATGGAACCCCAGCAATCTGGCCCCCTGTTGTAATCAATGACGTGGGATTACGCGGCAAGAATAGGAAATGCCGCAGGAGTTTCAGGAGAGAGTAAGTCATGAGAAAACAGCTGCTCAAACTGGT
>DATDNK010000133.1:0-5461 GCA_036518275.1 Candidatus Acidiferrum sp.
TGCGCGGTGGGCCCTTCGTTCCATTGGGCGCGTAGTCTCTTGCGCCCTTCGTTGGCTTGCCACCAGTTATCCGCGACAACCGCGATTCCCCAGTTCAATCCAAGCAAATCTTGCGTGCCTTCCACTTCAAAGACATGGCGGACACCGGGCAGGGCTTTGATTTCGTCGAGGTTCGCGCCAACACACTTCCCGGCGTAGACGGGGCACTTGTCGTAGACGGCGTAGAGCATGCCGGGAACTTTGAAATCGATGCTGTAAAGAGATTTGCCGGTGACGATGCTGGCATTGTCCACGCCGGGAGTCGGGTGGCCGATGATTTTGTAGTCTTTGGGATCCTTGAGCTTAACGGACTTGAGGTCAGGCGGCGGAAGTGTGGCTGCTTTTTCGGCAAGCGCGCCGTAAGTGAGGGTGCGTTTTGTAGGCTGATGGGTGACGCGACCGGAGGATGTGGAGCACTCGGATTCGGGAACGGACCAGGTTTGCGCGGCGGCGGTGACAAACATCTGGCGACAGGCGGCACCGACGCGGCGCAGCGGATCCCAGTTGATAGGAGTGGCGGTGCTGCCACCGGCGCGCTGAGGACCGTACTTGGTTTCGTCGAGGTCGGCTTGCTCGATGCGCACATCCTTCCAATCGACGTCGAACTCTTCGGCAATGAGCATGGGCATGCTGGTCTTGACACCCTGACCGATTTCAGGATTCTTGCCCATGATAGTGACGATGTTGTTGGCGGCTACGCGCACGAAGGCGAGCGGCTGGAACGCAGGTGCCGGCGCTTGCGGCGCTCCTGCCTGGGCCGCTGCAGCAAATGCGTTCGCAACAGGCTCGAAATGATAGGCGAGAAGAAAACCGCCAGCGGCGACGGAAGAGACTTTTAGAAAAGCGCGACGATTCAACGATGTGGTCTTGGAACGATCAAGCAGAGCGGAGTTCATGTGACCTCCTGCTACGGCAGATGCGTCCCAGGCGGGCAGGGCATCTGTACGGGTAGCATTGTAAACCCAAATGCGGGAATGGTGACTGGTGATTCGTGACTCTGACCACCGAAAGAATCGCCACGGGCCGCGGCTCGATCGAAGAGAGATTCCTCACTTCGCAGGCTGACCACTTCGCAAGAGCGAAGTGGAAAGACAGAGTCAGCCCGCTGCGTTCGGAATGACCTTGATATGCGTGCGTTTGGAGCACAACTGAAGTCGTGCCTGACGAATGGGTGCGTTAGGCAGCGGGGGGAAAGGAGGTGTCGGAGGCCTGAGACATGACGTCGCGGAGTTTGGCGGAGTCAAGTTCACCTTGCCAGCGGCTGACGACGAGAGTGGCGACGCCGTTTCCGACGACGTTAGTCAATGCACGACATTCGCTCATGAATTTTTCAATGCCCACCAGAAGCGCAAGGCCTTGTACGGGAATCGAAGGAACGGCCGCGAGAATGGCGGCAAGCGTGACGAAGCCGGTACCCGTGACGCCCGAGCCACCCTTCGACGCGATGAGCGCGAAGAGCAACATGCCGGAGATTTGGCCGAAAGAGAGGTGCGTACCGGTGGCTTGCGCGAGAAAGAGAGCGGAGAGCGTGAGATAGATGTTCGTGCCGTCGGTATTGAAGACGTAGCCGGTGGGAAAAACCAAACCGACGACGGAACGCGAAGCGCCAAGGGCTTCGAGCTTGCGCATCATGTCAGGGAGGACGGTTTCCGAAGAGCTGGTGCCGAGGACGATGAGCAATTCGTCCTTAATATAGGCGAGGAAACGAAAGATAGAAAAGTCCGCCCACCAGGCGATGGCGCCGAGGACGAAAACCACGAAAATCAAGCTCGTGAGATAGAACGTGCCGATGAGCTTGACGAGATTCGAAAGCGACGCCATGCCGTAGCTGCCTACGGTGAAGGCCATGCCTCCGAGCGCGCCGAGCGGCGCGGTGCGAATGATGATGCGAATGATGCCGAAGACGACTTTGTTGGCGACCTCGACGGCGCGCAGGGCGCGAGCGCCGAACTCACCCAGAGGGGCAATGGCGAAGCCAGTAAGAATGGAAATGAGAAGAACCTGCGGAACTTCGCCTGCGGTGAAAGCGTCGACAAAGGTGCGCGGAATGAAATTGAGAAGAAATGGGATAAACCCGGTTTCCTTGGCGCGGCTTACGTAAGCTGCAGCAGCCTTGGGATCGAGCGTGGCGGGATTGATGTTGAGCCCTGCGCCCGGATGAATCAGAACCGCGACGACGATGCCGAGCAGGAGGGCGAGGGTCGAGACTACTTCGAAATAAATCAGCGTTTTGATGCCGAGCTTGCCCACTTTCTTGATATCGGCCATGCCTGCGATGCCCTGCACGATGACGCAAAAAATCACTGGGGCAATCATCATGCGAATGAGTCCGACGAACGCATCGCCAAGAGGCTTGAGAGCGATGCCGGTTTTTGGAAAAAAGCGGCCGATGAGAATGCCAAGTAAGATGGCGATGAGGACTTGAATATAAAGGATGGAGTACCAAGGCTTGCGCGCGATGGTGGGCTTGGCGGAGGTCACGCGTGGTTCTCCTGGCTGGCGAGGAAGAGCGGCGCATGCGTTGAGAAGTAGCTCACGTTGTACCTCAGCAGGCGCGATCGAGAGGCGGCTCGTTAGCAAGAAGCACGCGTTCGATATTGCGCCACGCAGAACGGAAAAGGAAAGTCGACGCTTGGCGGGTGACGCCGGCGATGTGAGGTGTGAAGAGAATGCGGCCCGCAGCATCGCCTGAAAGGGCAAGAAGAGGGTTGTCGGCCAAGAGCGGCTCGGTGGAGTAGACATCGATGGCGGCACCGCCGAGATGGCCGGACTGGAGAGAGGCGGCGAGAGCGGCTTCATCGACAACGCCGCCACGCGATGCCTGAATGAGAATCGCATCGCGCTTCATCAGGGCAAGTTCGCGGGCGCCGATGAGACCTTGCGTGGAAGGAAGCAACGGAACGTGCAAGGTGAGGACATCGACGGTTTTCAGCAACTCGTCGAGCGGTACGGATTTCGCGCCAAAAGCTGAAGCCGCTTTGGGATCGCGCGGGGCAGGATCGAAGTAAAGAATCTTGCAGCCATTCTTGTGCAGCGCTTCGGCAACGGCCAAGCCGATGGCACCGAGGCCGATCACTCCGGCAGTGAGGCCGTCGAGGCCGGAGAGATTGTCTGAGAGCATTTTGGAGCGAGCTTCGCGATAACGACCGGCGCGAATTTCCGCGTCAGCCCAAACGAAGCGACGAAGTAGAACGGAAGCGGCGCTGACGACATATTCGGCGACAGCTTGGTTGCTGCCGCCGGGAACGTTGGCAACGGCGATGCCAAGCTTTTTCATCAGGGGCAGATCCAAGCGATCGAGACCAGCACCAGTGACTTGGACAAATTTTATGGAGGCGTTTTCGAAGAATGATTGAGGAAGCTTTGGACCAACGGCGGGAATCACGAGTGTGCGGGCCTGTTTCATCAACGTAGGAACGTCGGGATCGTCGGGAGAGCGGTAGGCAATTTTGAGCGCAGTGGGAGGCATTGCGCCGGCGCGCAAAAAATCGGCTTCGGGGCGCAGGCAGAGCACGTCGATGCTCATGATTTGCGGGAGGCCCCGGAAGGAGAAACAGAGGAGGAAGCATGCTCTTGCGTTCCCTTAGTAATGTCCGCGACGGGGAAAAAGCACAGCAGCAAGAGCGGCACAGTGCCGGTATTGCGCGTTACATGTTTCTCGCCGGCAGGCATCAAGAGGGTGTCGCCGGGTTTCAGGGGAAACTCGCCGCTATCGGCATAGGCCGTGCCGGTGCCGGACAAAACGTAGATGCATTCTTCGAAATCGTAATGCTGGTGCGGGCCGCGAGGAGGTTCGCCGGGCTGAGGAACAGGAATTTCAGCGAGGCGAAGTGTGACGGCGCGCGAACCTTTTTCACCGGAGATGATTTCCAGCGCTGTGCGGCCGGGGAGACCGAGGCGCCTGGCTTCGGCTTGCTTGAAGACGCGCGCCATCATCGTGCCTTACTTAGCGTTTTGATTTCGGCGACGCCACCCTGGAGCTTGTCAAGCTGCCGGAAAATTTCCGTGGAATGAGCAGCGATGGAGTCCGCGACGGTGCTGAGCATGCGACGCGCCTTCTCTATGGTGGCGTGCTGCGGAGTGCCATACCAGCCGGTGGGAGCGATGGAACGAACGTCGGTCAAAACCGGCTGATAACTGCGCGTGCGGCGAAGAGCATCCATTTTCTGGCCGTGGGCGTGGTCGGAGGAATTTTCAATGCGATCGAGGTGCACGAGCTCGGGGCGGTACGCGAGAACCGCGAGAGCTTCGATTTCGCCGCCGTGCGTGAGGCCGTTGCAGTCTTTTCCGAAAAGCTCTTCCGCGACGAAGCAGGCCTGTACGGTGAGCACGGTCATGCCGTGTTCGCGATGTAGTGTTTCCGCGGCAACGCCGAGCGGCGGGATGTTCAGCTCGTGCCAATTCAAAATCAGGAGATATTTCGCGCCGTGCTGCGCCGCGGAAGCGCAAGTTTCGATGACCACGCGCATGTACGTTTCGGCCGTGAGCGTGATGGTGCTTTCGAATGGCATGTGCAACGGCGTGACACCGAGCGGCCCGCCGGGCAAAACGAGGCCGTCCATGCGCTCGGCCACGGCATGAGCAATCACGTTGGCGGCAAAAATGTCGGTGCCGGCCGGGAGATGCGGGCCGTGCTGCTCGACGCTTCCCTGCGGAAGAATCACCAGCGGATGCTTTTTGAGTTGCGCCGCAATTTCCGGCTGCGTCAGGTCGATGAAATAGCGGCTAGGCAACATCGTGAATCCTTTCGGAGACGCGTGCCTGCGCTTCCGTCATGACGTCCGCTATACGCGCGGCCCGGCCATTATTTTCGATGGAGCGAAGCGCGGCGTAAACGATCGCAACCGCGAAATTGCCGTTATCGGCGCTGAGTTCGCTGGGTTTTCCTGTCCGGCAGCTTTCGGCAAACATTTCGAGTTCCGCACGGAACATGTCACTTTCGGGAACTTTAAGTTCCTCGCGCTTGGCGTAACCATCCTTGCCGCGCTGAATGTAGAGAATGGATTTTTTGTGGAGCTGGTCGGGCGTGTCCCAAGTCTCGAAATCGATCTCGTAGTGCATCAGGCCTTCCGAACCAAAAACGCGCACAGCGAAAACGCCGGGAGAGGTCCAGCAGGAACCGACGTAGCCGACTTTGCCGTCGGCAAATTTCAGAAGGGTCATGGATTGATCGTCGACTTCGGCGCCAACGGGAGACAGCTTCGAAGCTATGGAACTGGCCTCGACGATTTCGCCACCGAGATAATGCAGCACGTCGAACTGGTGAATGGCGAGCTGCGAAAGCGGGCCGCCGGGAGCTCGGTGTTTGTACCACCGCCAGGTCTTGGGAGTCAGCTCGAGCGCGCGTTCGTTGGAAAAGTTTGCTTCGATAAAAGCGACGCGGCCCAGTTCGCCGCGGTCGATGGCGTCGCGGATTTTGCGA
>DATDNK010000134.1:0-3013 GCA_036518275.1 Candidatus Acidiferrum sp.
TGTAGCGCAGCTCCCTGCCATCATCCAGGAGCATACAAACGTGCGTGTGCTTTTCGTGAGGCTGTTCCGCAGGACTGGGAGCCATTTGCCCGGTCATTCCCAAGTGCACCAGCAAGGAGGCGCGTTTTGTTCCATCGTCGCCGGGATTACCGTTTACTCTGGCCGCGGGCGACAGCCGCAGCAGCATGACCTTCCCGTACCGGTCAATGGCTTCGATGGTGCGTCCAGGCAATTGCTGTTCCAGGGCCACGGGATCGTCGATGAAATCCGTCTTGCCAAGCGAGACCGACAGAATGCGCCGGCCAAGAATGGTCTGGCGCAATCCGCGCGCTACCGTTTCGACTTCAGGAAGTTCCGGCATAAACGAGGAGCTTTCAAAATAGCACACCCGAAAGCGTATTGCTCTTCACGCAGCCGCGTCACAGGATCGCGGAAGAAGTGGTTGCTCAGACTTTGCGGAACTCGTGTTACAGTTTCACGCTCGGAGGTGACTCGTGCGCGTGTCCCGCAGAAGCCTGATTTACTTTTTCATTTCGGCTGTCATTGCTGCTTTATTGATGGCCACTCCGGCAAGGGCCAAAAGAGCGGAAACCGGCTTTCTCGACCGCACCGTCAACGTTGCGGGTACAGAGTACAAGTATCAAGTGTTCGTTCCGGAGAATTGGACTAAGAACAAAAAGTGGCCGGTCATCTTGTTTCTGCATGGCGCGGGCGAACGCGCCGACGACGGTTTGATCCAAACGGAAGTGGGCATCGGCACAGCCATCCGCCGGTATCGCGACCGCTTCCCCGCTGTCATTGTAATGCCGCAGTGCCGCAAGAATGTGTGGTGGTCAGAACCCGCCATGACGGATATGGCGATGGCCACGCTGGCAGCGGCGCAAAAGGAGTTTCACGGCGATCCCGCTCGAACTTATCTCACCGGGCTTTCCATGGGCGGCTACGGGACATGGTATCTGGCCGGTAGGTATCCCGGAAAATTCGCGGCCATCGTCCCAATCTGTGGGGGCATCCAAGTTCCCGACATGGCGCGTCAGCAGTCGGCCGACGATAACGCGCCTTACACGGAAGCTGCCAAGAAGATCGGCAGCAAGACTCCTGTCTGGATTTTTCATGGCGGGGAAGATCCCGCCGTTCCGGTCACAGAGTCACGCCGTATGAACGACGCGATGAAAGCGTTGGGCGGTGAGGTCCACTACACCGAGTATCCGGGCGTAGGCCACAATTCCTGGGAGAAAGCCTATGCCGAGCCAGAGCTTTTCACCTGGATGCTTTCGAAAACAACCTCCCCAGGCTCGCTTAAGTAGAAGCCGTAATTAAACGTTCTTTAATCTCCAATTCCGAAATTGAAAAGCAGATCCCTCCGCCGCAGGTCGCGCAGGAGCGCGTCCTGCGGGTCGGGATGACAAATTTTGAGGAAACGCATCGCTACCGTAGACAGGACCTGTTGTCCACGGATCACGAGTCACTTCTTGTGATAATTCGGATACGGCGGATGATCCGGAATCACCACGGGATTCTTCTTCAGCGCTTCCATCGTGACATCCACGGCCTTCTCCAATTGACGGTCGTGACCCGCGGCCACAGACGCAGGATCATTCTCCACCTCGATATCCGGCGCGATACCGTGGTTTTCCACTTCCCATTCGCCGTGTAGCCCGTAGATGGCTCCACGCGGCGCAGTCACAAAGCCACCGTCCAGGAGCGAAGGATAATTCCAGATGCCCACCAGACCTCCCCAGGTTTTCATGCCGACCAGGGGCCCGATTTTGTCCTGCTTAAACATCCACGGCAGCGCATCGCCGCCGGAGCCGGACATTTCGTTAATGATCATCGTTTTTGGCCCGTAAATCTGCGCTGCCGGTGAGCAGAATTTTTCTCCTTCCCGCGTGATCGCGCAATTTCGCAAGGGGCGCTTCAACATATCGATGATGTAGTCCGCAACGAAGCCGCCGTGATTGTAGCGTTCGTCAATCACTGCAGCCTGCTTGCCGACTTGAGCAAAATAGAAACGGTTGAAGTTCAGCCATCCGCCTACTGAGGTGTCAGGAACGTGCACATAGGCCAGTTTCCCGCCGCTGAGTTCATCAACTTTCCGGCGATTGTCCTCTTCCCACGCGCGGTTCCGGAGTGCAAATTCGTTCGGCAAGGGCACGACGGTCACTTCGCGCGAGTCCTTGCCATCAGGACTCGGACCTACTTTGATTTTGATTTGCTTCCCCGCGGTGTTCTCGAAAAAGCTGTAGACCTCTGCGGGCGGGCGCACTTCGCGGCCTTCCACTTCGAGCAAGTAATCGCCCACTTTTACATCCACGCCCGGCTGCGTCAGAGGGGCGCGCAGCTCGGGGTTCCAGTTCTCACCATTGAAAATGCGCGCGAAGCGGTAGCGGCCGTTCTCGATCTTGTAGTCTGCGCCGAGCAATCCACCCCTCACCTGATTGGGTTTTGGAATGTCGCCGCCCGCGATGAACATGTGGCCGATAGTGATTTCGCCGAGCATTTCGTCAAACAGATAGTTGAGATCGGCGCGGCCACCCAAGCCTTTTAGATACACGGAGTATTTCTTCTCAGTGGCAGGGATGTTCAAGCCGTGATGATTGGGGTCGTAGAGGAAGTCGCGCTCGATGCGCCAGACTTCGTGGTACATCTGGTTCCACTCGGCGCGCGGGTCCACGTAAGTTTCCATGCCGTCCAGTTTCAGCGCGCCGTCTCCCGGCTTTGGCGCTGCGGCTGTGCCGGCGATGAACCAACTAGGTGCCGGCCCCGGACCCTGGCTGTAGAGCACCTTCTCGCCGTTCGCGGAAACCGCGAACGCCCGGATTCCGCTCAGAAACGGCTCGGTCTTGCGCGTGGTGAAATCAAACTTGGAAACCGTTGCCGGCGTGGGTTCGCCGAAACGAGGTACATCCACGACCTCGCCAAGAAACAGGGTTCCTGCCTTACCCGTGTCTAGGCCGATGTAGTTAGCGGGCTTGATCGGCAGCGCGACGATGCGCTGGCCGATGCCGTCCAG
>DATDNK010000135.1:0-22435 GCA_036518275.1 Candidatus Acidiferrum sp.
ACCAGCTCCAATTACAGAATGCGAGTTTCTTTCTGGCAAAAACTGGTGGAGTCTTTGACGGGAGCCCATTTCTCAATGACCATTTTGATGCGTTGATTCGCAAGCTGTATCCGAAAGCAAGGATTGGCCCGCTCCCTCGGCCAGTTGCCGAATCCGCCGCGCAACTCGCGCGCGACGCCTTGACGAGCCCGCTGCAAATCCCTGAAAGTTAATTCATGCCTGAGTCCGTCGCAGAAGACCGCGAACGCGCGCGCGTGGCCACCGGCGACGAGCTTGCCGCCCTCCTGCATCATCCTTCCGCGGATGTCCTCCTCGCCCTGCTCGACAATCCCGCACTCGATGAGCCGCAACTCTGTTTGCTACTGGAACGAAAGGATCTCCCCGGCGAAATCCTCGAAGAAGTGGGCAAGCGCAAGCCGTTGCTCAAGAGCTACCGCGTGAAAAAGGCGCTCTGCTTTCATCCGCGCGGTCCGCGCCTCGTCACTCTGCGGCTGATTCGCGACCTCTATCTAATGGATTTGGTTCAACTCGCCCTTTCCCCCGCGGTTCATGCCGAACTGAAACGCAACGCGGAGGAGCAACTCCTCGCGCGCCTTCCACAAATTCCGCTCGGCCAGAAAATCACGCTCGCGCGCCGCGGTCCCGCCCGCGTTGCCGGCGCCTTGCTAACGGAAGGTCATCCGCAAATTGTCTCCGTGGTCCTGGACAATCCTTATCTCACCGAGGCGCAAATCCTGAAGACTCTCTCTCGCGAGAAGCTCCCCGCACCCATAGTTCCCGCGATTATTCATCACCGCAAATGGTCGATCTCCTACAACATTCGAATTGCGCTTCTGCGCCAGCCTTCCGCGCCGCTGGCCACCATTCTCTCCTATTTACCGCAACTCACCGTCTCCGATCTCAAGGAATTGGCCGCTCCCGGGATCGTTCCTGAAACTTTGGGCCGCTACATCCAGGCCGAAGTGCAGCGCCGCCTCGGAGGTCGTGCGATCCCCAAGAGCTCTTCCGCGCCCAAAGAGTCCTGACTACCCCCTAGTCCGCCATCTGTCCTTTCTTTTGCTGAACGGAATACTTTGACCCTGCCCGCTCCGTCTTCCAGACGCATAGCGCTCTGAAGTTGAATCAGGTTGTTGTGGCTGGGCTGATCGAATGACTTGTCATTCTAGGTACGATTGCCGGGAACAAAACACTGTCCTCCGGCGTCGTATGTCTTGTGGTGGTGGCTCTAGTATTCTGGCAACATTGGGACGGCGATTCGTCTCCAGCGCCGCGGTACGTCATCCCTGGCAGGGGGTCACAGCCACGAAATGAGTTCGGGGGAACAAGCATCCCGGCGCTTGGAACGCCGCTGGGCGCCACGCTACTCCTTCCGCGCCGGCCTCGAGATCGAATGGGGCTCAGCGGTTTTGCACGGGAGTACCCGCGACATCAGTTCGAATGGCATGTTCATCGAATCGCCCGACACGTTGTGGGTTGGCGCCGGTTTCAGCGCGCGTTTGCATCTTCCTCAGCCCGTCAAACTCGATTGCCTGGTGAAGCGCGTCGAGCCCGGCCACGGTATGGGGGTCTCCGTGGCCCTTCCCGAAACAGAAAGCCACAAACTCTACCAAGATCTTCTATCCTCCCTTACTCCCCTCGGCAACTGACGGCGGCTTATACTAGAGTGGACTCGCTTGGCCGTCGTGGCCCCGCAAGCTCGGTGCAACAGGGCCACTCCAACGCGGCAGAAGCGCCGATGGCCGTGTCACGTGGGGAAGAATGACTCGCTGCCTTGATTGCGGTTCGCCACGCACGGCGGATCAGTGTCCCTCTTGCGGGCTCACTTCCGCCGCCGCCGAAGTGATGTTTCGCCGGCGACTGCTGAAGCGCACCGGCGTGTTTCTCGCCGGGTCGCTGGCGTTTCCGTATGTCAGCCAGGTTTATCCACCGCTCGAACTAGACCTGATGCTGGTGGTGTTCGGCGTGATTTTTTTTGTGGTGCTCGTGATAGCCATCGTTCTGGAACGGAGGGCGCGCAAGCACCAGGAGCTCGAGATCCTGAAGCACGCCTACTCGGGTTTCATCCTGCTGCCGTGGATTCTCGCTGGCATGCTTTTTGTGAACGGAAGACTCGATTCCCCCAAAAATGTTGCGTATCATCCCGCGACCGTCTACGGGCGGTACAACATGCCGGGAATCGTGCGCGGGACGCGGCGCCTCATCGTGCGCTCTTCGCGCGACAGCCAAGGATTGGAACGGCTTGCTGTGGATGCTGACGATTACGACCGATTCCAGCCTGGCGACCAGGTTAACGTCGGGATCGAGCCTGGCGCCCTCGGAATTCCCTGGTATTACGGCGTGTATCGCAGGTGAAAAAACGGCAATTGGAAAATCGAAAATCGAAAATCGAACACCGAACTCCCTGGCTGGTTGATGTTCTAGACTAAGGTTCCGAGGTCTCGTTTCTTTTAATTTCGATTTTCCATTTTCAAGTTTCAATCGTCAATACATAGGCTGGCCGTTCATCTTTAGCGGGATTTGGAGTTGCAGGACGGAGCCGTTCTTGCCGAGGCGAAACGAGACTTGCTGCATGGGACCGATGTCGCGCGTCTTCCATTCCGGAGTTTCAAGCGGGTCGCTGGGCTTGTCGGCTAGCGACCATTCGACGTTGTCGCCGGCGGGTTTCACCGTTTGCGGATCGATTTCGTAGACTTCCTCTTCCTTTACGTTTACCAGCAAATAGCGCTTCCAGAGGCGCAGGAGCAACACTCCCTTTTTCTCCGTGTGATACATGCTCCAGGATTTCGGCGCCTCGTCATTGAATTTCACAATCGCAAATTCCACCGACTTCCAAACGCTCTTGTTCTGGGCAGCTCGCAAGCAGACCAAAAAACCGCTGAGGAGCAGAGCCATCGCGAAACTAAGCCACCGCGAGATGTTCAAGTGACTGCTCCCATTCCAGCCCAAAGAATTGTCATCACAACGCCGAGATAACATGCGGGCCGTCTCAAGTTTCCTTTGCCAACGAGGCTTGCTAGGAAGCCAGCCGGAGCGGCAATGAATCCGATCGCAGCCAGCCATGTAAACATCGATTCGTGGGACCTTCCTCCATTTATGTCGAGCCAGAAGCCAAAGACAAGCCACAGCAAATTCGACAAGCCGACGAGGGAAGTTGCTCCAATAGCGAGATAGCTCCGCCATGGAGGAGCAATGATCCTCGGAGACGACGCCCACCAGCCCTTGATCGCCCAGATTAGAAATGCTGGTGGTCCTGCAATGATGAGCAGCCAGACCAGAATGTTGAGCGCAATCATCATTGAACTCCTCTTTTACCGAACCTCGGAGAAGGATTTGTCGAGGAGGCGGATGGCCTCGTCGACATCGGATTTGGAGGTGTTGAGCATGGGGGCTAGGCGGAGGACGTTGCCGTAGAGGCCGCCTTTGCCGATGAGCAGGCCGTTCTGGCGGGCGCGCTCCATGACTTGCGTGGTGGCTTCCGGCGCAGGCTCTTTTGTTTTGCGATCTTTCACGAGTTCGAGCGCTTGCATTAGGCCCATGCCGCGCGCGTCGCCGATGAGCGTGTGCTTTTGCTGAAGCTCTTCGAGTTTCGCGCGGAAATGGTCGCCCACGACGTGCGCGTTTTCGAGAAGATCTTGTTCTTCGATGAGTTCGATGGTGGCTTTGGCGGCCACGCTGGTCACAGGATTTCCGCCAAACGTCGCGATATTTGCTCCTTGAAAGCTGCCGGCAATTTCCGGCGTGGTGACCGTGAGGCCGATGGGCACGCCGTTGGCCATGCCCTTGGCACTGGTGATCATGTCCGGTACGACTTCCCATTGCTCGATGCCGAACCATTTCTTGCCGGTGCGGCCCCAGCCGGTTTGCACTTCGTCGGAAATAAAAAGCGCGCCGTATTGCTTCACGATCTTGAAAACAATTTTGAAATATTCCTTCGGCGGGGTGATGAAGCCGCCCACGCCTTGAATCGGCTCGGCGATGAACGCGGCGATGTTGCCGCTGGTGCCGGTCTGAATGAGATTCTCGACATCGCCCGCGCAGGCCACCTCGCACTCGGGGTATTTCAAGTGCAGCGGGCACCGGTAGCAGTAAGCATTGATGGCGTGCGAGATGCCGACGCCAATCACGCCGCCCTTGCGGTAATTTGCGTGGGCGGTGACACCTTTGGCGAGAGCGGAGCCGCCGGAATAAGCATGGCGGAGGGCGACCACGTCAAAATTTCCCGTGGACATGCGCGCGAGAAGAATCGCAGCTTCGTTGGCTTCCGTGCCGGAGTTGGTGAAGAAGCTTTGCTTGAGGTTGCCGGGAGTGATCTGCGCAACTTTTTCGGCCAGGGCGACAATGTGCTCATTGGGATAGAGCGTGGAAGTATGCTGCAGGCGGTTCACCTGAGCGGCAACTTTGCCGGAGACTTTGGGATTGCAATGGCCGACGGAGACCGTCAGGATGCCGCCGAAGAAGTCGAGGTACTTGTTGCCGTCGAGGTCCCACAGATATTGCATCTCGCCGCGGTCGGCGACCAGGGGCTGCTGGAAGTAGTTGGTTACCGAAGGCCAGAGATATTTCTTGTGCTTGGCGACGATTTCGTCGCTGCGCGCGCTGCGAACGAGTTTCCCAACGGGAACGGAATGAGCGGGCGTGGTCATGGACGAGTCCTTGCGTAGATTTGATACGTCGAGTGTACGCCAGGGAGTGGGGAAGTGGCGAGTGGCGTGCAGTGTTATGATTCGCGCATGAAGACGGGGGTTCGTGCTTGTTGTCGGGGGGCAGTTCTCTCCATTGGAGCGGTTCTTTCCGCTGGATTTGTTTCGGGATTGGGAGCAGCCGCTGCGGGGTCACATTTTGCGGAGTTGATGAGGCACTGGACGCCTTCAGGCCAGGAAGCGTTAAGCCAAAACCTATCGAGGCAGAAGGCAGACTATGCCGCGGCTGCGGAAGCGTTTCAGAAAGAGCTTGCGCGGGTGCCGGGGTCAGCGGAACTGTGGATGAAGTGGGCAGACTTCGACTTGGAGCGGTTCCGCATCCTGGACCTGGAGCTCCGAAGTGCGCAGAGCGGCATGGCGGTGGTGCTGAGGCTGGAGGCGCAGGGTTTGCACAGCGGACCGGAAACGCGAGAGGAGTTGCTGCGGCTGTCGGCAACGGCCGATCCGGAGCAGCAAGGCATTTGGGGAGAACTAGGCATGGAGCAAGTACGGAGCGGTAAGCGGGAAGCAGCCGCGGCGACACTGAAAACGGCGCTGGAGCGGCAACCGAATGATTTGTGGACACTGCGGCTGGAAGCCATGATGGCTGCGAGGCGAGATGATTGGCGAAGTGCAGAAAATCATCTTTTGAACCTGGGCAGCCGCTCCCCAGCGGTGCTTCGCCAACAGATGCAATCATGGCCGAAGAACTTGATCCCAAACGAGAGTGTCAAAGGCGAGATCTGGGAATGCGCGCGGAAACAGTCGGCAGCATGCCTGGAAAAAATAAAGTTTCCTGCAGAGGAGGCCCCAGAGGAGGAAGAACAGCTCTTTGCCGAAGAACGATGGGAGCAGTTGGTTGCGCTGCCCGAGCCGCCCTCGGAAGTCCCGGCGGCATGGTTCCGTCGCGGAGTGGCATTCGCGGAGCTGAGTGATTGTCCGCGGGCGATTCCGTCGTTAGAACGCGGGCTTGGCACCGGAGCAGAGACGGCGGCGTATTGGCTAGAACTTTGCTACGCCACCGAGGCCGAGCACGCAAGTGCGCGAATTCATGCGCTGGGAAATGAGGCGATCTTCCATCGCGTGCGAGGGGACTCTCTGGTTCGCGTGAAGGGAGATCTGAAAGGGGCGACACAGGAATATGAGAAGGCGCGGAGACTTCAGCCGCGAGACGCGGTGTTAGCAGAGAGGCTCGCTCAGGCTTACGAGAGCCTCGGCGACATGCAGCGTGCACAAAGAGCAGGGCAGGAGGCCCTTGCGCTTGATCCGCACAGGATGGTATCGCTGCGCCTGCTGGCGTCCATTGCGATGAACGAGAGAAATTACTCCGACGCGCTCCCGGTTTTGAGGCAACTTCTCGACAAAAACCCGAACGACGCCTGGGCGCGCGTACAGATGGGTATCGCCTACGCACAGACAAACCAGCCGCAGCGGGCACTCTCCTATTTGCAACCGATTCTCGCCGCGGGCTATCCGGACGAGCGTGGCGCCCTGCATGGGATGCTCGCGGGCGTACTTCGCAAGCTAGGGCGTGAGCAGGAAGCGGAAGCTGCCGCAGCCGAGGCCAAGCGGCTCTCCGACCTTTTTCAGCAACATGGTGAGGGTCCAACAACACGGCCAAAAGGGCAGCGATGATCACGACTAGACGCGGTTTCCTCTCTCGAGCTGCGAGTTTGCTTCCTTTCGCCGCGGTTCAACCTTTTCTGCCGTCTGCCAGAGCAGAATCCTTTCGTTGGCTCGCCGGGGCTCCGCTTAAGGTGAATACACCTCCTGGTCCCATTCGTTTTGAACTTGCGCCGCCTTCCTGTGGATTGGATTTTGTGCTGCGCAACGGTGCGCAAGGACGCAAATACCAGGTCGAGACGCTGCCCGGCGGCCTGGGAGTGATTGATTTTGACGGCGACGGCTGGCCGGATTTGTTTTGTGTGAACGGTGCCGCGCTTCCATCTTTGGTGAAAACGGGGCCGGAATACAGGAACCGGCTCTACCGCAACAATCGCGACGGCACGTTCAGCGACGTCACCGAGAAAGCGGGACTAGCCGGGCAGGGTTACGGCATGGGCGTTGCAGTGGGCGATTACAACAATGACGGGCACGAGGATTTGTTCGTCGTGGGCGTGCATGGCAATCAGCTTTACCGCAACAATGGCGACGGAACATTTACCGACGTCACGGAGAAAGCTGGCTTCAATGCGCCCGGGTTGAATAGGTTCTGGTCCATCGCCGCAGCGTGGATTGATTATGACAATGACGGCCGATTGGACCTTTTCATCTCCAATTATTGCGATTGGACGCCGGAGAGCGATCCCGTTTGCGGGGGATATTGCCATCCGGACGTGTATCGCGCGGAGCCGATGCAGCTCTTTCACAACAATGGAGACGGCACGTTTACGCAGGTGACCTCCAAAGAAGGATTCCCCGAAGTTCTGGGCAAGGGAATGGGGATTGCGACGGCGGATTTTGCAGGCGATGGGCGGCCGGGGTTGTTCGTGGCGAATGACAATGCGCGGAATCTGCTCTTTCGGCCGGCCGGAAAGGGCTTCCAGGAGATCGGGACGGAAGCGGAAGTGGCGTACAACGGCGACGGGCGCAACATTTCCGGGATGGGCGCGGACTTTGGTGACATTGACGGTGACGGCCAGCCGGACTTGGTGATGACGGGCTTGAGAAATGAAACGTACGAAGTGTTTCTAAACCGAGGCGGCGGGTCGTTCGACGATGGAAGCGTGTCGACAGGGCTGCTGGCGCTGAGCCGTCCGTGGAGCGGCTGGGGCTGCGGGCTGGTGGACCTGGACAATGACGGATGGCTGGACCTGTTTGTAGCGGGAGGCGGATTCGAAGCAAAGGACGCGCAGCCCAATCGCGTTTTCCGGAACGCGGGTGGGAAGTTTGCCGACGTTTCGGAGATGGCAGGGAAGGAATTCGCCGCGGTGCGGATGCATCGCGGCGCGGTATTTGCCGATTTTGACCGCGACGGAAGAATGGATGCCGCGGTGACCGCGATTGGCGAACGCATCGAGTTGTGGTGGAACCGGAGTCCGCGAAAGCACTGGCTGCAGTTGCGGCTTAAGGGGAAGCAGAGTAATCGCTCGGCGATCGGCGCACAGGTAACGTGCAAGTCCGCTAGCAGAACTCAGACGCGGTGCGTGACGAGTTCCGTGGGGTATGCTTCGAGCAGCGACCTAACGGTGCACTTTGGTCTTGGCGAAGATCAGAAGGCCCACGTGGAAATCCGCTGGCCGTCGGGAAAAGTCGAGAAATTGGGCGAAATAGCGTCCGAACAGCGGCTTGAGGTAGAAGAATCGGCTGCGAGACACGCTTGAAGAGCGCGGCGCTACGCGTGATTACATCTTCAAGTCTACAGAGCAAAATTTGTCCAAACTGGGCATTTAGGTTCCGTTCGGAGGTCCCGTTGGGAGGCGGAAATCGACCGTTCAACCCCGCTTTAACGCATTTGGATTCAATGCGTTGACTCGCAATAGGGAGGATGGTAAGTTTGGAAGGTTACGAGCACAGAAAATAGAGTGTCGAAGTGTGTGGGCCCTTAGCCTGCAGCTTAAGAAGGAGAGTCTGTTTTGAGCGAAGCTTTAAGGAATTTCTTGTTTACTTCAGAGTCAGTAACCGAAGGGCATCCGGATAAGATTGCGGACCAGATTTCCGACGCGGTGCTGGATGAAGTTATGCGGCAGGATCCGATGGGGCGCGTGGCGTGCGAGACGCTGGTCACGACTGGACTGGCGGTAGTCGCAGGAGAAATCACTACCACCGCGCACGTGAATTACGACGAACTGGTGCGGGAGACGATTCGTGGCGTAGGCTACGACCGCGCGAAATACGGCTTTGATTGCGACACGTGCGCCATCATGTGCACGGTGAAGCGGCAGTCGCCGGACATCGCCATGGGCGTGGACACCGGCGGCGCGGGCGACCAGGGGCTGATGTTTGGCTTTGCCTGCGATGAAACCGAAGAGTTGATGCCCATGCCCATCCAATTGGCCCACCGACTGACGCAACGCCTCGCCGAAGTTCGTAAGGCCAAGATCGTTGATTTCCTCCGGCCTGATGGAAAATCCCAAGTCACAGTGGAGTACCGCAACGGACGCCCGGCGCGCGTAGACTGCGTGGTCGTTTCGACGCAGCACAGCGAGAAAGTGGCGAACCATGAGTTGCACGCGGCGGTGATGGAGCACGTCATACGGCCGATCATTCCGGCGAGAATGCTCGATGCGAAGACTAAATACCACATCAACCCGACGGGCCGGTTTGTGATTGGCGGACCCATGGGCGATGCGGGAGTGACGGGGCGCAAAATCATTGTGGATTCCTATGGCGGGTACAGCCGGCACGGTGGCGGCGCGTTTTCCGGCAAGG
Source organism: Candidatus Acidiferrum sp. (assembly GCA_036518275.1). GTDB lineage: Bacteria > Acidobacteriota > Terriglobia > Acidiferrales > UBA7541 > Acidiferrum. Next base: position 9,051 of record DATDNK010000135.1, read on the forward strand.
ATCCGTCGAAGGTGGATCGCTCGGCGTGCTACATGGCGCGTTACATCGCCAAGAATCTTGTGGCAGCGGGCCTGGCGAGCAAGGCAGAGGTGCAGTTGGCATACGCGATTGGCGTTGCGGAACCTGTGTCAGTGATGGCGGAGACGTTTGGAACGGCGACGATTGCAGAAGAAAAGATCACCGAGCTGATTCGCGAGAACTTCAAGCTGACGCCGAAGGGCATCATCGAGACGCTGGATTTGCGGCGGCCGATTTATAAGGCGACGGCGGCGTATGGGCACTTCGGGCGCAGCGGCCCTGGCTTCACCTGGGAGCGCACGGACCGCGCAGATGCGCTGCGCAAAGCGGCGGGACTGGGAGCAGCAGCGACTGCAGAAGTTGGTGCACACCGCTGATTATTGAACGGCCAGAAGCAGATCCCTCACCACCGTTCGCGACACTTTTTTTCAGCCCGCTTACCGCGGGCGAGCGCGCGACCGAGTTTGGGATCACACTCCGAGTTTTTCTGCAGGCAGAATTTAATTTGTCCCTATCGAACTCAAATTAGAGGAGCAGGAACTTGGCTATCGCGGAACTGAAAAGAGGCGATGTGAAAGACATCGGGCTGGCGGATGCCGGCAAGAGGAAAATCGAGTGGGCGGCGCAGCAGATGCCGGTGCTCGAGATTATTCGCAAGCGCTTTGCGAAAGAGCAGCCGCTGAAGGGCTTGCGCGTGTCGGCGTGCCTGCACGTCACCAGCGAGACCGCGAACCTGATGATTGCGCTGCGCGACGGCGGCGCCGAAGCAGTGCTGTGCGCGTCGAATCCGCTGTCGACGCAGGATGAAGTGGCGGCGTCGCTGAATCGCGATTTCAATATTCCGACGTATGCGATCAAGGGCGAGGACAACGAGACGTATTATTCGCACTTGAATGCGGCGCTGGAGCATAAGCCGCAGTTCACGATGGACGACGGCGCGGACCTGGTGACGATGCTGCTGACGAAGCGCACGGATTTGGTGCCGAATGTGATTGCGGGGACGGAGGAAACGACCACGGGCGTGATTCGCCTGCGCGCGATGGCGAAAGACGGAACGCTGAAGTATCCGATCATCGCGGTGAATGACGCGATGACCAAGCACTTCTTCGACAACCGCTACGGGACGGGGCAATCCACGCTGGACGGCGTGATTCGCGCGACGAACGTGCTGCTCGCGGGACAGAAGGTGGTGATTGCGGGTTACGGCTGGTGCGGGCGCGGCGTGGCGATGCGCGCGAAGGGCCTGGGCGCGGACGTGATAATCACGGAAATCGATCCGGTGAAGGGCATCGAGGCGGTGATGGATGGCTTCCGCGTGATGCCGATGGCGGAAGCGCTGAAGGAAGGGGACATTTTTATCACCGTCACGGGAAACAAGAGCGTGATTCGACAGGAACACTTCGAGAAGATGAAGGGCGGAGCGATTGTCTGCAATTCGGGGCACTTCAACGTCGAGATTGATATTCCCGCACTGGAGAAATTGTCCACGGGCAAGCGCGAAGTGCGGCCGCTGGTGGACGAATACAAATTGAAGGATGGCCGCAAGATTTATTTGATTGGTGAAGGGCGGCTGGTGAACTTGGCGACAGCGGAAGGCCATCCGGCCGCGGTGATGGATATGAGCTTTGCGAACCAGGCGCTGTCACTGGAGTATCTGCGCGCGAACGCGAAAAGCTTGAAGCCGCAGGTGTACGTGGTGCCTGAACACCTGGACAAGGAAATTGCGCGGCTGAAGCTGGAGTCGATGGGGCATCGGTTGGATAAGCTCACGCCGGAGCAGGAGCGGTATCTCGCTTCGTGGCAGGAAGGAACGTAGAGTTTCCACGCGCTAAAGTCGTTTTGGAATCGTGATATCTTTTTAGGGCGTCTCGACGTAGTCGGGGCGCCCTAATGTTTTGTGGGTGAGTTTGTCCTTTCTTTGAAAAACGCTCATGTGGGATTTCTGCACCAACGCATTGGACACGGCGAAATTGCGCGGCGCTTCTTATGGCGACGTGCGCGTGATGCATCTGCGGCAGCGCGACTTGACCACGAAGAATGGGCAAGTCGGGACGCTGGCACAGAGCGAATCGGTCGGCATCGGGATTCGCGTGTTGGCGAATGGCGCTTGGGGATTCGCTTCGACGGACAGACTGACACGCGAAGGCGTTGCGGCGTGCGCGGCGCAAGCCGTTTCGATTGCGAAAGCTTCGGCCCTGGCGAAACGCAGCAACGTGGTGATGGCGGCGGAGAAGGCGTATGTGGATAGCTGGCAGAGCCCTTTCCGGAAAGATCCCTTCGAAATTCCTCTGGAGACGCAACTGGCGCTTTTGCTAGCCGCCGACAGCGAAATGCGTAAAGTGAAGGGCGTGACGCTGACGGAAACGAACATGCAGTTTCGCAAAATTGATTCGTGGTTTGCGTCCAGCATCGGGTCACGGATCCATCAGCGCAAAGTGATTTCCGGATGCGGGATCGGGGCGACGTCGTTTCAAGGTGGCGAGATACAAAAGCGATCGTATCCGAATAGTTTTGGAGGGCAGCACGCGCTCGAAGGATACGAATTGGTGGAGTCGCTCGACTTGATGAAGCATGCGCCGGTGATTGCGGAAGAAACGGCTGCGCTGCACTCGGCTGCGCAATGCCCGGAAAAATTCGGCACGCTGATTCTCGCGGGGAATCAGCTCGGGTTGCAGATTCACGAATCGGTCGGGCATCCGATTGAACTGGACCGCGTGCTGGGCCAGGAGGCGAATTTTGCGGGAACGAGTTTTCTGACGCTCGATCAGTTGAACAAGCTGAAATACGCGTCGAACATTGTGAACGTGGTGGCGGATGCGCGGCTGGATCACGGGCCGGGGCTCGGCACGTTTGCTTATGATGACGAAGGCGTTCCGGCGCAGTGTACTGACATTATCAAGGACGGAAAGTTCCGCGGGTATTTGTCGAATCGCGAGACGGCGCATCTTATCGGGCTTGAGCGCTCGTCGGGAACGATGCGCACGGAAAGCTGGAACCGGTTGCCGATTATTCGGATGACCAACGTGAGCTTGCTGCCCGGAACCTGGGACTATGACGACCTGATTGCCGATACCCAGGACGGAATCCTGATGGACACCAACCGGTCGTGGTCGATTGATGACCGGCGGTATCAGTTCCAGTTTTCGACGGAAATCGGTTGGGAGATTCGCGGCGGCAAAAAAGTGCGGATGTTGAAGAATCCGAGCTACAGCGGAATCACCACGGAGTTTTGGAATTCGTGCGACGCGATTTGCAAGTTTGAGCATTGGACCCTATGGGGCACGCCGAATTGCGGAAAAGGACAACCGATGCAAACGATGGGAACAGGACACGGTGCAGCTCCGGCGCGGTTTCGCAATGTGAGGATCGGAACGGCTTTCTCAAGACAATGACCATCGCACCGAGCGTGAGAAAAAAATCAGGGGAAAGGACGGACGGCGCAGGGCTTCTGCCGCCGCGTGAGCTGCGTAGCATTATTGAAACTGTTTTGCGGCTGGCAAAGCCCGCAGGGGCGGTAGAAACCGAAGTCCACGTGGATGAAGTTGCCGACGCGCTAACACGCTTTGCGAACAACGGCATTCACCAGAACGTTTTTGAGCATGTTGTGACGGTTTCCGTTCGCACTGCCGCTGGCGGCCGAACGGCGCGGGCAACCACGAATCGCCTGGAAGAAGATTCCTTGCGCGCGACGATTGAGGCGTCGCTTTCACTGGCCCACAGCCAGCCAAGAGACCCAAAGGTGCTGGCGATGCCCCGCAAGCAGCGCTATCAGAAGGTGAACCGGTTCATCAAAGCGACTGCTGCGGTAACTCCGGAAGATCGGGCGCGTGCGGTTCGGCGTGCTTGCGATTTGGCGGCCAAGAGAGGGCAAGTGGCGGCGGGAATTTTCTCAAGTGGTATGAGCCAAACCGCCGTGGGGAATTCGCGAGGCCTATTCGCGGCTTACAGCGAAACGCATTCGCAATTTTCGATAACGATGCAAGAAGATCCTGCGGCGAGCTGGGCGAAAGCGGATTCCGCGGACGTGCGAGAGATTCATCCGCAGAAACTTGCGGAACGAGCAAGCGAGAAAGCGCATCTCGCCTTCAAAACGAAGGAACTGGAACCGGGTCGTTACACCGTGATTCTGGAGCCTGCGGCGGTTCTCGATCTAGTCGGATTTCTGTTTTACGACTTTGCCGCGACAGCGGTGCAAGACAGGCGCTCCTGCCTGAATGAGCGCATGGGCAAGCAGCTCTTCGGCAAGAACATCAGCATCAGCGATGATGTGTTTCATCCACTGCAAAAGGGAGCGCCTTTTGATGGAGAGGGCATGTCGCGGCAGAAAGTGCTGCTCGTGGATCGCGGCGTGCCCAAAAATCTGGTGTATTCGCGGGCATCGGCCAAGGCTGCGCGCAAGTCACCGACCGGGCACGGGTTTGCGCTGCCGAACGAGTACGGGGAAGCGCCGATGAATTTGGTGTTCAGCGGCGGGGATTCCTCGGTGGAGAAAATGGTGGCTTCCACGGAGCGAGGGCTGCTGGTCACAAGGCTCTGGTACATTCGCGAAGTGGATCCCTACGAAAAAGTGATGACTGGAATGACCCGCGATGGCCTGTTTCTTGTTGAAAACGGCAGAGTTGCTGGTGCGGTGAAGAATTTCCGGTTCAATCAGTCGCTGATCGAAATGCTGAAGAACGTGGAGCTGTTGAGTCCCGCCGCGCGCACGACAGGAGAAGAGTCGTTTGAAATGGTGGTGCCGGCGATGAAAGTTCGCGACTTCCATTTCTCGGAAGTCACAAAATTTTAACAAAGTAACCCTACCTGCCTCGATTTTAGCCCCTATCAAGAAATCAATTCAGCGAATCGAAATTCTGCGTTGTACATAAATGGCCTCCCCGTTCAATAAAAGGATATGTCGCCGTGTCGAAGCCAAATTGGATTTCCTGTTAAGCCCTCCGGCTCCGCGCGGAGGCGGCACCCGAATTGGGGCCACCCTGACCACGATGCCTGCGGCACGGGCTTTGTAACCCGGCTTGGCGGCGCTCCGAGTTACGAGATCATTCAAATTTCTTTGGCGGCATTGGAACGCCTGACGCATCGTGGTGGCGTGGACGCGGATGGCGCCAGCGGCGATGGCGCGGGGCTACTGACTTCGCTGCCGCAGAAATTCTTCCGTGAGCGCGCGAAGGAACTGAAGATTGATCTGCCAGCACATTTTGGCGTGGGATTCGCGTTTCTTCCGGCCTCCGCGGCCGTCGAATTCCGGGCAGCTATTGACATCGCGGCGGATAGCGAACAGTTGCGAGTAACTGGCTGGCGGCGAGTCCCCGTGAACATCAATGCGCTGGGACGCAAAGCGCTCGAGACCATGCCGGAAATCTGGCAGTTTTTTGTTGAACCTTTGGCGCCACCAAAGGGAGCGGATGAATTCGAGAAGCGCCTTTGGCTCTTAAGAAAGCGCGCAGAATCGCTGCTGACCGAGCGTTGTTACCTTTGCTCGCTTTCGTCGCAGACCGTTCTTTACAAGGGTTTGCTCACACCGTGGCAGTTTCCGCAGTTCTATGAGGATTTGCGCGATCCATCGTTTGCAGTGACGTTCGCGGTGTTTCATCAGCGGTACTCAACGAACACGCAGCCGTCGTGGGGTTTGGCGCAGCCTTTTCGCTATGTGGCGCACAACGGCGAGATCAACACCATCGTGTCAAACCGACGCTGGCTGCGCGCCAAGGAACTGGAAATTCAAGAGCGGCTGAGAGTTGGGCCGTGGTTTTCGATTTTGGAAGACAACGTCAGCGACTCGGCAAGTTTTGACAACGGTTTTGAGTTGCGGCTGCTTGACGGGCTCTCTTCGGAAGAAGCGCTGCTCGCGATGATGCCGCCGGCGTATGAAAAAGATCCCCTGCTTTCGCGCGACGTTCGCTGCGCGTTGAGCACTCTTTCGCAGCAAACGGAGCCGTGGGACGGGCCCGCCGCGCTCGTCTTTTCGGATGGCCAGTGGGTGGGAGCCAAGCTCGACCGAAATGGGCTGCGCCCGCTGCGCTATACGTTGACCCATGACGGATTATTGATCGCGGGTTCGGAAACCGGGCTCGTGGATTTGGAAGAATCGAGCATCGCGGAACGGCAAAGGCTCGGTCCCGGCGAAATGATTCTGGCCAATCCAGTTTCCGGGCAATTCTTGCGTTGGCGCGACGTCCTCAAGAGGATGGCAGCGAAGCAGGCGCAAAACGCCGTTCCGCAGCGGCAAGTCGCCGAAGTTTTTGATTCGCCTCCGAGACTTGTGAGTGACGCAAAACGCATTGCCGGTGCGGCCGGTTGGACGGAAGATCAATTCAAAATTCTCTTCTCGGCGCTGCTTCGTGGCAAAGAAACGGACTGGAGCATGGGGGACGATGCGCCTCCGGCGTTTCTTTCTTCGCTGCCGAGGACTTTGTGGGATTACTGCAAGCAGCGGTTCGCGCAGGTGACGAATCCTCCGATTGATCCGCTGCGCGAAACCCATGTGATGTCGCTCGAAGTTCATTTGAAAGATGGTGTGACGCTGCCGAGCCCGCTGATGACGCCCGCGCAACTGTCGGAACTGCGGGAAATTTTTGGCCACGGGCACCGCATTGATTTTACGTTCCCTGCCGCCGCGGGAGTCCCGGGGGCGCGCTGCAGTTTTGCTCAGCTGTCCACTACCCCGCTGAGTAGCAGTGATCCCCCGGGACTCCTCCTCCTCTCTGATCGCGCGATTTCCGCGGAACGCGCGCCCCTGGCCGCATTGTTGGCGACAGCGGCGGTGTGGAAAGCGATGGTCCGAAAAGGGTTGTGGGATGTGCCGTTGATCGTGGAATCGGCGCAAGTGTTTGACACGCATCACATCGCCTTGCTCGTTGCCGCCGGTGCGAGCGCTGTCGTGCCTTATCTCGCGGATGAGTTTGCGGAGTCGCTGGAACCCGGCGGAGCAGAGAAGGCGCGGGCTGCCATCCTTGCAGGCCTGCGGAAAGTTCTGGCGCGCATGGGCGTTTCGACGCTGGCCAGCTACCGCAACAGCCATTTGTTTGAGATTGTGGGCCTTTCGCAGGACCTCTGTGAGCAACTGTTCGAGGATGCTTCGGATTATCCGGGCCAGAAGTCGCTGGATGATCTGCTCGGCGACTACTTGAAAATCCACAAAGCGGCGTTTTCGGACGAAGGCGATGAGTTGACGGACGCTGGGCTTTACCGGTTCCGGAAGGGCGCCGAGCTGCACGCCACTTCGCCAGAGGTCGTGCGCAGGCTTCATGCCTTTGTGAAAGCGCCGAGCGCCAAGCAATACTCGGTTTTCGAGGAATTGTCAGAAATGCAAGGCACGATTTTTCTGCGCGACCTGCTCGATACGGTTCCGGAAACGCCCGTTCCGTTGGGAGAAGTTGAGCCAGTCGAAGCGATCGTCAAACGGTTCAGTACGCAGGCGATGTCGCTCGGTTCGCTAAGTCCGGAGGCGCACCGAACTCTCGCACTTGCGATGAACGAACTGGGCGGGCGCAGCAACACGGGTGAGGGCGGAGAAGATCCCGACACGTATCACTATGAGCCAGCTGCGGCGAACAAAATCAAGCAAGTGGCTTCAGCGCGATTTGGCGTGACTACGGATTACCTCGTGCACGCCGAAGAACTTGAAATCAAGATGGCGCAGGGTTCGAAGCCGGGTGAAGGCGGGCAGCTACCGGCCAAGAAAGTCAGCGAATACATTGCGCGAATCCGGCACGCGACTCCTGGAACGCCGCTGATTTCGCCGCCGCCGCATCACGATATCTACAGCATCGAAGATCTGGCGCAGTTGATTCACGATTTGCGAGCGGTGAACCCGCGGGCGCGCATCGGCGTGAAACTCGTCTCCGGCGCGGGTGTAGGAATTATCGCCGCGGGAGTGGCAAAGGCCGGCGCGGATGTCATTACGATCAGCGGACACAATGGCGGCACGGGATCTTCGCCGCTGACGTCCATCAAGAACACGGGCCTCCCTTGGGAAATCGGATTGCGCGAAGCACACGACACATTGGTTCGCGCTGGCCTCCGTTCACGCCTCTCTCTCCGTGTGGACGGAGGCCTGAAATTCGCGCGCGACATCGTGCTCGCGGCAATTCTTGGAGCAGATGAGTTTGGCTTTGGCACGGCGTCGCTCCTGGCGATTGGGTGCGTAATGGCGCGGCAATGCCATTTGAATACCTGCCCTGTGGGCATCGCCACGCAAGATGAAAAGTTTCGTGCGCGGTTTCAGGGCAAGCCGGAGATGGTCATTACCTACTTCCGCGCGCTGGCGGAAGAAGTGCGCCATCGGCTGGCGGAGCTTGGCGTGCGTTCGCTGCGCGAGCTCACGGGCTGGTACGACCGGCTCGGGGCGCGGTCGGGAATGGATCCATTCCTGGTGGTGCCGATTTCGCCCTCGAATCGCGTCGACCCGCAGCAAGAGCCGGGTCTGCACGTGACGGCGCTGGAAGATTCGATTCATTTTGACGCCACATTGTGCATGCAGAGTGTACCGAGGGCGATTCACAATTCGGACCGCAGCGTGGGCGCAGGGTTGAGTGGAGAGTTGATGCGGCGCAAGAAAAATGGCCGTGTGGCTGACGCGACCATCAGCCAGGAATTTCGCGGGACAGCGGGACAAAGCTTTGGAGCCTTCCTTGCCGAAGGAGTGGCGCTCAAGCTTAACGGCGAAGCCAACGATTACGTCGGAAAAGGATTGTCCGGCGGAACGATTGCCATCAGCGCGGGGTTGGCGGCTTCGCGGCGCGGCGATGTGCTCGCCGGGAACACAGTGCTTTACGGCGCAACTTCGGGCCAACTGTTTATCGCCGGCAGAGCTGGGGAGCGCTTTGCCGTTCGCAACAGCGGCGCACTTGCCGTGGTGGAAGGCGTTGGACAGCATGGGTGCGAGTACATGACTGGCGGCGTGGCCATCATCCTTGGGCCGCTGGGGCTGAATCTTGGTTCCGGAATGACCGGCGGCCTGGCGTACGTTTTGCGTGGTGAGGCCGAGGGAATGCTGCACCGGGAGTTTGTGACGCTCGCGGAAATTGAGCCGCAGGAAGAAGAGTGGCTGCGGCAGGCGCTCGAAGAGCATGTTTATCATACGCGCAGCCCGCGCGCATCGCGCATGCTGGCGCGCCGCGGCTCGCTGCCGCTGACGCGCGTTCAGCCCGTACATTTTCAGGGCTCGGGGGAAGCAACCTGGAAACCCGTTCTTGCGCAGTTTCAGCAGCGTCAACTGTTTTTCCCGGCGCTGCTGGCGGCGCCAACTTCCCAAACGGCCATACCCGCTTGAAAGAGAGGATAATAGATACGACCAGGGGAGAAGGCTCGCTTATAATCTTTTCTGGCATACACACTATGGACTTCGATCAACTTACAACTTTCGTTTATGTTGCCAAGCTGAAGAGTTTTTCGCGCGCGGGGCAGAAAGTATTTCGCTCGCAATCCGCGGTGAGTGCGCAAATCCGCCAACTGGAGCAAGCTTACAAAGCCAAACTGCTCGACCGCTCCGCAAAATCCGTGGAGTTGACGCCAGCCGGCGAAGTGCTGTTCGAGTACGCGGAAAAACTGCTGCGCCTTCGGGATGAGTCGATCCAGCTGGTCGCGGATCGCGGGGACGTGGTGCAAGGCCCGGTGGTGTTTGGGGCCAATGAGGCGACGTGCCTGTATTTGTTGCCTGACATTTTCGCCGAGTTTCAGCACCGGTACCCGCAGGTACACATCAGCATCTACCGGAATTTCAGCCACAAAATTCTGCAGCGCGTGGAAGACGGATCAGTCGATGTGGGCATCGTGACGCTGCCGATCAAGTCGCCGAACCTGAAGGTGCACAGCATTTACCGCGACCGGTTGCGCTTTATGGTCAGCTCGCGGAATCCGCTGGCGCATCGCTCGAAGATTACGCTGGAGGAAGTGGCGAGCCAGCCGCTGATTTTTCCGCGCACAGGGTACACGCGACAGGTGCTCGACAAGTTATTCCGCCCGTATCGCTCGCAAATTCACGTGGCGATGGAATTGCCGAGCGTTGGCATGATCAAGCGGTTTGTGGTGGCCGATGCCGGAGTCTCGTTCATCAGCGAGAGCTTTGCCCGGGATTACGTGAAAGCCGGGGAAGTGAAGCTGCTCAATGTTGAGGGTGTGGATCTCTGGCGCGAGCTTGGGTTGATTTACCGCCGTGATCGTAGTTTGCCGCGCGCCGCCCAGGCCTTGATCGGCATGATTCGCGAAATGCGCAAGCCTTCTGAACCGAGCATGGCGGCCGCCAGTTAGGTTTCCCCGGAACTTCCTCGCATCCGGGAAAATCCTCGAAGGCGGGCGCCCGAGAAAGTAATCTAGTTTATAACTACTCAGGCTTGACTATTCTAAATGAGAATAGTCAGGCCTGACTAGTTTGGGGACTGCGGCCTAGTGGACGCTGAAGTCGAGGCTGGCGATCGAGCGTGCGATGACGTTTTCCTGGATTTGGATCAGGTCGCTGTCGGCGTAGGTCATGGCCAGGACGGTGAGCATGTCCTTGCCGCGCGCGATGACGACGAGCCTTCCTGACCAGTCATGGTCGTCGGCCTTGCCGCGATATTGGTAATCGATGGCAGGCATTCCCCCTACGACGGTTTTCTTCTGCGAGACGCGCTGATAGTTGACGTAGACGTCATGTAACCGCTTCTCGACGGTGGCGGCCGCGACATCCAGGGAATCTTTGGTTTTCTCTTCGCCGACCACTACTAGCGTCGATTCGTCGCTCGTGCCCATCGCGACGATGGCATTGGGCAAGGCGTTGCGCGCTTCTTCGATGAGGTTCCAACTCGGCGCCTTGTACATGCGGAAGCCGTGGGTGTAATTCGTGTAGAGATTACCGGTAACTTCTTCGCGATTGACGGGAACCTCCGGCTCTTTAGGTGCAGCCGGAGCGGGAGGCGCTGCGGCGGTCGCTGCCGATGCGGATGCGCTGCTTGCGGCGGCAGGAACGTTCGCCGCTGACGCGCCCGCCGGAGCGTCGGCTTTCACAGTGGCATTCGGGGCTTTTGGCGCGGCTTTCTCCGCTTTGCCAGAAGGAGTAGCGGTTTTTAAGCTCGCGTTCGTGGACGCAGCGTTGGGGTTGGCATTTGCGGCGGTCGCGACGGCAGGTTCCGGTTGCGGTTGCCCGTCAGCGGGTTTTGACGGATGCGGAGGAGCGTCCTTCTTCGCAGGATCGGATTCTGGTTTTGCTGCCGGCGTCGTCGGAACGATCGAAGCGATCTTGTCCTTTTCGACGAGCACATATCCGTAATCGGTTTTGACCTTGAACATGTTATCTTCGTACGCAACGATCACGCCGTAAAGCTTTTTGCCGTCTTTCAAGCGAATTTCGTCGGCGCGCGCAGAGCAAGCCAACGCTGACAGCACCAGAGATGCCGCCACAAGGACAAAGGGGCCGCGCTTCGAGGGGACACGCATACAAAAAGTATCCCGCCGCAAAATGAGCCCTGCAACGGCTACGCGCCGGGTGGTGTCCGACGTGCTACCTCCACGAGCACCGCACGGATGCGGGTCACTAGGCGTTCGAGTTCCTGGAGGGTGGCGCTCAGCTTGGCGCGCAACGGCTCAGGGAGTTGCGCATGAGTCTGCTGCAGCGCGAGCGCTTCGGCAATCACGCGTATCTGCTTGCGGCTCAGGGGGTTAAGGCGTTCCCAGAGCCGGCGCTTGGAGCTACGGTTTCGCCCGAGCCATTCTTCACCACTTCCGGCGGGACGGCCGGCGTCCGGTTCGGCAACTGGCGTGGTTTTTGGTTTTGTGCGAATCATGAAGTACACCGTTGTTCTCGCTATTTGCAGTCGATGCTCGAAAATCGAAAATCGTATTCCCCTCGGTGGTCTCGAATTTCGTATTTCGAGTTTCGTCTTTTTATCTACGCAAAGCTTCCAGCTTTTCTCCGTTGATCTGCCCATCCGGCTCGACGCGCCCGGTGACACGCATGGTGCGCGTCTCGAAGACCAGGCCGCCGTAGCGGTCGTAAACGTCGGGGAAAAGCACGACTTCATAAACGCCGCGCTGGTCTTCGAGCGTAACGAACATCATGTTGCGATAATTTTTCGTGCCGACATGGCGGTGGGTGATCGCCCAGCCACAGAGCGTGACGCGCTTGCCGAGCAGGCCAGGCAGTTCGTCGCTCCAGACTTCGCCGTTGCGCGGGAAAAAATCAAGCGGATGGCCGCTGATGCAGACTTCGAGGATTTCGCGTTCGTAGCGCAGCTTTTGCTCGAGCGTGTATTCAGGCATTTGCATTTCGGCGAGAGTGGCGCTAACGGGATCCGGCGCGTTGGCCTCGGCAAAAAGTGTTTCCATTTTTTCGGGAAGTGCGATTGCTGAAGAGCGAGAGGCACTCGCGTGCGCACCTTTGCAGGATGATTGCAGAAGATTCCATTGCCAGAGCATTGCGGGACGCGTCATTTCGTGTGAGACATGATCCGCCGAATTGCCCAGGTCATCGAATGCGCCGCACTTGATGAGTGACTCGATTTCGTCGCGCTCGACGGGGACGCGGCGCAGGAAATCTTCAAGAGAGAGGAACGGTCCTCGCTCTTCCCGTGCGCGCAGAATTGCGGTGATGGTTTCGATGCGGAGGCCTTTGATTTGCATCAGCCCGACGCGCAGCGCGCGCTTGTCATTGTCGGCGGATTCGGCGGTGTATTCCATCCAGGAATGGTTCACTGACGGCAGGCGCACGGCGATGCCCCAACGCTTAGCTTCCTCGACATAGGCAGAAACGTGATAGAAGCCCGCGCCGGCGCTGCACATGGCGGCAAGAAATTCCGCCGGGTGATGCGTTTTCAGGTAAGCCATACGGTAAGCGACATCGGCGTAAGTGGCAGCGTGGGCTTTGCAGAAGCCGAAACCGGCGAATTTCTCGACCATCTGCCAGGATTCTTCGCGCTGGTGCTTCGTCAAACCCATCATGCTCGCGGCTTGGTCAAATTTTCCGCGCAAGCGGTCGTAATCCGCCTGGCCGGAATACTTCACGGAAGTTCGCCGCACCAGATCGGCTTCGGCCAGCGACAGTTTGCCTACCGCTTGTGCAATTTGCATGACTTGCTCCTGATAAATGCAGACGCCGCGCGTGTCGCGCAGGATGGGTTCGAGGGAATCATGCGGATAAGTGAGTTTTTCTTTGCCACGAAGGCGCTTGACGAACAGTTCCTTCGAGCCGTATTCGGCGGCGCCGGGGCGGATGATGGCGAGAGCGATGGCCATTTCTTCGAGCGTGCGCGCGTTCATCATGCGGAGCATGCCGCGCATGGCGGGGGATTCGATTTGGAACACGCCCATGGTGCGGCCGGCGGCGACGATGTCACAGGTTGCGGGATCGTTTTCGGGGATGGCGTCGAAATCGAGTTCGCGCGGTTTGGGGC
>DATDNK010000136.1:0-21672 GCA_036518275.1 Candidatus Acidiferrum sp.
ACGTATTGACCGCCCGCATGAGGAAAAAGCGCCGCCAGTTCGCCATAAGAAAGAGCCGCTGAAATGGTCAGCAGCCCAGTGATAATCCACGTGAGCAGCAACCCGCCCGCCGAACCGGTCTGGCGAGAAATATCAGCAGCAACGATGAAAATGCCGGAGCCGATCATCGACCCGACCACAATCATGGTGCCGTCGAACAACCCGATGGCCCGCACGAATCCATGTTCGCTGGCGGGGCTTGCCGAGGAAATCGCTTGTGTGCTCTCAGCCATCCCTTATTCCTTAGGCGCCTGCTGCGTGGCTCGTGGATTCCAGGATCTCTATGAACAGGCGCGCGCGCGCTCCTGGACGCGGTGCCCGCAAAATATCGCCGATCACCGCAACGGAATCCGCGCCCGCCCGGATGACTTCTGCAGCCCGCTCCAGCGTGATTCCTCCAATGGCCACAATGGGCTTGTCCGTCAGTGGCCGCACCTCGCGGATAAATTCCGTCCCGACCACTGGATCGGAATTCAACTTGGTAGACGTGGAAGAGATCGGCCCCACAGCAATATAGTCTGCCGAAGTAGCAGCAGCTTGCTCGAATTGCGCGCGATTGTGTGTCGAGATGCCAACCAGCTTTTCTGCTCCAACGACCGCTCGCGCTTCCTCTACGGCTAAATCCTCCTGCCCAACATGAACCCCGCTGGCACCAGCAAGCACAGCAACATCGGAGCGGTCATTCACAATGAAGGTGACGCCACTCGGCACCAATTCCGCGCCAAGACGCTTCGACCTTTCTAATAATTCGCGCGAAGACGCCGCTTTGTTCCGGTATTGGAGCAGCCGGACACCGGCGTCCACAAGTTGGCGGACACACTCTGTTTCGGGAATGTTAAGCAACGCTGCGTCTAATATCACATACAGCCGTGGGAGAACAAGGCGCATGCTCGTTTATTTTCCGTTTGTACTCACGAGCCGGTCAATGAAATGCGTATTGTAGTCGCCGGAGACAAATCTGGCGTCCGCCAGGATTCGGCGGTGCAAGGGAATCGATGTCTTGATGCCCTCAATAACAAACATTTCGAGCGCTCTCTTCATCCGCCCTATGGCTTCGGTGCGGTCGCGACCCTTCACGATGAGTTTGGCAATCATCGAATCATAATAGGGAGGGATGACGGCGTCGGCATACGCGGCCGAATCCACGCGCACTCCCGTGCCGCCTGGAGCCTGGAACGTTGTGATGCGCCCCGCTGACGGTACGAACGTATCCGGATCCTCCGCATTAATTCGGCATTCAATGGCGTGCCCCGAAGAGATGACCGCCCCTGTGGCATCTTCCATTTTCTCGCCGGCGGCGATACGGATCTGCGCCTTGATCAAATCCACTCCTGTCACTAGCTCCGTTACCGGATGCTCCACCTGAATGCGCGTGTTCATTTCAATGAAATACAGCAAGCCGTCCTGATCCATCAGAAACTCGACGGTCCCTGCATTCGTATAGCCCACCGTTTCCAGCGTCTTGACGACCATCGCCCCCAGCTCTTTTCTTCGCTTCGCGTCCATCACCGGAGATGGCGATTCTTCCACCAGTTTTTGGTGCCGCCGCTGAATGCTGCATTCGCGTTCGCCCAGGTGAATCACCTTGCCGTGCTGGTCGCCCAGCACCTGAAACTCGATGTGCCGGGGAAACTCGAGAAATTTCTCCATATAGACATCGGGAGTGCCGAACGCCTGCTGTGCTTCACTTCGCGCTGTCTGATAAGCGCCTAACAGATCTTCCTGCTTGCGCACCACGCGCATGCCCCGTCCGCCGCCGCCTGCCGAGGCCTTCAAGATCAACGGATAGCCAATGCGCTCGGCTTCCTTCGCAAGTTGCTCTTCTCCTTCCACCACCCCGTCGCTCCCGGGAATCGTTGGCAAGCCCGCTGCCTTCACTTCGCGGCGCGCGCGGTCCTTCTCACCCATTAATTCAATGACTTCCGGCCGCGGGCCGATAAACGTAATCTCGGAGGCTTCACAGACTTTGGCGAAATTGGCATTCTCGGAAAGAAAACCGTAGCCGGGATGGATGGCGTCCACGTTGGTAATTTCCGCCGCGCTGATTACCTGCGGAATATTGAGGTAGCTTTCGCTGCTGCGCGCCGGACCAATGCAAACAGCTTCGTCGGCAAAACGCACATGCAGCGAGTTGCGGTCCGCTTCCGAGTAGACCGCCACGGTGGAAATGCCTAGTTCCTTGCAGGCGCAAATGACCCGCAGGGCGATTTCCCCGCGATTGGCAACTAGGATTTTCTGAAACATAGCGTGGGGTGTCGGCTATTTCTTCCGGCTGGGACGGATGCCAAAGAGAGGCTGTCCGTACTCGACGGGCTGTCCGTTTTCCACGAAAATGCGCACCACCTCACCCGTCTCGTCCGACTCGATTTCATTCATCAGCTTCATCGCTTCCACAATGCACAGCGTTTGCCCAGTTTCTACGAATGCTCCCACTTTCACAAAAGGCTCTGAGCCTGGGCTCGGAGAGCCATAAAACGTACCCACGATCGGCGATTTGACCAGGTGGAGGTCTTCCGTCAAGCGCGCTTCCGGCGTCACTGGCGCGCCGGCGGAAGCCTCGTGAGGCGCAACGGCATTCCCTCCGGGGTTTGCAACAATGATCTCGGGAGCTGCTGCTCGCGGCGCGGACAGCATCAGCCCGGACGACGGCTTGCGCAGCCGGATGTGCAGATCTCCGCGCGAATATTCGAATTCCTCGAGATTATGCTCGGTCATGAACTGGAAGAGCTGCTCGATTTGCTGCATTTCCGGGTTGGCAAACGTCGGACTGGATTTTGTAGGCTGTTTGCGTTTCATGCTGTTCTAAAGTTCGATGAGATTCCGCGGTGCGCGGGTTAGCACTTCCGTACGGCCGGCATGCACAGCGACATCATCTTCAATGCGAATGCCTCCAATGCCCTCCGCATACACGCCAGGTTCAATCGTAATTACGTTTCCGGGTTCCAGGCGCCGTGTCTGCCCTTTCGCAACCCTGGGGTCCTCGTGTATTTCCAATCCCAGGCCGTGACCCGTGCTGTGGACGAAAAGACGGTCAATACCGTAGCCTGCCAGGACCTTCCTTGCTGCAGCGTCAACGTCCCCGCAGGCCACCCCCTCTTTCACCGTCGAGATGGCCGCTTCCTGTGCTTCCAGAACCGCCCTATACCACGCCCGAATGCGTTTCGGGGCGCGCCCCGCGAAAACCGTGCGGGTAATGTCACTGCAATAGTGGCCGAGTATAACACCCAGGTCCAGGACGACCAACTCATTTTTCCTCAATCGCTTGCCAGTCGGCCGGGCATGCGGCAGAGCTGCCCTTTCTCCAAATGCAACAATAGTTTCAAACGAAGGCCCCTCCGCTCCGCTCTTGCGCATCTGGTATTCGATCTCCGCCGCGACCTCGCGCTCGCAGACACCGGGTCTAAGTAAACCGATGGCAAAGTCCATGATCTCCCCCGCCAGGATGGCCGCCTTGCGCATTTGCGCCAGTTCCCCGGCGTCCTTACGCATTCTAAGCGTCTCTACCATCCCTGACACGGGAACCCACCGCAATCGACTCCCAGAGGCTTTCCGAGCGCTGTGGAGCTGCGACACCGTCGTGCGGACTGGATCGAAGCCAACTCTTCGGGCTCGCGATTCCCTGAGGATCCTCCCAACCGACTCAGGCAAAGTCACTTCTTGCTTGCGGATGCGGACGCCCTTCGTTTCCGCTTTTGCCTGCACGATGAACCGCCCATCGGTAACGAGGGTCGTTCCCTTCCTTGACAGCACCAAAGCGCCTGAGTCACCGGTGAACCCCGTCAGATAGAACCAGTTTGCCGGATGCATGACCAGCAGGGCGTCGATCCTACGCTCGTCAAAGAGCGCACCTAACCTGCGCCGGCGATGATGGAACGGTGTGTCCATAAACAGAACGAGGAGACTTCAGTCTCCTCGTTCCGCCCCCTCAGTTAAAAGAGAAATTGTTCGAATTATCCCGGCATAATCCGGGGAGTCAGGAAGAACAACAGTTCCTGAGAAGATGTGGTAACGCTTCTCCGGCGGAACAGATTGCCGATGAGCGGCAAGCTTCCGACGATGGGCGTCTCGTTAATATCCACGCGCTGCGAAGAGATGATGACCCCGCCAATGACAACTGTGCCGCCATCCGCAACCGTGACCTTGGTTTCAGCCGCCTGGGTATCCAGTGCTGGGACCCCCTGAATGCGAGGAATACCGGCGTCGATTTGCGTGTTCTCGACGAGCACGTCCATGAAAATCGTGCCTTCCGCGGTGATTTGCGGCGTGACCTCCAGCTTCAGCACCGCGTCGATGTATTGGACGGAAATCGTGTTGTTGATGGTCGTCTGAATCGGGATCTTGGTACCTTGCTTCACCGTAGCCTTTTCGTTGTTTTGCGTAATGACCTTAGGCTTAGAGAGCAGTTTGCCAACACCCTTCGATTCCGCCGCGGTAATAATGAAGTCGATGGCGAAGTTCGATGACCGATGTGAGAACAAGAAGCCGCTCGTCGGTGTGCCGGCCGGAAAGTTCGTATTTAGCGGCAGGCCGTTGGTGATGCCGTTCCCGGTGGGCTGCGTTCCTGTGAAGATCAATGGCGGATTGAAGCAAGTGGCTCCGCAGGTTCCCGGACTATCGGGATTCTGCCCGCTCGCCCCCACCGCAGGTGTTCCACCAACCACCGTGCGCCCGCCGGTCGCTTGTCCAGCAAAGCCGAGTTGCGTGCCGATATCCTCCGCGAAGGAGCGGGACGCGGATACGACGCGCGCTTCGATTTCCACCTGCTGCGACTTGCGGTCCAGTTGCCGGATCAGGTTGTCAATGACGGGGATCGTCGAGGGTATGTCGCGAATAATAAGCTGGTTGGAGCGGTCATCCGAGAGAATGTCTCCTCTCGAGCTGAGAAACTTCTTCAGCGTTTCCTTCAACGTAGCCGCCTTGCTGTAACTCAGCACCCGGGTAACGGTCACCGGATCAATTGCTTCCGCTTGAGCCTTCACCAGGTCGCGCTGGGACTCGGCCTCAGTCTTCAGCGTAGCCTTCGTGGCGATTCGCAGAACATTGCCGTTCAATTGCTTGTCTAGGCTGTTGTTTTGCAACACGATATCTAGCGCCTGGTCCCACGGCACTTCGTCCAGAACAATCGTAAGGCTGCCCTTGACGGCGGGGTCTAGCACTACGTTCAATCCGCTGATTTCGTGAATCAAGCGGAAGAAATCGCGCAAATCCACGTCCTTCAGGTTGACGGAGATTGGTTCGCCGGTGTACTTGGCCGCTGTCTGCATGGGCGCGGGAGTTTGCGCCGCAGCGTTGGTTGCCAGTGTGGTTGCCGCAGTATTCGCTTGCTGAATGGCCTGTTGCGCCGCCTGCTGCGGATTTGCATCCGGACGGGCGGGCCCGTTCTTCTCGCTGAACGATGCCAGTGCGACTGAGGGCTGGGTCAGTTCGCCCGGCAAGGCAAAGCGAGGAGCAGGAATCTGATGAGCGCGAGCAGAACGTTCCGCAAGCTTTCGCGGTGCCGGTGCGCCGTATGTGAAGCGCGGCTGCGATGTGCCGTCGGCCAGCGATGTAGTCAGTGTGGACTTTTCTGAAAGGCTGACGGGTGTCGCACTCGAAGCTTTAAAGGAAATGACCACCGCCTCACCATCCCGCGAAACGTGGTATGGCGTGGGCGTTGTCAGGTCGATTACCACGCGCGCGACGTCCGGCCGGTATTGCCCCATGCGCACTTCGAGCACTGGAGCTGACACTCCCGGAATCACAGTCTTCTGAACCGCCAGCCGCGCCCCCACAAAGTCCAGCACCAGGCGATCCGGGTGCTGCATGCGCGCTGCTCGCACGTCGAGCTTGCCTTCGCCCTGCACGCGCACCGCCGAGAGTTCCGGAGCCTGCGTGATGGCCACGCTGGAGATCACTGCGGCAGACTTCGCCGCGCCCGTGGCTCCCGCTGTCTGCCCCGGCACCGGTTTCGTCGCCAGTGTCAAGCTCGCGAGGATCAGGCAGCCGTACTTGAGGGCTGGCCAATTCGTCTTCATTGCTGTTCTCCTGAACTGGTGGAGTAAATTCGTTTGTTCACTTGACGTTCCACGGGCTTGCCGAATGCATCTTTCCCTTCTTCGTGGAAAGACACACCGTCCATGGTGATCTTCTCAACGCTGCCGTCATATAAATGGTCGCCCTCGCGCAGGAAGTAGGTTCGGGATTGCGGGTTGGAAACCACCGCGATCATTCCGTTCGGTGCCCGTACGATTCCGTCCAGTCGCAGCGTGCTGACCTGCAACCCTGCTTTGCCTGGCGGAAGGTTCGGAGCTCCCTTTCCTGTCCCATGACTAACTAAAGACTCAAAAGGATCCCGCCGAGCGGCCTTCACTTCGCTCTCGGCCGCGGCCTTCGGAGCGCCTGCAGGACCTGCCGGCTTCTCCGCCGCTCTCGGCTTCTTGGTCCCTTTCTTTCTCGCTGGCTTTGCAGCGGGCTTCGCTCCTGGTTTCGCGGCACCCGGCAGCCCCGGCCCCGGCTTGGCCGCTGTCTGTGCTGCAGGCTTTCCAGTTTGTGGTGCGGGCTTGGTCGCTGCCGCCGGCGCGGGCTTGGTTGGCGTTTGGGCTACAGGTTTAGCTGGCGCCTGCGCCGCAGGTCTTGCCGGTGTTTGCGCAGCTGGCTTGGCAGGCTGCTTCGCTGTCTGACCCGCCTGATCGGCCGACAAATTTTCGTTGACCGGCGGAAGCGGGTTCATCTGTGCGCGCAAGCTTGGAGCCGCTGCTGCGATCAAGATCCCTAGTCCAAGAGTTATTGCTGAACGCATAGTTCGCTCATTCTCGCTCAGGGTTTCCCAGGTACGCTGCCCGGCTTTGCTCCAGCTGCGGGAGCTGCACCGGCATCAGCGGCCTTGGTGAAGAATGTTGTTGCCGTGAAGATTCCGGAGACTGTAGTTCCCGGGCGCACCGGGTACTTTGTTCCTTTGGCGTTTTCCGGCGCGTCAAACGTTAGGTCGCCCACATTGATAATTCGGGACAAACGTCCCAGCCGCCCGAAGAAGTCCAGCACGTTGAAGTACGGTCCGTCCGCCTGGATTTCAAACGGCATCTCGTAGTGATATTCCCTAGGGACGATCGCCAGCGACTTGAGGCTCCGGATCTGCACGTTGGACGAGCTTGCCGCCCCTTGGAGCAGCCGGATGAACTCATCCGCTTCTTTCTCCTCGGGAACAATCGTCTTAAGCGTATCTAGTTGCTTGTTGAGCGCATCCATCTGCTGTTTCAATTCGCTGTAGCGCTGCTTGTATACCTGAAGCTGGGTCACTTCCTGGTTCAACTGCGTCCGCTTTACTACGGCGGCATCCAATTCGTCCTTTTCTCTGGCAACCGGGGACCCAGGCACGAAAATCCCAACCGCAGCCAACACGACCGCAATCGCCAAGGCAATGAGGGCCTGCATGAACACCGACATGTCTCGTAAGCTAGCCATGGCCTCCCCTTAGCCTTTCTTCGCCGGTGTCGTCTTGGCAGCTGCAGGTGCAGGCGCGTTAGCGGGCCGGGCCTGCGTAGCCAGTGGCGGTGCGATTTCCGCCGTAATCTGGAAGTTAAACGTTTGCAGTGCCAGATTCTTGTCGTCTTGCTTCGATTCCAGGATCTCGACTTTCTGGAAATATCCAGACCGTTTCAAGGCTGTAATAAAATTCGCCACCGCATTGATCGACGCGGAAGCTCCGTTCATCGTCAACGCGTTCCCCTTGCGCCCCATTTCCGTTAGCCAAAGGTTTTCCGTCCGCGATACGGTGTTGGCTACCATGTCCAGCAGTTCTTGTCCGCCAGTGCGGTCTCGCTGCAACTGTTCGATCGTGTTAACGCGCTGCTGCAGAACCGTCTTCTGCTTCTCAAACGCCTCGACTTGCTGCTTGATCTGCTCGAGTTCCGTCTTTTGCGCTTGCAGCGTCTTGATCTTGTTATTCTCTTCAGTCAGCTGTCTCTGCCACGTGTAGTAGAGAAACCCGAGGGCGAGTAATCCCACTGCGGCTCCGAGCCCGATGAATGCAACGGGCATTGCGCCCCCCGTGTCCACCGCCATTGTCGGTCGCCTGGAGGCTTTGGGTCGAATCTGTCCGAGAAGGTTTATACGAATCATGGCTAGTCGAAGCTCCTCAGTGCCAGACCTACGGCGATCACCAGCCGCGGCGCAATGTCGCGGATCTGGTCATCGCTGTGCCGGCTGGGATTGATGAGGATTCTGCGGAAGGGATTCAGCTCTTCCACAGGCATGGCAAATTCTTCGCGCAGCAGGTCTACGAGTCCGGGCACGCGTGCGGTTCCTCCCGCCACTACAATCCGTTGAATGTTTTCGCCGCTCGCCGTGGCCCGGAAAAAGTCGAATGTCTTTTGGATTTCCAGTGTCAGAATGTCAGACACGCTGCGCAGAATCTGCTGTTTTTGCTCGTCCGTGACGCTCGGCAGCGTCTCGCCCTTTTTCAGCCGCTCGGCATCCTCAAAACTCAGGTCCAGTTCCTTTTGCAGCGCATCCGTATACTGGTTCCCGCCCACGCTGACGTCGCGTGTAAACAACGGGATCCCGCTCCGCACGATATTGATGTTCATTACGCTTGCGCCAATATTCAGCAGTGCTACCGTCTGCGCCGCATCCGGCTCGTAGTTCACTTCAAAACAGTTCTGCAGCGCGAACGCGTCGATGTCCACGATCATCGGCGTTTTTCCCGCCTGCGCCAGCACGTTCGTGTGGTTCAGAATCTTGTCTTTTTTCACCGCCACCAGCAGTACGTCCATCTGCGAGTCCATCGACTCGAGCAGTTGGTAGCTCAGGTTCACGTCAGCAATGTCGAACGGAATGTGTTGGCTGGCTTCCGAAGGAATGCGGTCGTACAGCTCTTCTTCGGTCATCAACGGCAGCGGTACGCGCTTAACAATGACGGAGTGTCCCGAAACCGAAGTCGCTACGTTCTTGGTCTTGATGCGCTCTGCGTCAAAAATCTTGCTGATCGCGTTCGCCACTTGCGGCGCGTCCATGATCGCGCCGTCCACCACCGTGTCCGGAGCCAGCGATTCCATCCCAAAGCTCACCAGCTCATAGCCCGCCTTCGTGGCCTTCAGTTCCACGGCTTTGATGGAGCTGGACCCAATATCCAAGCCTACGATCTGCCTGCTCTTTTTTCCGCCAAATAGCCCCATTGCGGCCTCTCTCCTACGATCATTCTTGCGACGCGCGCGCCAATTACCTGCGTCTCCCGGCGGACTGGCTCATTTTTCGTTCCATCCAGCGATCCAGGATCGTCTTACGCAGTTTCCAACGATTACCGAGTTTGAATGCAGGTATCTCGCCTTCCGTTATGTAACGGTACAGGGTATCCGGGGAGATGCCCAGATATTGCGACGCCTGTCTCACGTTCATTACTTCGCGTGATTCCATCACGTTGGAACGCCACCCCGGCATTCGAACACACGCCAGCTTTCACAATCGTACAGTTGCGCCCCATTGCGCTGCGGAATCGGGATTGAGGGCACAACCCGTGGGAGCTTTATGACATCTTGCACTCCGAGCGTCAAGGGAATCTATAGGCTTGTTGCCCTAAGAATACGGGTAGTTCTAGGCAATTCGGGGGGTATTGGCCGAAAGTACTAGCCTCATTTTGTGTATTTTCCGCAGGAATGGTGCTATTTCTCGTAGTTGTCGCTCTTGCATGTCCCTGTCCTCAGGGACAGTGATTCTTTGCAATCAGCCCTCTGCAATCCCCCAGAGGCTCCTGGCTGCAACGCAACTTTCACAGCCCCAAATCCTTCCAGAGTGCGCTAATCCGCCTCTTTGTTTCTTCATCCATCAAAATCTCATCCGGCCACGGCCGGGTGAACCCCTCCGACGCCCACTTGCGAGTCGCGTCGATGCCCATTTTCGATCCAAAGTCTTGCATCCGAGCCGAATGGTCCAGCGTGTCCATCGGCCCGAGCGAAAATTGCACGTCCCTCTCAGGGTCCAGGGCGCACAGCGCCTTCCAAACAACCTCGCGGTAGTTATGAATGTCCACATCGTGGTCCAACACCACAATCACCTTCGTGAACATCGCCTGCCCCAGCGACCAAATCGCGTTCATGATCTTTCGCGCGTGCCCCGGATACGACTTCCGGATCGCCACAATCATCAAATTATGAAAAATCCCCTCCGCCGGCATGGCCACGTCCACAATTTCCGGATACTGCATCTTCATCACGGGCAAGAAGATACGCTCCACCGCATGGCCCATATAAAAGTCTTCCTGCGGAGGTGGCCCCACCACCGTGGTCAAATAAATCGGCTCTTTTCTGTGCGTAATGCACTCAACGTGAAAGACGGGATATTCCCCTTCCAGCGAATAAAATCCCGTGTGATCGCCGAAGGGACCTTCTGTACGCATTTCCTTCAAATTGACATAGCCTTCCAGCACGATCTCCGCGTTGGCAGGAACTTCCAACTCGCTCGTCTGGCACTTCACCATCTCCACTGGCTCGCGCCGCAAGAACCCCGCAAACATCATCTCGTCCAAATCCGGCGGAATAGGCAGCATCCCCGCAAGTGCCGTCGCCGGGTCCGTTCCAATCGCCACGCTTACCGGAATCCGTCCCTCAGGGTTTCTCTCCCGTGCGCGCCGAAAATGCTCCGCTCCGTGCTTCTGCGTCTGCCAATGCATCCCCGTGGTTCGCTCGTCATAAATCTGCATCCGGTACATCCCCACATTGCGCTTCCCTGTTTCGGGATTTTTGGTAAACACCAACGGAAACGTAATGAACCTCCCGCCGTCCTGCGGCCAGCACTTCAAAATGGGGAAATCCAGCAAATTGATGTCGCTTCCCTCTCGAATCACCTCCTTGCATTCGCCGTCCTTCACGCTCTTGGGAAAGAATGATCCCAGCTCCGCTAGTTTCGGCAGCATCTTAATTTTGTCGAAGAGCCCCTGCGGCGTCTCCAATTTCAAGAATCCCTGAATTCTCTCGGCAACTTCGCTCAACTCATTCACTTCAAACGCCAAGCACATCCGCCGCATACTCCCAAACGCATTAATTACCAGCGGCACCTTCGACCCTTTTGGCCTTTCAAACAGCAGCGCGGGGCCCAACCCACTTAGCCCGCAACTAGCTTCTTGGCTTGAGCCAGCATTGGAGATCGGAGCTTTAGCTCCGACATTTGATCCGTAGCTGGAAACGGGCTTTAGCCCCTGAGGAATCGCTTCGCGCCCCAATCGCTGCACCACTCCCGTAATCTCCAACACAGGATCCACTTCTGCGCGAACTCGCTTCAGCTCCCCCTCTTTTTCCAACCTGCCGATGAACTCCCGCAAATCCCGATACGCCACTCTTGCCTCCCAGTAGCACAGGCACACTTGCCTGTGCCTCCTTCCTGCGTGAACGCCTATCCCGGAACCGGCCACTCTAGCATGAACCCAGGGAGAATCCGCTCATTTCCGGATGTGCACACGCTGCTTCTGGCTTGGCCCTATCCGTGGGTCATGTGCTACGCTTCGCTCCCTGCAGCTTGCTGCTTCTGAAAGACGACAATGAATTCCAAAGAAGGGTTACGGAGAAAACTCTTTGACGCGGGGATGTCCAAGATTGCGGATGAAGTAGCGGCGGTCAGCCGCGAAGCATTTCGCATTCAGACTTCTGCCGCGACCGACGAGACGCTACCCATTGGGGCTTCCAAGTTGGGGGGACTACCCGACCTGCCCGCGAATATTGCCTGGCCGAATCGCGAGGGCGCGCCGCTGGCCTTCATTGGCCAAATCAACCTCCGCGAGATCCCATCCCCGTCACCGCTTTCTCAAGACGGCATTGTTTCTTTCTTTTACGATAACGCGCAAAGCGCATGGGGCTTTGACCCGAAAGACCAGAGCTCATTTCGCGTCTTGTTTTTCCCCATGCCTGATGAGCTTCGCCGTGCACACAGCCCGGTGAAAGAGAAACCATCCAGTTTGCTACAAAAAATCAAGGGTTCCTCCAGGAAACGCTCCGAGTTTTACTTCCAGATCTTCGCCGTGCGTCGGCTCGCCTTCGTACCGTTCCAGTCGATCCCCGACCCGTGCGCGAAACTACTCGAGAGACCGCTGCGCGAATTGGACGACCAGGATATGTACGCGAACTTCTTCGACGAGTACTCACATCAAGGTCCGGCTCATCAACTGTTGGGCTGGCCGAAAGTGATCCAAAACGAAATGGAGTTGGAATGCCAGATGGTCACGAACGGCATTTATATGGGAGACACTTCCGGCTACAAGCATCCTCGTCGTGCGGAATTGGAGAAAAGCAAGCAGGATTGGATTTTACTTTTGCAAGTGGATAGCGACGATGATGCGCAAATGATGTGGGGAGACGCGGGAATGCTTTATTTTTGGATTCGGCGGCAAAATCTTGAGCGTGCCGACTTTGACAGTGCCTGGTGCATCTTGCAGTGCTATTAGGTGCAAACAACTTACCACGCCACCGACTTTTCGCTTATAGCCTCTGCCTTTGGCGTACGGCCCTCGGCCTTCCGCGTACGGCGAACCGTCATATCCCAATGCTTTCTATTGACTCGATTGGCCGTGATTCGGGCTTAAGCGCGGAGTCAACTCGTGGCCGCCGCGAGGAGGGATAGCCACTCGTCCCAGTCATTCAACACTATATTGTAATCGGCGCGCGGCAACTGACGATTGGCAGATGGAATCAAGGCAACAATCTTCACTTTTGGAAAATTGGTTTTCAACCAATCAACGATCTCTCTTCTTGTTTCTTCGGGAGCGGTGTGGCCCACAACAAATACATCCACCTTATTAATCGAGGTCAGAGCGCGTTTTGCGGCTTCATTGTCAGGGACGGAAATCACATGGTGGCCGCATCGCCGGAACAACTCGGCTCTCGCGTTCAGGTCTTTTTCGTCGTACCCAATCTGAAACACAATCTGCTTGCCTGGGGATTTAATGGAGATCTTCTCGCCGGTCAGATTGCTGATGACATATTCACCGGGTGAGGACGCCGCGAGCGCTTTCGCCCGCGCCCTCGCACGCTCTACATCCGCTGCCGCTTCCACCCAATGAAGGGTGCCGTCACTTTGCACCTTGAATATGTGGAAGGGTGGGAGCAGGACTCACTCCTACTTAATGGTAGTGATTTAACCACATGACGGACTTCCGTGTCGAGAGGAGATTCGATTCCTCAGCCAAAGCCATGACTCCCCTCATCGAGGGCCTCAAACTAACCGCTCCAAGGACATTCTCGGTGCGGGCACCCACAACCTCGTAGAGTCACAAGGAAAAAGTGTCCTAGACCAGCAACCTTGACTGTGCTGGCTCCGACATAATAGCGTTTCAACCTGAAACGCTTTGTCTCACTTCTACTGAGACCTTGAGTCCGGTCCATGCCCGTATTTCGACTTTTCTTCCTTAGGTCTGCAAGTTCCGCAATAACAACCACTTAGCGACGGCCTTTAGAGATTCTGCTGCCCTAGAGTGCAACCCAATTGGCCGTTGAATTGCCATCTCCGATGTGGAAAACAAGTGATGCCCGAGGAGGGCAGCTTTAACGAAGGCCCGATCCGCTAAGACTCATCCTCTAGCGAGCACGCCCTCGGGTAGAAAGAATCAGAAATCAGAAGCCGGGCCCGGCCCACGTTGTGGGGTCCGGCGCAGGACCTTGAAAACAAAATGACTGACTTACTGCATACCATTCGCTTGGATTACATCTCCTGCGTTTTGACGGTTCTCGGCACGGTCCTGCTCGGCAAAAAGCTGTGGCAGGGCTGGGTCATCGCCGCCGTCAATAGCGCCGTTGTGTGCGTCATCGGTGTCCGCACGGCACAGTTCGGCTTTATTCCCGCTAATCTCTTTTGCATCGCTCTCTATACTCTCAACCTCCGCACTTGGCGCTTCAAATCGCAAAAACCGTAACACACATCTTCATCTAATCCAGGAAAGCCACAGCCAGCCAAACACTAGCGTTAGAACCGTGACCGGTAGGCCGATTCGGAAGTATTCGAGGAAAGCGATGGGCGCCTCTCTGCGCGCGCGTTCCACGACAATAATGTTCGCAACAGAGCCCGTAATCGTCAGGTTCCCCGCCAGAGTGCTGGCCATTCCCAGGACAAGCCAAGCCGAGTGCGGGTTCGCAAATCGCGTTACGAGTGACTTCAGCAACATGACCGCAGGTACGTTGCTCACTAGGTTTGAAAGAATCGCGGTCACGGCTGTAAAGACGCTCAGCCGCTGCAGGTTGAAATGTTCGCCGAATCCCAGCAAACGCTGCGTCAAGCCGGTGTTTTCCGCTCCCCCAACGATGAGAAACAATCCAATGAAAAAGACCAACAAGCCCCAGTCCACCTCCTCATAAACGAGGTGCGGGTCACGCGTTCGAGTGATCAGCAGGACCGCGGCGCCTACCGCAGCAACCAAAGGAGGCGAAAAGCCCGCGAGAAATCCAGCCAGCACGAGAAGCGCAACAATACCCGCCTTCAGCAGAGCTGCATGCTCCACTTTTAGCGGTTCGACGCTGCCTCGCGTGCGAACATCATGAACTTCCCCTCGAAAGTAGAGCCACCAGAGCACCAGCCAATTGAGGAACAACCCAACGAGCGCAACCGGGCCCAAATGCAGAAGGAAATCTCGATATCCAATCGATGAAAAGGATCCAATCAAGATGTTTTGCGGGTTTCCGGTAATGGTTGCCGTGCTCCCAATGTTGGATGCCGTTGCGACCGCTAGAAGATACGGGACTGGTTTGACTCCCATTCGTCCCGCGACTTTCAGTACAAAAGGAACCATGACAAGACAGATGATGTCGTTCACGAAAAACGCCGACAGCAGCCCGCTCAGGAAGATTACCGTGGGTAACAGGTGATGCGGCTTCAATCGCGTAACGACGAACTCGGTGACCCAATCGAAGAAGCCCGCCAAGTGCAAGTGGGCTACCACCAGCATCATCGAGAAGAGCAGCACAACCGTTCCGAAGTGAATAAAGCGCAGAGCGTCCTGCGCGCGCAAGGCGCCGAACGCAAACATCAGCACCGCTCCAATGATCGCCGCACCCGGCCGATCAATCTTCATTCCAGGGAACTTTCCCAGGGCAAACACCACGTAGCTCGCAAAGAACACCAAGTACGTGCCTAGGATGGCGAGTTCGGACATCACTACTCCATCGGGAAAAGCGGCACATCATAACTCCAGGTCCTATGGCGGGCAATCTTGCGAGACATGTCCAGCGGACGACCTATTGTTGCTTTTTGCGTGAAAACACGTGCAATCGCTTCGTGCAAGCCCAGAACGGAGACTACGCAGGTAGGGGAAGCGCATGAGTTTCTTTTTCTGTGCGCGAAAACGACTGGAGCTTCAAGTCAAAGTCTGCGCTCGCCGATGAGGGCAAACCTCGGCCCAGGACAACTCATCAACCTTTTCTGGAACTGGGGTGGTGGGAACCGCTTCCGCGCTCCCACCCCACATACGCTCTACGAAACGGGCAGCTTGGTCGTCTGACCGATCATCACCGCTACTTTCTTATGGTAGAACGTCACACCATCGGAGTTTTTCAGGGCAATCTCATGATTGCCGGGCTTAAGTGCGAACTTCTTGGACTTGGTAATCGTTCCGGCGTAACCCCCGTCGATATACACTTCGGCAAACTTGTGGTGCGGATCGATCTTCACCTCACCATAGTTCGCGGCCATGTAATTCGGCGGGTAAGGATAGGGATAGGCGTACCAAGGGAAAAACGGATCAAAGAACGGATCAAAGCGCTGGACTATGATCACGCGCCGCCTTACTTGCGCTGAGCTCACCGGGACGACGCTTAGAAACAGCCCCCCAATCAAAACTACTGCCAACAGATGAGGTAATCGTCGAATTGTTCGGAGCATGTCTTGGCCTCCTCGTTTTATAAAACACCCGGCAGAGGAAAATATCTTCCGAGGTCTGGCGGGTACTAGAACTTATTCGCAAACCTTTGCTTTTTGCGCTTTTTTGTCCTCTTAGATTTAGATTTCTACTCTCAATCCCTATGTTGCCTGGCAGAGTACCCGCTATCCGGTAGCAAGACTCGTTTACAGAGCCCCGAGGGACTCTTGCCCACTCTCTTTTTCCTGACGTCGTTATGTCCTTGCTTTCTCAATCCGGCGAGCTTACGCATCCAAACAAGCGCAAGCCGCCCCACATCGAGTATCATCGTGAGTCGAAGGCCATGAACCGCGTCTATCTTGATTACAACGCCACGACGCCCGTCGAGCCCGAGGTGCTCGACGCCATGCTCCCCTATTTTTCCGGAGAATTCGGCAACGCCTCCTCGATCCATACCTTCGGCCAGAAGGCCCGCGCTGCCATCGAAACAGCTCGTGAACAAGTCGCCGCGCTCCTCGGCGCCCGGGCCCAGGAGATTTTCTTTACGAGTGGCGGGACCGAGTCCGACAACCACGCTATCTTTGGCATTGTTTCGTTTGTTTCTCCAGCTTCTCGTCCCCATGTCATCACATCGCTGATTGAACATGAAGCCGTCCTCAACGCCTGCCAGGCCCTCGAAAAGCAAGGCGTGGACGTCACTTACCTTTCCGTCGATCAAGATGGCCAGATTGATTTAGAAGACTTGCGCCGCGCACTCCGGCCGCAAACCGCGCTCATCACCGTCATGCACGCCAACAACGAGCTCGGTACGGTTCAACCCTTGGAAGAAATCGGCCGCATCGCCAAGGAAGCCGACGTCTACTTCCACACCGACGCCGTGCAGTCCGCCGGCAAAATCGCCATCGACGTGAATCAGTTCCGCCTCGACTTGCTTTCCCTTTCCGGCCATAAACTGTATGCACCCAAGGGCACCGGCGCGCTCTTCATGCGTGGCGGAACTCGCTTGAAGCAGCTTCTTTATGGCGGCCATCACCAGCGGGGGGTCCGTCCCGGCACAGAAAATGTCGCAGGCATCGTCGGCTTCGGCAAAGCCGCAGAGATCGCCCGGGAATCACTTGCGAACGACGCGAAACGCCTTAGCGCGCTCCGCGATCAACTTGAGCATGGTCTGCTTCACCGCGTGCCTCATTCGCGCATTAACGCTGCCCGCGCCCCGCGCATTCCCAACACCACGAACCTTGTTTTTCCCGGTGTGGAAGGCGAAGCGCTACTCATCGCTTTGGACCTCAAAGGTCTCGCCTGCTCCACTGGCGCTGCGTGTTCTTCCGGCGCAGTCGAACCTTCGCATGTCCTCACCGCCATCGGCTTGCCCGCCGAAGAAGCACGCGCCAGCCTGCGCTTCAGCCTCGGCCGTCACACCACGCAAGCCGACATTGATTTTGCTTTGCGCGTGATTCCCGCCGCCGTCGCACAACTCCGCCAGCTTTCACCCACCTACCAGAAGGAGGCTACTGCCAAAACCTAGTCGCGCGCTCCTTGTTTGTCATTTCGGGCTGAGCGAGAAATCTCTCTTCGATTCCTGGCGATACTACTGAATCCATTACAATGAAACCGTGCCCATGAATGCCGCAACCCAATTCGACACGCTGCCCGGACGCACAGAAACGCAGCGCGGCCTCGTCGCTGTCGCCATGTCCGGTGGTGTCGATTCCTCCACCGTCGCCGCGCTCCTTCAGCAGCAGGGCCGCCCGGTGGTCGGCCTAACCATGCAGCTCTGGAACCAGCGCCGCTTGCCGGAATTGCAAGGGGATGGTCCGGCGCAACACCGCTGCTGCTCGCTCGACGACGTCTATGATGCCAAGGCGGTCGCGCGGCATCTGAATTTTCCGCATTATGTAGTGAATTTTGAGCAGGAATTCGAGTCGCGCGTGGTGCGCCCGTTTGTGGATCAGTATCTCGCCGGGCGCACGCCGATTGCTTGCACCAACTGCAACACCGACGTGAAGTTCGAGCCGCTCTTGCGCATGGCGCGCCAAATCGGGGCCGAGCGTCTCGCTACCGGACACTACGCGCGCATTCGCAAAAACGACGAAACCGTCCGCTGGGAACTCCTGCGCGCACGTGACGAAACGAAGGACCAATCTTATTTTTTGTGGGGTCTAACGCAGGAACAGCTTTCGCGCAGCGAATTTCCCCTCGGCGAGCTGACCAAAGAAGAGGTTCGCGCATTGGCACGCCGTGCGAATCTTCCTGTCGCGGAAAAGCCGGACAGCATGGAGCTGTGCTTCGTGCCCAACGGCAACTACGTGCAGTTCATCCACGCGTACTCGCGCGAGCGCGGAGCGCCGCTTAACGACGCGGAAGGCGAAATTGTAAACGAAGACGGCGAAGTCATCGGCCGCCACAATGGCGTCCACAATTTCACCATCGGTCAGCGCAAGGGCTTGGGCTTTGCGGCCGGCAAGCCACTCTACGTTCTCTCGATTGATCCGCAAAACAACCGCGTAGTCGTTGGTGAGGACCAGGCTCTTCGCAAGCAGAACTTCGAAGTCGAAAGCCTGAATTGGGTTTCGATCGCGCCGCCGACAGAAACTTTTCGCGCGACGGTCAAAATTCGCCACAAGCACGAGCCCGCTCCGGCGACGATCGAACCTCTTGACGAAAATAGTGCGCGCATTACTTTCGACATGCCGCAGCGCGCCATCACTCCCGGCCAAGCCGCCGCTTTCTATGACGGGGGACGCCTCCTCGCCGGCTCTTGGATCCGTTAAAAAGAGTTCTTAGTTGTAAGTTCTAAGTTTTTAGTTTGAATAAAGAGACTAAGCCAACAAGGGAGTGGTTTCCAACGGTTCAGGATTCGTTCTGCCCATCTACGCTGCGGCTAGAATTTACGCGAAACAGACGCAGCTTTTTTCAAGAAACTACCAAAAGGATGAATAAATTCTTTCAACGACCGATGTTCTATCCGTCTTTAACTTACAACTGAAAACTTATGACTTGGAACTAGATGAAGAGCTCTTCTTCCTGCGATTCGCGGGGCTCATCGCCGCGCTTGCGATCCGGACGCCCGTCCGGGCCTCGCCTCCGTGAGCGGAGAAGATCGAGACCCACTTTAATTCCCTGCACGAGCGCCGAAGCTTTCTGCACCGGCCGCCACAAGCCGTGCTTCAGCTGCGAACCCGTCTCTTCGACGGCTTCCAGCACGCCGGTTAAAATGTGGTCCGCGTGAACCAACTGGCCGCGCAATCGGTCCGCCGCTTCGCTGAGCACGCGGTCCACTTTTTGCGCCTGCCCTCGCGCCAAATACACCATGTGCGAGGCGTCGTTCACCATGCTGGAAATTTTCGGCTGGGTGTCGTCGAGTAAAATCTGTACCCGCGTCAGAATGGGACCCACCCGCGACTGCAACTCGCCCGATAGCCGGTTCACGTGCTGCGTCGTCTGACGAACCTCAAAGAACAGCAACGTCAGGATCACCACCTGGACGATCAGCGCGATCGTCGCAACGATAATGAACAGCTCAAGCCACACCTGCATATGTGCCCCGCATGCCCCTAGAGGGCGAAATCACGTGCTACCACTGCCGGCCTTACAGGAACAGCTCTTACGACGACTTCGCTGCTTTCCGATATGCCTCTTGCGCGCCTTCCACGGCCGCAGTAATGGAGTCCTTTTGCCGGATGGCCACTTCTTTGCCGCGCTCGATCAATTCATCGGCGCGTTCGCGCAGTTCGCGCGCTTTGCGTTGCGCGTATTCTTTTCCTTCGTCGGCCCTCTTTGAAAGGAACTCACGCGTCTCTTCACCGGACTTCGGCGCAAACAGCACTCCCACCAGTGCGCCGATGCCAAGACCTACAAGAAAATACGTCACCTTGGAACCTACGTTGTCCGCCATGACAACCTCCAAGGAAACCGTAGCATACCGAATGTACGGCTGCAATGCCTCCTAACCAGTATCCAAGAGCCACAACGGTTACGAATCGTTCGAATGCTGGGTGCGATGTTCCAAGCCTACGAGAATCTTTTCTGCACTCTTTCGCGGGATGACCTCGCTCAATTTCTCCACGCCTGCTCTCTGGATGTTCACCACGCTGCCGAATTCCTTCAGCAATTTCTGGGCGGTCTTGGGTCCCACGCCGGGAATCTCATTCAGCGCGCTTTGCGTTTGCCGCTTCCCGTGGCGCTGGCGGTGAAACGTGACCGCGAAGCGGTGCGTCTCGTCGCGAATTTGCTGAATTACGTGCAGCACCGGCGAATGGTGCTCCAAGACGATGGGTTCGTCTTCCTGGCCGAGAACAAAGAGGATTTCCTCCTTCTTTGCAATACTCGCTACCGGCTGATTGATGATTTGCAGCGATTCGAGAGCTTGGGCCGCGGCGTGCAACTGCCCAGTGCCGCCATCGATCAGGATTAAGCTGGGCAATTCCTTTTTTTCTTCCTGCAGGCGGCGGTAGCGGCGCGTGACGGCTTCGCGCATGCTCGAAACATCATCGTTCAGCCGCGGAAGAGCGCCGTTGCCGTCGTCCCCTGCGTCACCGCGAATGATGAATTTGCGATAGTCGGATTTTTTCATCCGGCCATTTTCCCAAACCACCATGGACGCAACAGTGTCGGTTCCCTGAATGTGAGAAATATCGAAACTCTCGATGCGTTTGGGCTCTTCGAGCAAGTTCAGGGTATTTTGGAGCGCTTCGCCGATGGCTTTGGAAGTAGGCTTCAGCACGCGGAAGCGCTGTTCGAAGGAGTGCTTGGCGTTGTTCTCGACCAAATCGAGGAAGGCGCGCTTGGAACCACGTTGTGGCGTACAGATTTCGACTTTATGCCCCGCGCGCTCGGTGAGCGTTTCTTCGAGCAAAGCGCGCTCCTCGAAATCTTCTGAAACATGGATCGCTTTGGGCAGATATTCCGCTTCGAGGTATAGCTGCTTCAACAACGATGGCACAAATTCCTTCGCATCGAATTCCTCAAGGTCCTCCCAGTAGAACTCGCGGCGGTCCACTACACGCCCGCCGCGCAGGTGAAAGAGATTCGCTGCCACGAGAGGCGGCTCGGCGTAGTAGGCGAACACGTCGGTGTCATCTCCCTGGGCTGCGGCGATACGCTGGCGCTCTTCGACGTCTTCGAGAGTGCGCAGCAAGTCGCGGTATGCGGCCGCCTGCTCGAACAACTCTTTGTCGGCAGCAGCGGTCATGCGTTCTTCGAGGCTTTTCATCAAGTCGTGCCGGCGGCCATCGAGGAACATGCGCGCATCGCGAGCGGCTTCGGAGTAGCGCTCGTCGGTTGTGAGTCCGGCAACGCAGGGGCCGAGGCAGCGCTTTATGTAGTACTGCAGACAGGGCCGTGGATGGTTGCGCGTGAGGTCCACGCTGCATGATGGCACCATAAAGCGTTTATGAATGAAGTGCAGGATGCGCCGAGCCAAACCCGCCGGAAAATACGGACCGAAATAGAGTGAGCCATCTTTCTTGATACGCCGCGTGAAGTAAACGCGCGGATATTTCTCGGCGGCAGTGAACTTGATGTAAGGATAGGTCTTGTCGTCGCGAAGCAAGACGTTGAACTTGGGCCGATATTTTTTGATTAGGTTGTGTTCGAGCGCCAGGGCTTCGCGTTCGTTGCCGACGACGATGGTTTCGAGGTCGGCGATTTCGCGCGCGAGAGAGCCGGTTTTTGCGTCGATCCAGCTGGACTCGACAAAGTACGAACGCACGCGGCTGCGCAGGTTGCGCGCTTTGCCCACATACAGCACCTTCCCGCCGGCGTCCTTGAAGAGATAGGCGCCGGGGCTCTCGGGAAGCTGAGCGGCTTTTTCGCGGGGCTCCATAGAG
>DATDNK010000137.1:0-10879 GCA_036518275.1 Candidatus Acidiferrum sp.
CTAGTTACTCCCGATTCGACTCCTGCTCTGTTCGGGAACCGTCGCGCCGCATTTCTCCGGAAACTGCCCTCTACCTCGGGAACAGCCGTGCCGCATTGTCGTAAAGAATTCTCTGCTTGGCTGGTTCTCCAATCGGCAGCGTCTTGAATTTCTCGATGTTCCCTTTGATTTCCGGCACACCGGGCCCCGGCCAGTCCGTGCCCCACAACACTTTGTCGGCAATGTCCTCGATGCGCGGAAAGTACTCCATCAGCCTTTGCGGCGGGATGCCGGAAATGTCCATGAACATATTTTTGTGACGGCGAACGAGAAAGAACGCTTCGTTCATCCAAAGCGGCCGGCCACCATGCGCGAGGATGACCACGAGATTCGGGTAATCGACGCAGACGTCGTCGCAAAGCATGGGCTGCGCGTGCAAATTGCGCGCCCCGGGGAAGATGGAAGTGCCGGTGTGGACCATGACCGGCAAACCGTTCGCTTGAGCCCGCTCGTAGATCGCGGCCAAGTCGCGGTTGCCGTCCATGTAAGCGTTTGGGGAGAGCACCTGGTGGGAAGGGTGCATCTTGATGGCGCGAATGCCGAGTTTGGCGATTCGATCCACTTCCGCGCCGGGGTCGGGCACGGTTCCAGGAAGAACCCCGCCGAACGCGATGAGCCGGTCTGGGGCCGCGCTGCAGTATTTCGCGCTCCAATCATTTACTTCCGGTGTGAAGCCGATAATTTTTGGCGCAACGTAGTTGATGAGTCCCGCGCGCTCCACACCGAGCGTATCCAAGAAAGCGAGAAACGCTTTGGGATCCTCACAATAGCGCTCGACGTCCGGGTA
This sequence comes from Candidatus Acidiferrum sp., assembly GCA_036518275.1. GTDB lineage: Bacteria > Acidobacteriota > Terriglobia > Acidiferrales > UBA7541 > Acidiferrum. The sequence goes on from DATDNK010000137.1 coordinate 827, forward strand.
ATCGCGTCGGCCTTTCTTGATCAGCTCTAGCGCAAAGGGCTTCATCATGTAGTAGGGCATGATGTGAATGTGGATGTCGATGATCGGCTGCACGGAGCTCCGCCCCCATTGAGACTGGCAGATTCTATACGATGCGAAAAGAAAAGTAGATCCCTGCTTCGCTCGGGATGACAGCCCCGCATGTAGCTATGTTTTAGCGAGGCGCAGTGCTCGCAGTGGGGGTCTTGGGCGTCTGCTTATCAGTTGAAACGGACGTATTCGAAATTCAAAGGCTTGTTGTTGATGCCGCGCAGTGGAGGTGCAATCCAGTTCGCGAATTTCCCGGGTTCAGCAACGCGGCCGCTCATCAGCGATTGCACAAACTTGTAGTCATTTTCACTCGGCAGCCACTCGGACTCGCGGTTCTTCCACGCTTCTTCCGTCAAGACTTCGCCGTCCGGGCTGATGAAGTGTCCAGCGAAATTCCCGATGGCTCGGTGGAAACCCTTGTGCGGCAAGGTGAGGCGGAAGGGAATGCCGGCCTGATCGATCACCCTTTGCCAGCGGCTGACGCCGTCGGCAATCTCGTCGATGTAGTCGTCACGCAGCCGCTCATTCAGCGCAGTCAACGCAGGAACGTTCTTTGTAACGACCTTTCCGCCCACGACCTCGGAGACCGGATAAGATGCATCGGTCAGCACATGATCATCATCCAGCTTCGTTTCCCGGAAGCGTCCTTTCAGGCCGCTGGTGAAGTAATTCGCGGCGTTCGAGGAAACATCCGAGCCATAGAGGTCCAGCGTCACGCTGTAGTGGAAGTTCAAGTATTTCTGGATGGTCTGCAAGTCGATCACACCAAGCGCCCGCACATCAGAAGAATCTTCCACATTATTCTCTTTCATGACTTCGCAGGTTCGCTGGATAATGCGGCTCACGCCCGTTTCGCCGACGAACATGTGATGGGCCTCCTCGGTTAGCATGAATCGGCAGGTGCGCGCGAGGGGATCGAAGCCGGATTCCGCAAGAGCGCAAAGCTGGAATTTTCCGTCGCGGTCCGTGAAAAACGTAAACATGTAAAATGCCAGCCAGTCTGGCGTCGGCTCATTGAATGCGCCAAGGATGCGCGGATTGTCGGTATCGCCGGAGCGCCGCGCGAGCAACGCTTCCGCTTCTTCGCGTCCGTCCCGCCCAAAGTAGCGGTGGAGCAAGTACACCATCGCCCACAGGTGTCGCCCTTCTTCGACGTTCACCTGAAAAATGTTCCGCAGGTCATACAAAGACGGGCAAGAAAGCCCCAGCATCTTCTGCTGTTCGACGGAAGCGGGCTCCGTGTCGCCCTGCGTCACGATGATGCGCCGCAGCGTCGAGCGATATTCCCCCGGCACCTCTTGCCACGCGGGTTGGCCTTTGTGCGTTCCGAAATTCACCTGCCGGTTGTCATCCCGAGGTTGCAGGAAAATTCCCCAGCGATATTCCGGCATTTTGATGTAATCAAATTGCGCCCATCCGTCCGGCTCCACGCTGATGGCCGTGCGGAGGTAGACGTCGTAATTCCGGCTCTCGGTTGGCCCCATGTCATACCACCAGCCAAGAAACGCCGGTTGCCAATGCTCCAGCGCGCGCTGCAGGATGCGGTCCCGCCCCAGGTCGACGTTGTTTGGAATCTTTTCGGTGTAATTGATCATGACTTCCCCTCAGTCTCCTTTGGAATCTCGCAGCTAAACTTTTTCCCAGTCGAACTTCACGGGAGCGCCTGTACCATAGACCTTTAAGGCGCCGCTGGGGCCAACCGCGTTCGGACGGATAAAGATCCAATTTTGCCAGGCAGACAAACGTCCGAAGATGCGCGTCTCCGGCGTTTCCTTTGGACCGAAGCGCAAGTTCGCCTCGAGACCCGTCAGAGCGTCGGGCGACTGTGCTGCACGTGATTCCATGGCCTGGCGGATTTCGTCTTCCCAATCGAGATCATCGGGGGCGGCGGTGACGAGGCCAGCTTCGAGAGCTTCGCGCGCCGCAAGCTTCTTGCCAATCTGGCGTCGAAGAGAGTCAACTTGCGCTTTGTCTTCGTAGAAACGCGCAGCTAGACGCGATAGATGATTCACCATGGGCAGCGGCCCGAAATTCATTTCTGACAACGTCATCGTGGCGCTCTCAGCTTCTTCCGTATCCCGCATGTAGATGCGGTCCGCGGCAAGGGCCAGTTCAAGCAGGGCACCGGCAAAACAGGATCCCGGCTCGACGATGGCGTAAATCGAGCGCGACGTTACTTCCAGTCGCGCGAACGCGCGCCGCATCATTCCCAGCACTTCGCGCACGAACCAATTGTCCTGATGGCTCAGAATAAATTTATCCATCGCAAGAACGGCATCCGGGTTCCCCGTCGTTTTCATTACCCAGAGCCCCAGTTCGAGTTCGTTGGTTCGCAGGCTGAGGATGGCGTCATCGAGTTCGCGCGCCATCTGCAGCGGCCACCAGTTCGCGCCCGCTGTAAGTGCTTTTTCGACGGTCTGTTCGGTGGCCGATTCCGGCGCACGCGCCGTAATAGTCGCGGTGCGCCCCGACCGATTGAATTGCACGTCCACGTATTGGTAGTGCAAGCCTGCGTCATCGCGGACTTTCTTCAATGGAGTCAGCGGCACACCTTTGGTCCCTGTGGGCCGGTCGGACAATTCCGCTAACTTCAAAGCACGCTGCCTCACGTGTTCTGCAAACTGTTGCGGCTTGACGATTTCATCGACCAAGCTCCAATCCTTCGCGCGCTGGCCGCGCACGCCGTCCTGGTTGGTGCAGAACATGTCGGCAAGGTCCTTGCGAACTTTTCGCTTGTCCGTCAAACGCGTCAGACCGCCGGTTCCCGGAAGGACTCCCAGCAACGGAAGCTCCGGCAAGCTCACTGCAGACGATCGATCGTCGACGAGAATGATTTCGTCGCAAGCCAGCGCAAGTTCATATCCGCCGCCGGCCGTAGTTCCGTTGCACGCGGCGATGAACTTCAGACCGGAATTTCGGCTCGAATCTTCGATGCCAATCCGCGTTTCATTCGTGAATTTGCAGAAATTGACTTTCCACGCGTGCGTGGAAAGCCCCAGCATGTAGATGTTGGCGCCGGAGCAAAAAATGCGATTCTTCGCGCTGGCAAAAACGACCGAACGAATCTCCGGATGTTCGAACCGGATGCGTTGCAGCGCGTCGTGAAGTTCGATATCCACGCCCAGGTCGTAAGAATTCAGCTTCAGTTTGTAGCCCGGACGAATCCCGCCGTCTTCCGCAACGTCCATGGTGAGCGTTGCTACCGGGCCATCGAAAGAGAGCCGCCAATGCTTATAGCGCGAAGGCTCGGTCTGATAGTCGACGGCCGCTGGTTTCGACTTCGCCTCTTGAGTTACTGCTACGTCCACGCCATCCTCCTCCTATTGCAAATTCGCGTGCAGCGTCGCTTTCAGTTTCGCAAAGCTCTCTTCCACGGACGCTCCCGAAGTATCCAGAACGAGGTCCGCTTGGCGATAGAGCGGTTCGCGGGCCCCCAGGATGAGGCGCAAATCTTCCATCGCCTGATCGTTCGCGGCCATGGGACGAAAGTCACCCTGGGCCATCACGCGCGACATATGCTCTTCTGGCTGCGCCTTGATCCACACCGTGAAGCAATGGGAGAGGAGATAATCAAAAGTCTCCTTCTCCGAAACGACCCCGCCTCCCACGGAAATCACCGCGCGCTCGTTCTCTCGCAAAACCTTCTCGAGCGTGCGCTTCTCTATCGCGCGAAAACCGGATTGCCCATAGAGCGAAAAAATCTCGCCCAAGGGCATTCCCGTATCCTTTTCGATTTCGCTGTCCAGTTCGACAAAGCCGTTGTTCGTTTCCGCGGCCAACTTCGCTCCGAGAGTGGACTTGCCCGCTCCGCGCATGCCGATCAGGGCAATCCGCATCCGGCGCATTTTTTCTTCATGTCCGAAGTCGCGCATCAACCGGAAGACCACGTCCTCAAGCCGATGCTGCGGCAAGCGGTCGAGAAATCTTAGGATGAGTCTCTTCTCGGCGGGCTCGTCGGTTCGCGATGAAAATAAGTTCGCGATGGGCACATGCAGCGCCTCGGCGACCCTCTGCAGCAACACGACCGAGATATTTCCCTCTCCCGCTTCCAATTGCGCGAGATGCCGTTCGGACACGTCGGCTTCCTGCGAGACTTGCTTGCGGGTCAGGCCCCGGCGGTTTCGCAATTCGCGCACGCGCCTGCCGAGGGATGCGAGAAAATCGGCGTTTTCAGAGGCGCCGAGCGGATGTAGAGTGGAAGTCTTGGATTGGCTCGTAGTCGGAGGCGCCATGATTAAGAGGCCTACTTGCATTATAATACAGTGTTGTGGATGTGCGTCAATTCCGGAATGAGAACTTTTATGCAGCTGTACTGCAATAACAGATCGCTTAGAAAGATGGATATAAGTCCTTTACAATCAATAGGAACTCGAAATTTTCCTAGGAATTCGGCGAATGCTGAGCAGAGATTCGTTCAGCCGAACATGCATTATTGTGCGGGCAGAATGCTTGTCATCACGAGGAAGGTCTTACCATGAAACTCTCCAATTATCTCGCAGACAAATGGGTCGAGGGGGCAGGCACCGGCATACCGCTGGTCGACCCGGTAACGGGTGACGAACTGGCCCGCATTTCTTCCGAAGGCCTGGACCTCAAGGCCGCGCTCGATTTTGCCAGGACTCAGGGCGGACCCGCCCTGCGCCAGCTTACTTACGGGCAGCGTGCTGAAATGCTGGCCAAGATCAGCGAAGTTCTCACGGCAAACCGCGACGAATACTTTCGCCTCTCGCTGCTGAACCTCGGTGCCACGCAGGCGGATGCCTCTTTCGACGTTGACGGTGCGCTTTACACCATGAAGTATTACGCGAAAATTGGGCGCGCTCTCGCTGAAGCGAAAATGCTGAAAGAAGGCGCGTTTCTCTCTTTGTCGAAGACGGGCGTCTTCGGCGCCCAGCACTTTCTCACCCCCGCCAAGGGCGTGGCGGTTTTCATCAACGCTTTCAATTTTCCCGCCTGGGGTTTCTGCGAGAAGGCCGCACCCGCTCTTCTCTCGGGAGTCCCGGTGCTCGTCAAGCCCGCCTCTCCGACGGCGTGGCTGGCTCATAGGATGGTGGAGGATGTGGTGAAGGCCGGCATTCTGCCGCCGGGCGCGGCTTCCATACTATGTGGCTCTGCTCGCGAACTGCTCGAACACGTTCGCGAAGAAGACATTGTCTCCTTTACCGGTTCCGCGGACACTGCCGCGCGGGTGCGGTCTCATTCCAATGTGTTGCGTCATTCGGTGCGAGTGAATATCGAAGCCGACAGCATTAATTCCGCCATCCTTGGACCGGATTGCGCGCCCGCATCCGACCTCTTCGATCTTCTGGTCAAGGAAGTTCTGAAAGAAGTGTCTATAAAGGCCGGCCAGAAATGCACGACCATCCGGCGTATCTTCGCGCCGCGCCAAATTCTGAAAGCCTTCGGCGAAGGGGTCTCGTCCCGCTTGAGCGCAATGAAAGTAGGAAACCCGCGCAATTCAGAAGTGAAAGTCGGACCGGTGGTCAACAAAGCGCAGCAAGCGGCTTGTCTCGAAGGGCTCAAGAAACTGCGGTCCGAATGCTCTGTCGTGTTTGGCGGCAATGACCAGTTTCAGCCAGTCGACGCTGACCCGCAAAAATCCGCGTTTGTTCAGCCCACACTTCTCTCGAGCAACGACGGCCTTGCTACGAAATATGTTCACGACATCGAAGTATTCGGCCCCGTAATGACCCTGATTGCCTACAACAGCGCGAAGGATCTCATTCCGATGGTTCGGCGCGGAAGCGGCTCGCTAGTCGCGTCAGTCTTCTCCAACGATGCTGCTTTCTTGCAAGAAATCGTTTCAGGCATCGGCGATCTCCACGGCCGGATCGTGGCGGTGGATTCTACGGTGGGGAGCCAGCACACGGGCCACGGCAACGTGGTGCCGAGTTGCCTGCATGGCGGTCCGGGGCGAGCCGGCGGAGGCGAAGAACTTGCCGGCTTGCGGGCGCTGCTGCTGTATCATCGCCGCTTCGTGGTCCAGGGACCGGTCAACTACATCAAGGATTTGTCAGCCACGTGCATCGACGCGAATGTTCTCTACTCCTAGAGAAGATTTGACACTGGCAGATCTATTCGATCCGGCTCACGCTTTTTTCCAGGAATAATGGCTGTACGCTCCTGGTCCTGCAATAGACGCAGCTTGACTACTGTTTTATGAGGCGCTTGCTCTTGATGAAAAAATGCGACCATGACAACTGAATTTTGATAAAAGGTCTTTGCTCATGCCACGAACAGCAACCAAGGAGGACCGCCGCCTCGAAGAGGCGCGCCTGCGCAAGAAACATTGGAAGCGTTGGGGACCTTACCTTTCCGAGCGCCAGTGGGGCACAGTCCGCGAGGATTACAGCCCGAACGGCACGGCTTGGGAATATTTCCCGCACGATCATGCGCGTTCTCGCGCTTATCGGTGGGGCGAAGACGGGATTGGCGGAATTAGCGATCGACACCAGATGATGTGCTTCGGGCTCGCGCTGTGGAACGGCCGCGACTCCATTCTCAAAGAACGCCTCTTCGGCTTAACGGGAAACCAGGGCAATCACGGCGAGGACGTGAAGGAATACTACTTCTACCTGGACTCCACGCCCACGCACAGCTACATGCGCATGCTCTACAAATATCCGCAGGCGGAATTCCCTTACCAACGGCTAATGGAAGAGAACCGCCACCGCGACCGTAGCCAACCGGAATTCGAATTGCTCGATGCGGGTGTCTTTTCCCAAAACCGCTACTTTGATGTTTTCGTCGAGTACGCAAAAGCCGACGTCGAGGACATCCTTATTCGAATCACCGCGATCAACCGCGGGCCGGAAACCGCTGCGCTACATATCCTTCCGCAGTTTTGGTTTCGCAATACCTGGTCGTGGGGCAAGGATCTGCGGCGCCCCATCGCGCGAGCCGCCGCCAGTTTCCCTGGCACTGCTTGTGTCGAGCTGCAGCACTGGCAGTATGGCAAGCGCTGGCTTCTGTGCGCGGGCAATCCCGATTTGCTTTTCACCGAAAACGAAACGAACTACGCTCGCCTCTTCAATGGCACAAATCGATGCCCATACGTCAAAGATGCGTTCCACGGTTACCTTATTCATGGCTACAAAACCGTTGTCAATCCTGAGCTCACAGGCACCAAAGTGGCTGCTCATTATCCGCTGCACTTGGAGCCTGGCGCGTCCGCCACACTGAAACTCCGCCTCACCGACATCGAGCCGCTGGCTGGGTTGGATACGGATTCGCCGAGAACAGGCATCATCACCTCACCGGCTCATGCCGAACGCGCCGAGGATGTTCCCGGCACCGATGATTTTGCTGTCGGATTTGACGCGCTCTTCACTACGCGTCAAAAGGAAGCCGACGAGTTCTACGAATCGCGCATTCCCAAAGCCCTTTCTGCGGACGCCAAAGCCGTAATGCGTCAGTGCTTTGCCGGAATGCTCTGGTCCAAGCAGTTTTATCACTACGACGTTCGCGCGTGGCTCGAAGGCGACCCTGCCGGGCCCAAGCCTCCTTCGGGGCGCTGGAACGGCCGTAACAAGGATTGGACTCATCTATACAACGACGACATACTTTCCATGCCCGACAAATGGGAATACCCCTGGTATGCCGCCTGGGACCTAGCCTTTCACTGCATTCCAATTGCGCTTGTAGATCCCGATTACGCCAAAGAGCAGCTCATTCTTCTGCTTCGCGAATGGTACATGCATCCCAATGGACAACTCCCCGCGTATGAATGGGCCTTCAGCGACGTAAACCCTCCCGTGCATGCCTGGGCCGCTTGGCGCGTTTACAAAATCGAGCGCCGGGTGCGAGGCGTTGCCGACCGCGCGTTCCTCGAAAAAGTGTTTCACAAGCTGCTCTTGAATTTCACCTGGTGGGTCAATCGCAAAGATCCTGACGGGGCCAACATCTTCGAGGGCGGCTTCCTGGGACTTGACAACATCGGAGTCTTCGATCGCTCCGCCCCTCTCCCCACGGGCGGTCAACTCGAACAATCCGATGGCACCAGTTGGATGGGCATGTATTGCCTGAACATGCTGGCCATTGCGCTGGAACTTGCCAAAGAAGACGTTGCTTACGAAGACGTAGCAAGCAAATTCTTCGAGCATTTCGTTTACATCGCGCATGCGATGAACGACATCGGCATTGACAGCATGGCGTTGTGGGATAACGAGGACGGTTTTTATTACGACGTGCTCCGCTTGCCAGGCGGAAGCCAGCACTACCTCAAGATCCGGTCCATGGTCGGCCTTATTCCGCTCTTCGCCGTGGAAACGTTAGAACCGGAAATCGTCGACCGCCTTCCCGGCTTCAAGCGCCGCATGCAGTGGTTTGTTGATAACCACCCCGACGTGCCCGAACACATTGAAATGACGCAGCGTTCCGCCCGCGGCGTGCGGCGGCTTCTCTCCCTCGTCAATCGCAAGCAGCTCAAGCGTGTTCTCGCCCGCATGCTCGACGAAGAAGAATTCCTTTCCCCTTATGGCGTGCGTGCCCTTTCGCGCTTTCATCACGATCATCCCTACGAAGTACAGGTCAACGGCAACGTAAGCCGCGTCGCGTATGAGCCTGCGGAATCGGCCACAAGCCTGTTCGGAGGCAACTCTAACTGGCGCGGCCCTATCTGGTTTCCCGTGAACTATCTCTTAGTCGAGTCCTTGCAGAAGTTTCATCACTACTATGGCGAAGACTTCAAAGTCGAATGCCCTACGCATTCCAATCGTGAGGCCGACCTCTGGCAGGTAGCTGCGGAAATCTCACGCCGTCTGGTCCATATTTTCTTGCGTGACCGCTCCGGCCGCCGCCCCGTCACCGGTGGAACCGAAATCTTTCAGAGCGATCCTAATTGGCGCGACCTAATTTTGTTCTACGAATACTTCCACGGTGACAATGGCACAGGTCTTGGGGCCAGCCATCAAACGGGCTGGACCGGCCTGGTCGCAAAACTCCTCGAGCAGAGCGGAGAATGAGAGGATGAGTCCAAGATTCGCAGGCAGCGTGGTTCTTGTCGCCGGCGGGACCGGTGGTTTGGGGCGCGCGGTAACCGCGGCGTTTCTTGAAGAGGGCGCCAACGTTGTAGTCACCTATCGAAATAAGCCGGAATGGGAAGCATTGAAGAGCGCAGAGACCGCAAGTGCCTCCCGGCTCGAAGGGCTTGTGGTCGACGTAACCGACGAAACGGCCGTCGGGCAACTCGTTGAGAAAATTCTTCTCCAGCACCGCCGGCTCGATGCCATGGTGAATACCGTCGGAGGATATGCGGGTGGCCTGAAATTATGGGAAATGGATACAAAGGTCTTCGAGCAGATGCTGAACTTGAATCTGCGTTCGGGTTATACCCTGTCACGGGCTGCAATTCGCGCCATGTTGAAACGGGGGCGGGGCGCGATCGTGAGTGTCTCCGCGAAAGCAGCCTTCGATCACGCTGCCGGAGCCTCCGCTTACGCCGCTTCCAAAGCCGCGGCTGTGGCGATGCTTGATTGCCTGGCCGCGGACGCTAAGGGCACCGGCGTGCGCGTGAACACGATTCTTCCCAGCATCATCGACACCGAAGCGAACCGCAAGGCCATGCCAAAAGCGGATTTTGCTAAGTGGCCGAAACCTCAGGACATCGCGCGGGTCATTTTGTTCTTGTGCAGCGAGGAGGCGAAGGTCATTCATGGCGCTGCCATTACCGTTTACGGAGACAGTTAAGACCTGTTTTGCTGCTACCGGTGCGGTTGCCAAACACGGCGGGAAAATCAACGATGATAAGCAGATTAATTGCGACCGACATAAAAGAGCCTATCCTGCGGCTTCTTGGCTGGCGCGGATTTCCTGCCAGCGGCGCGGGCGCTTGCTGGCCTGCAAAACTTTCTTGCGCAGGCGAATGGTCTTCGGCGTGATTTCCACGTACTCGTCGTCGGCGATGAATTCGATGGCCTGTTCCAGGCTCAACTCGCGATGAGGAATTAAGCGAATCGCCTCGTCGGCTGTGGACGAGCGCATGTT
>DATDNK010000138.1:0-7857 GCA_036518275.1 Candidatus Acidiferrum sp.
AAGGAACCCGCGCAGTCCATCGGTGCCATCACCATTGATCCGCAATCGCCCAAGACCATCTGGGTGGGCACCGGTGAAGCCTGGACACGCAACAGTACTTCGATTGGCGACGGCATCTACAAATCAACGGACGGTGGCGACAGTTGGCACAACATGGGCCTGCCAAACTCGGAGCGCATTTCCAAGATTCTCGTCGACCCCAAAGACAGTAATACCGTGTATGTGTGCGTGCCGGGCAAGCTCTGGAGCGACAGCGAAGATCGCGGCGTCTACAAGACCGCCGATGGCGGCAAAACCTGGAACAAAATCCTGAAGGGGCCAAATCCGTCGACCGGCTGCGCGATGATTTCAATGAATCCACAGGACCCGAAGGTCCTCTTCGCCGGCATGTGGGATTTCCGTCGCAAAGGCTGGACGTTCCGGTCCGGCGGCGAAAGCCCAACAGCGCCGAGCGGCAGCGCCTTCTTCAAGACCACCGATGGCGGAGCCACCTGGCAGGACCTCGATGAAAAAAGCGCTAAAGGCCTGCCTGTCAAACCTTGGGGCCGCATCGCCGTCGCGATAGCTCCTTCGAAGCCGGATGTCGTCTATGCCATGATCGAGTCGACGCGCAGCGCGCTGTTTCGTTCCGACGACGGCGGAAAGAGTTGGCAGGAAGGCGACCGCAGCAATTGGATGGTGTGGCGCCCGTTCTATTTTGCGAACTTAATCGTCGATCCGAAAAACGAGAATAAAGTTTACAAGCCCGATCTCACCTTGATTATGAGCGAGGATGGCGGCAAAAGCTTCAGCGGCGTTGGTAACGCCGCGCATGGGGATTTTCACGTGGTGTGGGTGAATCCCGACAATACGGATCATCTCATCGCTGGTGACGATGGCGGCCTCTGGTTTTCTTATGATGGAGGGAATACATGGTGGAAGGGCAATAACCTCCCCATCTCGCAGTTTTATCACGTGAGCGTGGATAATGCCGACCCTTATCACGTTTTTGGCGGGCTGCAGGATAACAGTGTGTGGGTGGGTGACTCACAATACCCAGGCGGAATCTCCAATAGCCGCTGGGAAAATCTCTTTGGCGGGGACGGTTTCTGGGCCTTTCCAGATCCTTCGGATCCCAACTACGTATATGCAGAATCGCAAGGCGGCTTCATTGGAAGAATCAACCGTGCAACCTTGGAGGGCAGGCCAATCAAGCCGGAGCCCAACTACGGGGAAGGGAAACTGCGTTTTAACTGGAATGCGCCCATCCACTTGAGCCCCAACGAAAAAGGCACGATTTATATCGGAGCTCAGTTTTTGTTCCGCTCGCGCGATCACGGCCAAACGTGGGACCGCATTTCACCCGACTTGACCACCAACGATCCCGAAAAGCAGAAGCAGGAAGAGTCGGGCGGCGTCACCGTGGACAACTCCTACGCCGAGATGCACACCACCATCTATTCAATCAGCGAATCTCCCCGCGATGGACAAACCATCTGGGTGGGCACGGATGACGGCAACCTGCAGCTCACACGGGATGGCGGGAAATCCTGGTCGAATGTCGTTGGCAATGTGCCGAACCTGCCGAAATTCTCGTGGGTTTCGTGGGTCGAGGCTGGGCTCTATGACGGGGCCACGGCTTATGCCGCTTTCGACCGGCACACCTTTGGGGACATGGAACCGCACGTTTACAAAACGACCGATTACGGCAAGACCTGGACGCCCATTGTCGCAGCCGATAGCGGCGTTCGCGGCTACGCACACGTGATCAAAGAAGATCCTGTTGCGCAAAATCTTCTGTATCTGGGCACGGAGTTTGGCCTGTGGATTTCTTTGGATAACGGCAAGAATTGGGCGCAGTACAAGGGCCATGAGTTTCCGAGCGTCGCCGTTCGCGACATCGTGGTGCATCCTCGCGAATCGGATCTCGTGCTGGCGACCCATGGACGCGGCATCTGGATCGTGGACGACATCACGCCGCTTCGCAAGCTGACGCCGGAGGTGATGGGGCAAGACGCGGCCTTTCTTTCCGCAAAGCCTGCGCAGCAAAGACTGGAATCAAATGGCGGCTGGGTTGACGGAAGCGCCGTCTTCACCGGGCCGAATCCGCCGGATGCCGCTGTGATCACTTACTATCAGAAAAAGCGCCACATTTTTGGGAAGATGAAACTCGAGATTTTCGACGCCCAAGGAAAGCTCGTGGACACATTGCCGCCGAACAGCCGCCGCGGCATCAGCCGCGTCGAATGGCCCATGCGCATCAAGGCGCCGCGCGTTCCGCCCGCAGCCACCGCCGCGTTTGAAGCAGCGCAAGGCCCGCGAGTTTTGCCCGGCACCTATACAGTGAAAATGACCAGAGGCACGGAGACGTATTCAACGCAGCTCGTCGTGACGCTCGATCCTCGCGCAAAGTTCAGCCTGGAAGATCGCAAGATAGAGCTGGACTCAGCGATGCGTGTTTACAATTTGCTCCGCGACATGAGCTTTGATGTTGACCGCATTAACGGTGTCCGCGACGCGTTAGCGGAGCGCAGCGGAAAGGTCAAGGGCGACGCGGCCTTCGCAAAGCATTTACAAGACCTTTCGCAGCAAGTCGACGAGTTGCGCAAGAAAATCGTGGCCACCAAGGAAGGCGGGGCTGTTACCGGCGAAGAGCGTATTCGCGAAAAGACTACGGCGCTGTACGGCGATTTCGTATTTTACGAAGGGCGTCCTGCCGACTACCAGGTGGCGCGCATCGATTCGCTGCAGAAGGAATTGGAAGCCGTTACGACCGAGTTCGACAGCCTCGTCGCCAAGGAGCTGCCTTCGGTGAATAAATCACTGGCGAGGAAAAAGCTCGCGCCCATCGAGCAATTGACCCGGAAAGCCTGGGATGCCGCAAACAGCGATTCCGCGTCTTCCTCCGGAGCCGCAGGCACCGCCCTGCGCGAATGGGGACTAACAAGGGTTAGCGGCCTGTTGCCCTGACCTCTCGCCCGCGGGACTTTGGTGGAGGCGGGGGGAGTCGGAATACTAAGCGTGTTGAAAACACGCAACTTGTTGATTTTTCTAGCCACCAAAAACGCACAATGCTACAAAATTGCTCCCAACTGGAACGTATCTGGAACGCGGCTACCCGCGATTTTCGATCGCTTTCAGGCACTTACATACAATTCAATTCTTCAGCTAACGTGTGAGCCGCCTGCACTCTGTTCAAAGCTCTTACAATTAAAGACCCCGTTCGGCTCGTTCTCGACACTTGGTCTTAGCGCTCTCGAAGCAAGTAGAAGATAAACCAGCAAACATAAAACTGACCTACTTTTATCGAGGCTGAGGCACTGATTCTTTACACTGTGCAGCGAAATCGATCAACTGGCCGCCCCAAGAGTCCAGAAATGCTTTCCTCTTGCTCATCAAGGTTTTGCCCTCTTGCAGGATCTTGTCTGCTGCTTCGACTTGCTGGAGCGCAGAGCCAAGTTGATCGTCGGTGAACGTCGGCTCCGGAGATTTGTCCGATTGCGATTGTTGGAGCAAATGGAGATTCACTTTGAGTAGCCGAGCGCCGTTTAACCGTAGACTCGACTGACGATTGGGTGTACCTGAGCTGCCGACTCCGCCTTGCTTTGAGAGAATATCAATCGCGCGCTTTAAGGCCGCAGCAGCGTCCATGGGGATTGGGTCATTGGGATCCTTGAACAGGGCTGATCCATCCAGCGCCCAACTATCCCGCAACTGTTTGGCCTTGTCTAGCAGTGCCTGTCTCTTGGCCCGTTCCATATCGTCTTTCTTCCACTGGTCCTTACACTCTTTTTCTATTGCGAGTGCTTTTTGTAAATCGGCGTAGCTTTCATCCATGAGCTTTGCACCCGCATCCATTTCCTTGCCAGCATCTATCATGGCTTGATTGAAGTCTCGCCATTCCGGATAAATGTCCCATCTGATCCACTCATAAGTTGAGTAAAGGCCAAAAAGGGTTGCAGCGCCTTCCAAAACTACTTTTCCCCCCTTGCTGAGCAAAGACTTGACGGCCGCGAGAATACTGGTCTTGACCGCAGTGATTTCGACAAACGCTTCAGCCTCGTCAACAAGGTATTTGTCATGCTTGTCCTTGGCAACCTCCGCGTCATAGTCAGCCCTGTCGATCAGTGCTACGCCATTCCTCCATTTCCGAACAAAGTCGTCCCAAGCCTGGTTCGACTTTTGGCGCGCCGCGTCATCACAGCCGCTCGCATCCGGTCTCTTGCACTTCCGACAAAAACCGATTTGCTCCCCAGGTTTTTGATAGAACGACTTTGATGAAACGCTATCAGTGCCCCGTCCCAATGCTTGATCAGATGACAAGACACTCAGCGCAAATACCAGCACAAGGGCCATCATCTGGTACAGCAGCTTTAGCCCTGATATGTTTCTGCGTCCGCCCTTTGGGTTCCAAATGTGTGTTCTCATTGGATTGGACCCTCCTGAATAAACCGATGGTCGAAGCCACCGCTCGTTTTATGTTCCCCACGTCCGGAGCTCGTGCTCACTTCATTTGCCCTTCTCCGAAAACACAAATTCGGGTGCCGCGTCCCTACTTGGGTCGAGTAAGCAGGTATTCGGCGTATTTCGTGAACACCGCCTGCTCGATGCCGTTGTCGATGGAGTCAGTGATCTTCTTCAAGATTTTCCCGTCGGGAGTAACAAAGAAAGCCGCCCAGCCCTTGTTTTCCCCAATCCAGGCTTGCTGGGTTGCTTGGTCGCCGCGAAGGATCGGGTAGGCCGCTCCGTACTTCGTCTTGCACTGCTGGATGGCGGCATCGTTGTCGTACAAATCTACACCAATAACCAGAAAACCCCGGCCGCCGTAGTCCTTATAGAGCTTGGACACTATGCCGCCGGTCCAATCGCAGGAGCTCGCATTGAAAAAGTTCACCAAAACGGGCTTGCCAGAAACGCTCGAGAGGGTTGTCTTTTTCCCGGTGAGATCTGCCAGGGCCATCGAGGGCGCTGGTTCCAGTGTTCTTGGCGCAATCGCCGGACCGGCGATAGCTTTTTCCGCAAGTGCCTGGGTCACCGCAGCAACTAACTTGTTCCAGGTGTCAGGGCTGCGGTCCAGACCTAGGTAGGTGATTTGGCCGCTGCGAGAGACAAGGTAGTTCCCGGGCGTGTCGCCGCTACCCATTGGGCGAATCTCGCGCATGAATTCGCCTTGGTCATTCAAACCGACAGGCCAAGTTACGCCATAACGCCTCAGGTACGAGGGTACCTGAGTGACCGTGCCTGTGTTGTCGTCCGAAATACCGACGATGTCAAAGCCTTGAGAGTGGAACTTTTTATATAGCTCGACCAGCTTGGGAGCCTCCGCTTGGGACCACTGGCAAGATGTGCGCCACCAGTTGATCAGCACCACTTTTCCGGCATGATCCGACAAATGGATAAGCGAATTGTCCGTGGCCGAGGGCAGGCTGAAATCCTTCACCTGTGGGATCGCCAGCAGCGCGCCTGGCAAACCTATCGCAACCACGACCATGAAAAGCGCCCTACACACGAACCGCACGTGCCGCATTCTGATGACACACCTCCCTTGTTTCGCCTGAGGACCTAGGCTAGAATCCGCCCGGAGAGCGGGGCCTTTAGCTCCTCTCTTTTGAGGCGTCGGGTACGACTCTCATAGGTCATCTGCAGTCCCGCCGTCTTGAAATGATCGTCAAATTTTTCTTAAAAAGTTTTCAAATAGCATGGAACCGCCGAACCAGCTGCGGTATTCATTTGGGCCCTTCGTCTTAGACCCTGCCGAAAGATTGCTTTTGCGGGATAACCAGCCTGTACACCTGCCGCTAAAGGCCTTTGAAACGCTCCTCGCGCTTGTAGAACAGAAGGGTCATGTGGTTGAAAAGGTTGAGTTGTTAAACCGGGTGTGGCCGAACACTTTTGTGGAAGAAGCAACTCTCGCGCAGAATATTTTTACGTTGCGGAAGGTGTTAGCCGACGATGGCAACGGGCAGGAATACATCGAAACGATACCGAGACGAGGGTATCGATTTGTGGCGCGGGTCGAGGTCGGCGCGGGCACATCGTTAACAGGGCCGCAGGAGAGGTTGCGAGTTGTAAGGGTGGGCACTTTTGTTGTGGGGATGATCGCTTTGGCCGCCGTATGGATAGGCTGGACACGATTTCGGATCCATGGTGGGACCTTCGATGTCCACAGGCCTCATGCGGTGGGGACTAACATCGACGGGACTAGAAACTCCGCGGCGTATGAAGCCTACCTACAAGGCCGCTATTTTTGGAATCAGAGAACAGAGGAAGCCTACCGGAAAGCCCTTCCATACTTTGAGGACGCCATCCGCGAGGATCCCAGTTATGCGCAGGCATATGCAGGGCTGGCGGACACTTATGCCCTGTTGGGCTCTCTGGCTAATTCGGTACTTCCGCGAAGCGAAGCCATGCCCGAGGCGAGGCGAGCAGCCGTGCGAGCACTGGAGTTAGATGAGACCCTAGCCGAAGCTCACACCTCTCTTGCGTTCGTCAAAATGCAGTACGATCGTGATTGGAAGGTCGCAGAACGCGAATACAAGCGGGCCATTGAGCTGAATCCTGGTTATGCGACTGCCCACCATTGGTATGCCTACCTGCTTATGGCCGAAGGGCGCGCGGAAGAAGCGTTGGTGCAGATTCAGCTCGCTCGAGAATCCGACCCAGTTTCAGTAGTCATTAATTCCGATGTTGGGGAGATGTACTACTACGCGCACCAGTTTGACCGGGCCATAGAACACTACCGTAAGACCCTGGAGATGGACCCGCATTTTTTGCCAGCGTACTGGCAAATTGCGGCGGCCTACGTCCACACAAAGCGCTACAGTGATGCGCTCGAAGCACTTCAGCAAGCCGAGATCGTAGGGGGCAAAAGGCCAGAAACAACCGCTTGGATGGGGTACGTGTACGCTGTGTCCGGCCAGCGTTCAGAGGCTGAAAGACGCTTAAAAGAACTTGAAGAACTGTCCAAGCACCGCAGCGATTTAACCGAACCGATTTCGCTGGTTTATGCAGGATTAGGACAGACGGATCGTATGTTTGCGAGTGTACAGAAGGCGTGCGATGAACGCACCGGCTCGGTGATCTTGCTTAAGGTTAATCCACTTCTTGACTCTTTGCACAGCGATCCCCGTTACATCAAAACTGTCCGTTGTTTAGGATTAACACCCCAGTAACTCAGTTTCTCGTTCAAGAAAGACCCTACATAGAACGCGACGAGACCTCAACCGGGGGTGATTCCAGCTCCCTCGCCTCCAGTACTAAAATGCAATGCGATTACAAAAGACTTAATGTGGTGGAGGCGGGGGGAGTCGAACCCCCGTCCGAAAAGCGCTACGGACCGAAGCCTACATGCTTAGCTCTTTCCATTTTTTTCGCTCGCCGCGCTCAGAATGAGCAAGAAACGCAGCCAGCTAGTCCGATGAATCTCGCCCGGGTCTTACGGACCGAAAGACCCAGGCCAGCTCACTGTGTGACGCCTCTTACCGGGCCCATGAGCAAAGCCCGGGGAAGCGTGCGCTTAATTAATTAAGCAGCAAGTGCCAAGTTGTTGTTGGCAGTTCTAGTTTCCACCAAGTTACGGGCAGGTGGGTCCCGGCATGCCTTCGGGCCGCGACAGCTTCCGTCGAAACCGTGTCGCCCCCTTAATGTATTTTACCACTTCCAGCATTCGCCCGAGGACGTCTCGGTCAATCAGTTCCAAACTCGCAGAAGCGAGAACCCACTTTGTCAACGCTGCCCGATTGATGTGGCCGAGTAGCCATTCTCCGCGTTCAAATGTGAGGTCTCCCTCCAATCGACTTCGGGCAGGTCGATGGAGCCCTTCTCGCCGGTTGTGAGTTCATAGCTTAAACTTCCGCCATCGGCGCGATAGTGGGCCAC
>DATDNK010000139.1:0-9326 GCA_036518275.1 Candidatus Acidiferrum sp.
CGAAGAGTTTTTCGGCGGAGGCAGGATTGAAGGCGACGCCGATTTGCTCGCCTGGAGTTTCGAGGAATTCGGCGTCGGCGAGGTCCATAGAGGGCTCATTGTGGTTCGCGGAGATGCGCGACCAGGGAATGTCCATGGAAGTAGGGTTGAAAATGGTGACCGCGCCGATGGCGCCTGCGGTGTGAAGAGATTTCCAGCGCTCGCCAGCGGTTTGATAGTGGGCGGAGAGCGCGGTGGGAATGTCCTCCGGAGAGCCCGCGAGGTAAACAGCGATTTTGCCATTCAGATTGAGGCCGGCGAGTTCATCGAGATTCTTTTCTAGGATTTTTAGGCCATAGCCGACGAAGACCATCGGCGCTTCGAGATAGACGGTGGAGCGAGTGGCGCGGGAACTGATGAAGGCATCGTCGGCGAAGGAGAGAGGCTCGGCTTTGCCTTTGGAGACGAGGGCGAGAGAGGATTTGGATTCGTCCACTTTGAATTGGGTGAAGCGCACGGGCTGGTAGAAACCGTTTGTGCCGGCGGGCTCGAGGCCGGCTTTCTGGAGTTGTTCGACGGCATAGGCTTCGGCTTTTTTGAGGCCTTCGCTGCCGGTATTGCGGCCTTCGAGGGAATCGTCAGCCAGATATTTGACGTGCGCCCACCAGGAGTTGCCGTCGAAGTGGGACGCGGGCGAGTCTTGCTGGGCAACGGCGACGCCTAGAGCAAATACGAAAGCAAACGCGGGAAAAACAACTCTACGCATGAAGTTCACCTCAGAGCAAACTCGGGACAGGAGGATAACAGGAACCACGGGCCAAGTCACCGGAAGACCTTGCGGTCGCCACTATGGTCAAGCTTTAGGGGCTTCCTGTAACAAACTCATATATAAGCACTTAGCCATATTCATAAAACTAGAATCAGTGTGTTGACTCTAATTGGAAAGTCCTATATGCTTCGCCTATGTTGGAAATCTCATCGGAAGACATCGTTGGACGAATCCGTGCCGAAAACCCTTGGTGGGGCGATGAACCACGAAACGGCCTCCCCTACCGGGGAATGAATCCTAGGGCTTACTTTGATCTCTTCTTTCCTTTAGTCAAAGACCTTTCAGTGCGTCGAGCGGTCGTTCTAATGGGTCCTAGACGAGTCGGCAAGACCGTTATGATTCATCACGCGATTCATGGCCTTCTCGATGAGGGCGTTCGTCCTCAATCAATATGCTACATTTCAGTCGACCACCCCATTTACAACGGACTCGGCGTCCAGCAGTTGCTTGACTACTATGCGCGGTCGAGCGGCACTGACTACAAGACCGACCAAATTTATCTCTTTTTCGACGAAATCCAATACCTCCGTAAGTGGGAAATTCATCTGAAAACACTTGTAGATGGGTATGCAAACATTAAATCGGTAGCGTCCGGGTCTGCAGCTGCCGCGCTGCGCCTAAAAAGCGGCGAATCTGGTGCTGGTCGCTTTACCGATTTTCTCCTGCCCCCGCTAACTTTCTATGAGTACTTGAGCCTTCTAAATAAGACTAATCTCCTGGAGGAAGCCCCCAAGGACCCCGATTCGGGGAAGAGCGGGTTTTTCTTAGCGAAGAGCATCGATCAGGTAAATGAGCAATTCCTAGAATACCTAAATTATGGAGGCTATCCCGAGGTAATTTTTTCGCCTCAAATTCGAGCGGATCCAGCGCGTTTCATAAAGAGCGATATCATCGATAAAGTACTATTAAGAGATTTGCCGAGCCTCTATGGTATCGATGACATTCAAGAGTTGAATCACTTGTTCACCGCGTTGGCCTTTAACACGGCAAACGAAATTTCCCTAGCGGCACTGTCCCAGAATTCAGGTGTGGCGAAGAACACGATCAAACGGTACATCGAGTACCTTGAGGCCGCCTTCTTGATAAAGGTGGTCCACAGAGTTGACCATAATGCGAGAAGATTTCATCGCGCGAATTTCTTCAAAGTATATCTTACGAATCCCTCCATTCGTGCGGCACTCTTTTCGCCCTTGAAAGCAGAGGACAGTGCGGTGGGGTCCCTGGCGGAAACTGCGGTTTTTGCCCAGTGGTTTCATAGCCTTACAACTACCTTATTTTACGCCCGATGGCCGGATGGCGAGGTTGACATCGTAAGCCTTCGCGCTGACCAGAAAGTGGCATGGGCTGTGGAGGTAAAATGGTCCGACCGCTACTGTGAGAAGTTAGATGAATTAGGTGGTCTCATAAGCTTTTGTCGTGATAACGGACTAAAGAATGTCTTAATCACCTCCAAAAGTAGAAACCTGAGCTGCGAGGTAGACGGTCTAAAGCTAGAATTTGTGCCCGCGAGCATTTATTGCTATACAGTCGGGTACAACCTTATTCGCGGGAAGAAAGCTTTACAATTAGCAGAGGGCTTGCACGTTGCGCGCGCAATTACACCACGCAAAAATGCGAAACCAGCAAGTTAGCGGTGTTTACGCGGAGAAGGCGCGGGAGTAAAATGAGCGGAGTGAAGTGAGATTGTTGCGTTGCGCGCTCCCGCACGCCTTTGAGTAGCCGCAGTAGCACCGACCGAGTAACACGCAATAGCATAGGGTCCCTAAGCTAGGAGAAACCACCATGGCCACCGCGACTTTGACCAAGCCCGCAGCGAAGGGAGGCAGCTTCCTTCTGGAATCGCCGCAGGCGAGCGACGTATTTACGCCCGCTGATCTCAGCGACGATCAGAGGCTGATCGGGCAGACGGCGGAAGAATTTGTAGTGAAGGAAGTCTTGCCGCTGGTGAAGGATTTGGAAAACAAGAAGCCCGGGTTGATGCCCGAACTCGTGAAAAAAGGCGGCGAAGTGGGCTTGATGGGCGGTGGCGTGCCCGAAGAATTCGGCGGCGCGGGGCTGGACAAGATCGCGACGACCGTGTTGACGGAGAAGCTGTCGATCTACGGCGGATTCGCAGTAACGCATGGGGCACACGCGGGCATCGGGACGCTGCCGATCGTGTACTTCGGGACGGAAGCGCAAAAGAAAAAGTATTTGCCGAAGCTGGCGACCGGTGAATGGATTGGCGCCTACTGCCTTTCCGAACCGCAGGCCGGCTCGGACTCGCAGAATTCGTTGACGCGCGCGGAACTGAATAAAGAAGGAACGCACTACATCCTGAACGGGCAGAAGATGTGGATCACCAATGGCGGTTTCGCGGACGTGTACATCGTGTTCGCGAAGGTGAACGGCGAGAAATTCACGGCGTTTATCGTGGAGCGCACATTTCCCGGATTCAAGCCGGGCGGTGAAGAGCACAAGATGGGGATTCATGGCAGCTCGACGACGCCGATTTTCCTGGAAAACTGCAAAGTGCCGAAGGAAAACGTGTTGCACGAAATCGGGCGCGGGCACATCGTAGCGTTCAATATTTTGAATGCCGGACGCTTCACGCTGGGCGCGTCCTGCGTGGGCGGGGCGAAAAACGTGCTGACGACAGCTTCGAAGTATTCGAAGGAGCGCAAGGCATTCGGAAAACAGATTGGCGACTTCGGAATGATGAAAGAGAAGCTGGCGGAGATGGCCATCCAGATTCTGGCGGTGGAGTCGATGGTGTACCGCTCAGCGGGAAACATCGAAGGCGCGATGACGGCGGCCACCGGATCGGGAGATAAAATCCAAGACACCATGAAAGTGCTCGAGGAATACGCGATCGAAAGCTCGATCGCAAAAGTTTACGGCAGCGAGATGCTGGACTTCGTGGTGGACGAGGCAGTGCAGATTTTCGGCGGGTACGGATTCCATGAGGAATACCCGGTGTGCCGCGCGTACCGCGACTCGCGCGTTAACCGAATTTTCGAAGGCACGAACGAAATCAACCGCATGCTGATTATCCAAATGCTGATGAAGCGGGCGATGGGCGGGCAGTTGCCGCTGATTCCTGCGGCGATGAAGCTGGCGGATGAGATTCTGGCAGGGCCCTCGTTTGAAGAAACGCCGGAGGGCGTGCTGGCGGACGAAGCGCGCGTGGTGGCCAATGCGAAAAAGATGTTCCTGCAGGCGGCGGGCGGCGCGGTGCAGAAATTCCGCGAAAAGCTGGCCGACGAACAGGAATTGATCGGCTCGCTCTCGAATATCGTAATGGAAATTTATGCGATGGAGTCCACGCTGTTGCGCGCTCAGAAAGCGACCGCGACGAAGGGCGAGTCCAGTTCGCAAACCATGATCGACGCCGCAAAAGTGTTCATCAACGATGCTGCCGAACGCGTGGAGCACGAGGCGAAACGCGCCATCGCCGCGGTACACGAAGGCGACATGCTGACCACGCAAATGGCAGTCCTGAAGCGCTTTGCCAAGCGCGCTCCGGTGAACACTATTGCGCTGCGGCGGAACGTGGCCGCGGCCGTGCAGGCGCAGGACCGCTACCCGTTTGAAGGGCGCTAAGTGCGGTAAATGCCGAATTCGCGCCACGGTGTCTTCGATTAAACCGATTTAGAACCCAGTATCCGCCAAGGCACACTTGCCTGAGGCTTATGCAAGCGCTTGTGGAAGCTCCCCCTAAAATAGTTTACGCAAGAAATTTAAACCGGAACTGAAAGTACGACCAGGAATGCCCCGGAAGCCCCTGATCCTTGCCGTCATCATCATTGTGTCGCTGCACCTTCTTGAAGCAGCGACGCTTGGAACTTCCACGACGGGATCTCTCCTCGCAAACCTCCTGCAAATCTTTGCCTGCGGCTTTGCCGCGGTGATGGCCTTTGGAGCGTCCCGGCGCGGACGCGGCCTGAGCCGGCCGTTCTGGCTGTTGGTCGGTATGGGCATTTCGATGTGGGGCGTCGCGAACCTCGGCTGGATGTACTACGAGGTGGTGCTGCACAGCGAACCTCCCTTAACCTCCGCCGTGCGATTTCTGTTTGGTTTCGAGGACGTGCTCCTCGCCATGGCTTTGTTCCTGGATCAGGACAGAGATTCACCGCGCATCGGGGTGGAGACCGCCCTCGACTTCATCCAGATCGGCATCGTTTTCTTCTTCATTTTCGTGGAATTTTACTTCCTGCCGGCACACCGGCTGGACGAGCACACGGCGTTTCTCCGAGAGATGCGCGTGGAGAACGTGGAAGATCTCCTGGTCACTGCGCTGGCGTCTTTAAGGGCCCTGAGCGCGAGGAAGCAGCATTTTCGAAAACTCTATGGCGGCCTAGCCGTTTACGCACTGACCATGACGGTTTTCTATGGTGCCGCACAATATCTGGAAAGCATTCAGTCCAAACCAACGGGAACGCTGCGGGATTTGATGTGGACTCTGCCCTTTCTCGTCGGGGCGATATGGGCTGCGGAGTGGAAGCCGAATGCCGGGGAGGGAAGCGGCTCACACCTGCGGCGGAAGGCGCTTGGAGAACTCCTGGTCACGAACGGCACGCTGGCGCTGGCGCCTTTGATCATTCTTTTTCAGGTTTCTCAACTGCAGGCGGAATGGCGCTTGCTTCGTTTTTCGCTCCTGGCAGTCTCCATTGTGTGTTACGCGGCGCGGCTGGGGATTAGCCAACACCGCGAGGCAAAAAGCGCGAGTGAGGTGTTGATCCACGCGCTAGCGATGGATTCTGCGGCAGACGGCATCTCCATCGTGGGTGCGAAAGGTGAGCATCTCTACGCCAACTCCGCATTTGTAAAAATGATGGGATTTGAAAGCGCCCGCGGAATCATCGGAAAGAGCTGGCGTGAAGTCTACGACGTAAAAGACATAGAGCTGCTCGAAGATCACGTCCGTGATTCCCTCGCGAAGACAGGCAGGTGGTCGGAACAAGTGTCTCTGAGCCGCCGAGATGGGACTCGGATTCCCCTCGAGATGGCTATCACGGCGATGCCGCAGGGCGGAGTGGTGTGCGTGGTCCGGGACATCAGCGATCGCCTGAAGGCCGAGCGGGCACACTCCGAGACCGAAGCCAAGTACAAGTTGTTCGTCGAGCAGGTGGCGGCGGTCAGTTACATCGCGGAAGTAGGCCTGCGGGGCAAATGGGTCTATGTAAGTCCGCAGGTAGAAGCCATATTTGGTTATACGCCGGAAGAATGGCTGGCCGCATCCGAGGATTGGATTCGTCTTGTCGCTGAGGAAGATCAGCCGCTCGTCGAAGCCGCAGAAGAAAACTGCATGCGCGCCAGGCGCTTTCAAGCGGAGTACCGGCTCAGGCGTAAAGACGGGCGGATCATTTGGGTGAGCGACAATGCGGTTTTCGTGCCCGGAAGCGAGAGCCATCCGCTCATGGAAGGAATCATCGTCGATATAACGGAAAGGCGGGCGTTGGAGGACCAGTTGCAGCAGGCGCGTCGAATGGAAGCCGTGGGCCGGCTCGCTGGAGGAGTGGCGCACGATTTCAATAACCTACTGACCATCATCAAGGGCTATGTGGAGCTGGCTCTGAATCGCGCCTCAACGCATCCCGAGCTTCGCGGAAATATCCAGCAGATCTCTGACGCGGCAGAACGGGCGGTCACGCTGGTGCGTCAATTGCTGGCGTTCAGCCGCAGGCAAGTTTTGAAACCGAAGGTGCTGGATTTGAATAACATTGTTTTGAATATGGATAAGATGGTGCGGCGTTTGATGAGCGAAACGATTGAGATGAGGACGCGAGTCGACCAAAATCTGTGCGCCGTGAGAGCCGACCCCGGCCAAATCGAGCAGGTCATCCTGAACTTGATCGTCAACGCGCGCGACGCCATGCCTGATGGGGGCAAGCTGTGGATTGAGACCAGGAACGTCGAACTGGGCTCCGTCGTTGCTCACGATCAGGCAGCTATCAAGCCAGGTTCCTACGTGATGCTCAGCGTGACGGACACTGGTGTCGGAATAGGCGCCGACACGCTCCCTCATATATTCGAACCGTTCTATACCACGAAGGAAAGCAGCCGCGGCACCGGCCTGGGCTTGTCCACGGTATACGGCATCGTCAAGCAGAGCGGGGGGCACATCTGGGTTGAGAGCGAGCTGGGAAAGGGCACCACGTTTAAAGTGTATCTGCCTCGGGTTGAAGATTCCGTGCCATTGCCAGCGAGGGTTGAGGCTGCCGAACCGGCCACGAGGAGCGGGCGGGAAACCATCCTGCTTGTTGAGGATGAACCTGCGGTGCGCGAGCTTGCCCGCATGGTCCTTTCCGAACATGGTTACACTGTCATCGAGGCGCAGGATTCCGAAGAGGCGGTGCGGCTGGCCGGCCGGCGTGGCTCGGAGATTCACCTGCTGTTGACCGACGTAGTGATGCCGCGAATGAGCGGGCACGATCTGGCCAAACATCTAACGGCGCTTTATCCCAACCTTCGAGTGCTGTATATGTCGGGGTATACGTACAATGTGATTGCGGAAAATGGAACGCTCGAAGAAGGACTTTCATTCCTGCAGAAGCCTTTTAGCCCTGGGACGTTGGCGCAAAGGGTGCGTGAGACCTTAGACAGACCCGTGGCTGCTGAGTGACCGCGTTGCGCTGTATTATTGTGGCTTTACCGGTGTTTCTGAACCTGCATCCGCCCCTTTGGGTTTGGCGATGGTCGAAAGCGTTTCCACATCAAATTTTCTGTAATCCGAGTAGCGAGTCACAAAGCTTATCTTGAAACCTTTCACCAACAAGACACGCGCCCCAAGGTGCCCCTCCAGATAGGTTGGCAGCCAGACTTCATTGTTAGTGAACGCTTGCTCGAAAACAAAGCTGGTGCCTCTCTGCACGCTGGCGAGCAACCCTCCTGCAATCTTCACGTCGCCGACGAAATAAGCTTCCAGCCGCGCGACGTCGCGGACTTTTTCGTCCACCCAAACAACACCGGCGAGTTTCTGGACAACTTTCTCTTCCAGCTTGTGCGGCTGAAACTCGGGATTGGGTTCGAAATCGAAAACGAGCACGTCCTGCCCACGAAAGCGCTCGCGGCGCGGATTGACGAACTGGCACGCGCGTAGAAAGACCTCGATGCCCGGCTCATCTTTGTCCTCGTTCTTTCCTTGTTCCTTGGCCTTTTCTTCTTTCGCTTCTTTTTTGGCCTGGCGCTTCTGGTGCTCCTCGATGCGCTTGCGTACCTTCTCGTTCTCCTTTTCCTGCTCCTTTTCGTTGAGCGGCTTGCCATCTTTTTTCACCAGCGTGGTGATCTCATCGCCGTCCAGGTAGAAGAACGTGGATTCGCGCGTCTCATGCTTCTTCACTTTTCCCGCACCGTCGTATTCGGTTTCTTCTTCTGTCTCCGTGCCCGCGTAATTTTCCTTGATCTTGTCGATGGCTTTCTGGTTGTCGTCAATTTCCTTGAAGAGCGCCTTAAGATCGGGCAGTTTGACTTGGGACTTGATCGGGAAATCGAAGACGCGCTCGCCAATGGTTCCATTGATGGTGGCGCGTGCAACAGTGATGTCGTACTTTGCGCCGCTTCGGTGCAGCTCAATTCTGTTAGGAAGCTTGACACCCTCCACCGCCAGGTAGTCGTCGTAAAGAATTTCTTCTTCCACACCGCCAACGGTAGCGGCTTCTTTCACGATCAGGTGGGTCTGAGGATCGAAGAAGACGTGTCGTTTCACGCCAGTGGCACTGCTAACCTCGACCTCCAGAGCATCTTTGCCGCGAACTTGCGCATTTCCCACAAAGGCCAGCGCTATCTTCTCCTTCTTCGGATTCACGAGCCGGGAGTTGTAATACTGAGCCGCCGCTTCCAGTTGCATCCCATCAGCGCCCACGAGTGTGCCGAGCTCTCCCGCGGCATCCCGGTGCCAGGCGGATTTGCCGTTGTAAGCTTCAATCAAGTTCTGGTCGCCAACGAGCAGTTCCATGTAATAACGATTGGGCATTTTGGTATCGAGAGTGTAAGTGCCGGACTTTCCGTCATCAGTCGTAAAAGTGCCTTCCAGAGACAGGGCGCGGATTCTAGACAACGCGCGCGCTCCACCCGCTGCCTTGACGTACTGCTCCACGATTTTCGAGGTTTCCTGGGCGCACGTCAGACTTGCGCAGCAAAGGAGGAACGACAAGGACACTGTGCAGATGAGGCGACGCATGATACCCCATCAGTAAAAACGCAGAAGGGACGGAAAAGTTTCGAGAATTTCGCTCTCATTTGAGAAGCGAACGCAGCCTCATTTGCCCTGGAGGACGTGTTTCCGCGCTGTTATTTGGCTTTCGGCCGGTTCGAGTATTTCTCGTATAGACGATGGTGTTTGTTTTCGGCGGAGGTGAGCTGTCCCCTGATGAAAAGATATTTCACATCTGTGGTCAGTTCCAGCGGGTCGCCATTCGTAACAATGATGTTGGCGACTTTGCCTTGTTCCAGTGTGCCGATCTGGCTCCCCAGCCCAAAAATCTGTGCGGGATTGATGGTGACGGCTCGCAGCGCTTGCTCATAGGGCAAGCCGTGC
>DATDNK010000140.1:0-6609 GCA_036518275.1 Candidatus Acidiferrum sp.
CGGCCGCCCGAATTCATTGCGGCGGGGGTCCGAGAAAGAAACTGCCCGAGTTCCTCCATCTCTCGATTCACCGCTATCCGCAGCGCCAGAAACGTTTTTGTTGCGGGATGCAGTCTCTGCCTTCCCCATTGCTTTCGGACCCCTGCCACAGTCGTTGCCAGGTGAGAGGTGTCGCGTATTGGTCGCGCTCTCACGATCGCCCTGGCGATCCTTCTGGAATCGTACTCATCCGCTTCGCGGTAGAGCAAATCGGCCAGCGCTCTCTCCGGCCATCGATTCACAATTTCCTCCGCCGTCAATTCGTCTTCGGCGTTCATACGCATGTCCAGCGGACCGGCTTCGCGGAACGAAAATCCGCGCGCGGCCTGGTCAAGCTGCATGCTCGAAACTCCCAAGTCGGCCAAGACCCCGTCCACCGGCGGAATCGCCAACTCTTGCGCGACCTCCGCAATCCTGGAGAACGGCGCCTGCACCACTGTCACCTTCACCCCAAAGATCTTCAGCCGCTCCCGCGCCATGGCGAGCGCCTGTGCGTCCCGGTCCAGAGTGATCAGCCTTCCAGAGGTCAATTTCCGGGCGATCGCTTCGGAGTGTCCGCCCGCTCCCAGGGTTGCGTCGATGTACGTTCCGTCCGGCTTTACGCGCAGCCATTCGAGCACCTCCCGCAACATCACCGGCGTGTGCGCCGCACCCAAATCTGACCGCTCTCTCGTCACCCGCCACTACTTCTCAAATTCCCAAATCTTCCAGCGCCTTGTCGTCTTCGTCCGTGTACGGCTCGTTCTTCAACTGATCCAGCATGCGCGTGTGATTCATCACTTCCAGATAATCCAGGTTGCCCAGCACATCCACGTCTCCCTTGGTTTGCGCAGATTCCCGCAACACGGTCGGCAGAAGCAGCCTTCCCTGCCCATCCAACTCCACCGTTTGCCCGTAGTAGCTGGTGCGCATCAAAAACTTTCTCTTCGCCCGGTTCGTGCTCGGCATCTTCTCCAGCCTGTCTTCAATCTCCGACCAAACCTTCATCGGATAGATCCGAGCCGTCTCACCAGTGGTGCTGGTGATGTAAAACTGGTTTCCGTACTCTTTCAGTTGCTCGAGAAACACGGCGGGTATCTTCAGACGACCCTTCTCGTCCACCTTCGCTGGACAGTTGCCCCGCAGCTTCATGCGCCCCGCTCAACGCGACGACCCTCGTTCGGCTGGGATCGAACGCGAAAATGTGGTCTAGAATGGCCAAAATGCCCACTTTCACCACAACTTCCAAAGCTTTCTATTTTGCCCTACAGCTCGCTACTTCGTGCCTATTATTCCCACTTCTTACCACTTTGCGCCCCATGCTACGCGCTTTTTGAACCTTGTCAAGAGAAAACATTGGCCTTTTTTCAAAAAAGTTGAGGAAGAAAAGCTCGACTTTCTTCGTTGGCCCTTCGCCTCCACAGCTTGTGTTGTTTTCCAAGCAACACGCCTAGGCATGGTGGTTAGATTTCGGAGATACCTCTTTTGCCTTACTGGCATCTGCAAATGGTGCCCGTGTCGCCATCTGGCGTTTAGTGTCGTCTGCTGACGCTTGGAGGGAAAACGAAGTCGGTAGTACACTCCGAAACAATTCTTCTCGTCCGGAGAAGCCCCATGAAGAAATCTATTCTCAGTTCCTTGCTGCTGGCAGGCTTATTCGTGGGTCCGGTCAATGCTCAATCCCCTGCTGAGATCGGAACACAACCGCAGGAATCAACCAAGCTTGTGATCGCAGACGGCAGTCCTGTACAACTGCGCTTTTCCCAGGCTGTTTGGGGGTTGGCAGCAGGCTGGCGCCCCCGTCCGGTGCACGCCCACCCTGGCGACATTGTGCGGATGGTGGTTGCAGAAGACCTTGTTGTCGGCGGGAAAGTAGTCATCCAGAAGGGTAGCGCCGCACAGGCAACCGTTGACAGTGTTTGGATGCCCACACTGGATCGGCACGGAGTGCCCGAAATCTGCACCTGCCTGTCCTTAAAGCTGAATTGGGCCAAGAGTCTCGACGATCAAGACATCGCACTGCGCTCTTTGCCAAAAGGCAAGCCGGAGCCTTTCACTGTGCAGGTGCACTCGACGCGCGCGGGCGCCATCGCCAAACCGCTTTCCTTAAAGCAGGCCATGATTGGAGCATTGGAACAGGGCTTTCTTCTAAACATTCGCGAGATGATGCATCGGAGAGACTGGATTCCACCTGGTACGCGGATCACAGCCTATGTGCAAGGAGATTCCCCGCTCAACAACCCGGGGATCGAGGAAGCTCAGGCGCGACTGCCCATGCCCAATGAAGCGGGCCTCGTTATGATTTACCGAACCAAAGGCCAAAAAGATCAGCATCCGCGGTTCTATTGCGATTCAAAAGAGATGGGACAAATCGGTAGCCGACAGTATCTACTGATCCAAATGGATCCTGGAAAGCATTCCTGCCGGGCGGAGCAGGGCGACGCGCTGGAATTCGATGTCACGAGCGGCGAGGAATACTATCTCGACGCAAAATTCGGTTCCTGGGTGGGCAATTGGAAGCTCTCCCTAGTCAATAAGCTCGAGGGCGAAGATGGCGTGGGAGCCGCTGAACCGGCTCCGGACTTA
Organism: Candidatus Acidiferrum sp.; assembly: GCA_036518275.1. Lineage (GTDB taxonomy): Bacteria > Acidobacteriota > Terriglobia > Acidiferrales > UBA7541 > Acidiferrum. The sequence goes on from DATDNK010000140.1 coordinate 2,605, forward strand.
TCCAAAACGCAGGACCGCGGAGATTCTTAATTGCGGCGCACGAATCCCCGCCCAAAATCAGGGCTTTTCAATTTGTCCGCGAAGGGTTTGTAATCGTGCGAGGAGCCCCTTCGCGTCCGATGTCAACCGTCCAGGTACCGCGATTGCCTTGCGCAATTCCTCCTCCGCATCGCCAAGTTTGTTGCCCTGCACATAAGCTTTGGCCAAATAGTAGTGTGAAGGCTGCAGATAAATGGACTTGCCGGCACCGACGGCATTTTTTAGGGGAAGGATAGACTCGTCCGGGTGGCCGAGTAGCAGCTTACATATTCCAAGATAAAAATTGATATCAGCAGCCCGGGGCTCCAGCGGGACTGCTTGCTCCAGATAACCGGCCGCCTCGGAGTAATGACCGCCGACATATTCATTCATACCTTTGCGAAATAATTCCCGCCCCCCGCCCTGTGACCCTTGATCCTTAGCAAACCCGGGTTTTTTGTGATCCATTGGCGACATGAAGTGGCTGACCATGCCGGGGAATGTATATGGAGGTGGTTCCACCATCCCGATGCGGGCTAGCTCCACGCCCTGGGGAGTTGTCAATTCCGGCTTTTCACGGGGATCGTCTGACGGCAAAGCGGACTTTGGTTTTTCCTCAGCCACTTGCACCGGCACCGGCTGAGCACCCGGCGCACTTTCTGGCGCGCCCTTTCCGTTTGCGTTCGCCCCCGCAGACGAGGCAGGGCTGCTGGTTGGTGCGGGGCCAATCGACGGCGCGGCGTCACGGGCTACCTGCGAGTCAGCTATAGTGAAGTTTATGGAATTCCTTGCGTTGACAGGCAAATTGCCTATTTTCTCGGGCTTAGTTGCACTAACAACTTCAGTCTTTTTTGCATGCTGAGTTGGTTCCGGTATCCCGCCAGGCGCCGTCGGCTTGGTCGACGCAGCGGTCGTGTTTTCTGGCGCGGCTGTCTGAGTCGGCGGCCGATTCGTGTCTGGTGGCGCCAAAACAGCTATTGCGTTATTTTGTTTTCTCTGCCGAATTGCAATGCTGCCGGCGATCATCATGACCAGCAGGGCGGCGAAAGCTACGGCCTGCAACCGAAAAAAGAAGGCTTTGCGCCCCGTCCATCCCCGAATTTCGTGAGCTCGTTCCGACAACTGCGCGCGGACGGTCTGCAATAGCTCCAGTTCCCGCGCACACTGGGAACATTCCAGCAAATGCGTTTCGAATTCGTCCTGCCGCGCAGAATCGAGCTTCCCCTGGAGGTATTGCTCAGCCAACTCCTCGCGGTTGACAGTCAGGCAATCCATGATTCGCCTATCTCCATTCAGTGGTCCGAATACTCACTTTTGTGACAGTCCTCGAAACTTTTTTGTTATCTTTTTGACCAAGCGAGACTTGCGGGCACGGACCGCCTCGTGGGACATCTTCAGGCGTTTTGCCACTTCGGCTAGTGAATGCCCGTCTACCAGTGAAAACAGAAGAATCTGCTGATCCAAGGCGCTGTAACTCCGCAGCTCTTCCCGCAGTAAACGACCCCGTTCCGCCGCTTCTCGCTCCTCCACGGGGTCGGCGCTTCTCTCCGCAACAGCTTCCAGGCTGCATTCAGCTCGCCGGCCACGGGTCCGGAAGTAGTTGTTGATCAGGTTTCTTGCGGTTCCCTGTATGAAGGCCGCAAGCTTGTCCGACTCTCGAACCTGCCCTTTCCGGACCGCCTGCAACACGGCCATCAGCACTTCCTGGGTCAGGTCGCGTGCCGCATCGCGGTCACCCGTCCGTGCGGCAGCAATGGCAAAAACGGGCCGCTTATAAAGCTTGACCAACTCGTCTTCAGCCGCTTCATCTCCAGATAGAATGCGCTCGATTAACGTTTCGGACTGACTTGCCGCCGGATTTGCTCCGGTTGCCATGACGCCCTTTCACGAACAGCCGCTCGAGATTTTCGATAAGCCAGTGGAGCCTGAAGTTCCGCGATTCTATCCCAAAGCCTTTGCGTTTTCAGCAGGTCTCAGGGGACGCGGCAAACTAAAGGCGATGCCGCGACGCGCCTTTGGCCCACATTCCCACGTCGTTCAGTGAGGCATGTCACAGTTTCTCGTATTGAACCACATACCTACAAATGAATCGGGCAACGAATCGTTCAGGGCGATCGAAGCATGCGATTCCCGAACGAAGGAGAAACCTGGTGAAAGGACTCTCGCAGTTTGAAAAAGCATCAAAGGGAAGAATTTTGACCTCAAACGCGGCCGTTCGAGGCTTAACGCGGGTGGGCAACACAGCAGTCTCTTCTCAACGTGTCGCAGAGATTCCGGAGGATCGCCTGGACTCTTGGAAGGAAATTGCCTCTTACCTCGGGCGCGAAGTGCGCACCGTGCAGCGCTGGGAAAAGCGCGAATGTCTGCCCGTGCATCGCCATTTTCACCACAGGCTTGGCTCTGTCTATGCTTTCAAGAGGGAAATAGAGAAATGGAGGAAGGACCGCTCATCAGGACCCGGTGCCGTTAGCCCTCCAGGGGCTGAAGCCTGCACAGATCGCGGTGGAGCCCTGTTGCCTTTGCGGCTTAAGAATCAACCCGCACTGCCTCAAGAAGCCAGCCATTCTTCTTTGCAAGGCAAAAATGAAAATTTCGTCCATGCGATAATCTTTGTCGCTCCAGGTCTGCAGGCTCTACCAAAGGAACTGCAGGCCCTACATTTGGGCAAACTGCTGACGATCAGCGTGTCTGGAAGGAGCAGACGGGCGGCCGGCTTCGCAGCCGTCTCCGCCGCCAACGCTAGATAATGCGAAGACCGTGGGACTCGGGTTTTTCAAAGATTGCTGCCGTCCAGTCATTTTCGACGCGGACGATTGTCCGCTCCGGAACGCGGCCGGGTGCCTTTCTCCAACTCCCCTATTCCCTTCTTCCTTGTCTCGTGGTATTCTCCGACTGTACTTGATCTTCCGACTCCAAAAGGAGCCTTTTTCATGGAATGGACCACGCCTCGGCACGAAGAGATTGACCTGAACTGCGAAATCAGCTCTTACGCCAACGCTGAAATCTAAACATCCTGTCCGCCAGGCGAGCAACCTGGCTGGCGTGCTGGAATGCGCGTAAAAGTCCTCGGATCCGCAGCCGGGGGCGGCTTTCCCCAATGGAATTGCCAGTGTCCGAACTGTAGCGCTTTGCGCCACGGCAAGTTGAAAGCCCGTCCGCGCACGCAAACCCAGGTAATCTGTTCGCCCGATTCCAAAGTTTGGTTTCTGCTCTGCGCTTCTCCCGATTTGCGCCAGCAGGTGCTCGCCGCGCGCGAGCTAACTCCGCCTGCTGACGATTCTGCCCCATCCCCGATTGGCGGCGTGTTCCTGCCTAATGCGGATGTTGACTCCGTGATGGGCTTGCTGCATCTTCGCGAATTTCAGAGCTTTTTTGTGTTCGCCACACGCGGCGCGCAGTGTGTTCTTCAGAAAGAGAACAGGATCTTCCGTGTTTTGGAGCGCGCCAATCCTCCGGTGAAATGGCAAACTCTCTCGGCCAAAGGGCGTTTGGGTTGTCATTTATCTGAGGATTCCTCCGGGCCGGCGGAGTTCATCTGCACCACGGTTCCGCTTGGAGGCTGCTATCCGGATTACGTCAGCGAGGAAACTCTGAGGGCGGTTCCGCCTGAGGATGCTTCCGTGGGCTTTGTCATGGAGCAAGGGGAAAAGCGTCTCTTCTTTGCTCCGTCGCTTTCCGGATCTTCGGCGATGTGGAAGTCGGCGGTGGAGTCTGCTCATGCGACTTTCATTGACGGCACGTTCTGGAGCGACGATGAATTGATGCATACCGGCCGCAGCAAAAAAACCGCGCGCGAAATTGGCCACTTACCGCTCTCCGGCGCGGGCGGCCTGCTCGATCAATTCCCCGCCAAAACGAAAGGCCGCAAAATCCTGATCCACATCAATAATACGAACCCCATCCTTGACGAAAAAAGTGCTGAGCATCGCATGGTGCTGGATGCCGGCTTCGAAATCGCCTACGATGGCATGGAGTTCGAACTTTAGA